>JBDNFN010000221.1:0-35256 GCA_041689795.1 Fuerstiella sp. | reverse complement strand
TGATAAGCTGAAGCCTTCACCCGAAATCCTTTGTTGGGCCACGAATTGGATTGACTCACAACACTCAATACGCGGAATCCAGCAGGGTTTTCGGGTGGTTCTGCCGTTTCAACCAAAAATCGTCGCTTGTTCTGAGTCTAGCGACGGTCCTACAACCGCCAATTTACAAGCACGCGGCGCGGGCAAGTGAATCCAGGCACTGCAAGTTCATTCGCTCGTCGTGCTTGTATTGATAAGTTCGCAAGAGCGGTTTTCGGACCGCTTCTATTGCGGCGACGGAAAATCTTCCGGAAGCCGAGGCATTCAAAAAGCTTCACCCGTCAATAGCGTGAGTGGCTGGCACCTTTAAACTGAGTTGCCGGGCTGCTTCGAGGCTGCAGCCCATGCGTCTCGGCGGATGTCACACCCATGTTCTTTGAGGACGTCGAATCAGTCTGTTGGCTTCATCATCATTCACAAACATTTCGGTCTTCGGGTCGATTGTAAGTTTTCGCTGCAAAATCCAGGACAGAGCTGCCGCGTGGCAGGCAATATGAGACCGTCTCATGACGGTTTGATTGCAGATTGTCAGTTCGCGAGATCGCACGCAATCAAAGAAGTTGCGTGCATGAGCCGACACGTCCAGTCCTCGCACGCGTTCCGCAGACTGTTCAGGCTTGTTCAGCAGGGCAGCGGGCTTCACCACCATTTCTCCGCTGTCTCCCGTTTCGACAGAACCTTCGTCGCCTTCGAAGCGAACCGGACAGGTTCCAAGGCGAGTAATCCAGCGTGGGCCTCGATCGCCGAATGGCTCTTTCAGAAAGTCAATCACAAGTTTGACGCCGTTTGCATAAGTGCAGACGATGTTTCGGTCGGATGGCTGATATTCAAGCGGCATTGTATCGTCAGCGTTGTTTGCCCACTGGCAAAGGTCTACTGTGTGAGCGCCCCAGTCAAGCAGTCGTGCGCCGGAATCGAAGTCGTAGTAGCCGCGCCAACGACCTTCGACATACTTCGTGTTATACGGACGCCATGGGGCTGGTCCGAGCCACATGTTCCAGTCGCAAACATCCGGCGAAGGAGTTGGTTCGCCGGGCAGCCAGCTATTGTCCAGCGTTGGAATGTAGACGGTTGCATACAGCGTATGGATTTTGCCGAGCTGCCCAGATTGAGCCATCGCCACTGCCTGCTGAAAGTTTGGCACGCTTCGTCGCTGAGTTCCTGCCTGGAAAATGCGTTTCGTCTTATTGAATTTTTCGGCCAGGTCCTGGCAGTCTCCGATCGTTAGCCCGCACGGTTTTTCGCTGTAAACGTCTTTGCCGGCATCAGCCGCCAGTATCGATGCCGTCGCGTGCCAGCGATCGCCTGTGGCAACAATCACGGCGTTGATGTCTTTGCGATTCAGCAGGTCTCGAAAGTCGTTAAACAGGACGCAGTCTTTGTTTCCGTAATGTCCATCGACCAACGCCTTTCCTGCGTCACGGCGGCTTGCCTGAACATCAGCGATCGCAACACACTGAATGTCCTTGAACTGCAGCATCGCCGTGAGATCGTAAGTACATCGCGGTCCAATGCCGATTACGCCCAGCGTGATTTTGTCGTTCGCCGACACTTCGTCAGCCGCCAGGACTTTGGGTGAAGCTACCCATGGCACGGCAATAGCGGACGCAACTGCTGTGGATGCAACAGTCGCCGACGCAGACAGAAACTGACGCCGGTTGGTTTGATCAGAAGTGCTCATTGATGATTGCTCCGCTGGATTGCTCGTAGGACTATTCACTGAAGTGGAATATGAATAAGCGTTCGCCTCGCCCGAACCAGTTGCCAGTCTCGTCTTCCGTCGTTGTGTTTTCAACTCGTGCAGGGAAATTCTCTGTCCCACACTGAAACGCCGTTGCCACTTAATCGTTGTTTTCTGTTGCAGGCAGGTTAACACGTGCGTCCACAGCCAGCGGCTTGGTTTTTTCAGGAAACGGCGTTGTTGATTACAGCATAAAAATCGCAGATGAATGCGGAACACGATCTTTCAGTATTCGCTGACGTTAACGGGAATTTGAACGGCAAGTCCGCCTTCGGATGTTTCTTTATACTTGGCATTCATATCCCAAGCAGTTGCCCACATCGTGCGAATCACGACATCCAGAGAAACGCGAGCGTCACCGGCATCTCGCTGAAGCGACATCTGCGCCGCCGTGATGGCACCCATTGCATTGCGTTCGATGCACGGGATCTGGACGAGTCCACCGCTGGGGTCGCACTTCATTCCCAGATGATGCTCCATCGCGATTTCGGCGGCTTCCGCTGCCTGTCCCGGTGTGCCGCCAAGACATTCTGCCAATGCCGCTGCGGCCATTGCTGACGATACGCCGATCTCGGCCTGGCAACCACACATGGCGGCTGAAATCTTGGCTCCCTTTTTAAAGATGCAGCCGATTTCGTCTGCTGTCAGCAACAGACGGATGAAGCAATCGTCAGGCAGATCGCAGAAACAGATGCAGTACAAAATCACGGCAGGAATCACTCCAGCCGCGCCGTTTGTAGGCGCGGTTACGACCCGGCCAAACGCAGCGTTCTATTCATTGACGGCCAGAGCGAAACAGCTGACTCAGTTCAGGATTCTCTGAAAGTCGCGCGACTGCAGCTTTACCTCGTTCAGCCATATGTTGCAACATTCGGAAACGTCGTGTCCCAGCAACGACCGAGCCATTCTTGCGGCTCGGCGCTGAACGTGCAGCGCAGCTGGTAAAGTACCATTGGTCCGGCAACCGCGATGAATACAATCCAGCATTGCATCTTTGATTTCTGCCAGGTTCACGTGTACCTGCGGTTCGTCGTGCCATTGTAGTTCGTTTTGCATTACAAGGTCCGACATCTCTACCGAGTTCTCAGTGCAATACTTCAGGAGATCACTGGCCGTTTCGATCGAAAACGGCAGTGACGTCAAAGGCGAATACCGAGTCTCGCCATCCTTCACCTCGTTGTCTTTGACGATGAAGCCGCCGCCGATTGATTAAAATACGGCGCTGGTTTCAGCGTTGTTTGGCAGGCACGCCGTTAAACGCAAGGCAGTTGGATGAAGCGGCATTCGGAGTTCGTGGTGGAAGCGGATATCTGCTTTGGCGTGGAAGGAAATCCGGCGTTCACTTAAAAGTCGGATTAGGTTTGTAGTGGCAATTTCTCGGATATGTTCGGGAATAGACTCAACGTCGATGGTTCTTGGAGAAAAACCACATAGTCCCAGCTGTACGGCAATATCGGTGCCATGCCCTTTGTCGGTTTTTGCCAGCGAACCGTAAAGATCGACGACAACTCTCGACACACGGCTTCGGTCGCTGGCGGGAAGTTCGTCCAGAAATCTTCGAGCGGCCAGCCTTGGCCCCATGGTATGTGAACTGGATGGCCCCACGCCGATTTTGAACATGTCAAAAATACTAAGTGGCTGCATATCAAAACTTTCGGAACGAAACGCAAGATGCAGACAGCCATTTACCTGATGGAGTCATAACTATAATTATCTGCAGCGATGTTGGGCTGGCTATAACTTCACTGCATTGCGACTCTCAATACAGACGCAGCAATGTACTCGGATGCGTCCGTTGACGAAGAGTTGCCTGAAAGATGGCATCGAATTCTGTTTGGACGTTCAGGTCTTGTGTTATGTTTTTGACGGAGCCCCGGTTCACGACTGTGGAATACCGAATATGCGTCGCCGCGAATTGTTTTTTCGGGATTTCAATTTTGTTTCGATCGCCGCAATGCGGCTTCATGCATCCTTTCATACAGCTGTACGTGACCAGAGGAATTGCAAAATACGAAGGTTGTACGTAGGGTGACGACGTTTTGGCCGTCGCTGTGATTTACAGCAGCACAGTGGTTCGACTTTGCTGACCATGTCGGAGCTCGCGCACGAAACTCGTGGGATTTGTGGTTGGTTTCTGGTGATTTCAGTTAGCTGAGATCTTTGACCCCGTTTATTGGAAGCAGTCCGAAAGCCGCTTCGACGAACTTCCCAGAACAGGCACGACGCGCGAGGCAAGTGAACTTCGCAATCGCTGGATTGGCTTGCTTGTAAATCTGCGATTTAAGACCGCATCCAGCGATGCGCGGCGGAAACCCGCCCCAGGATGTTACAAACGTATGAAGGGCGGCATAAAATCTATCGAAGCGGCTGAATACTCGTCCAATCGCCATTGAGCCGTCAATGCGGCCGGCGCACGGATTATCACTATCATTCGCGGGAACATCGGCAGAAATACGCGGCAACTGGTGAAAATGGAGAGTCCTTTGCGTCAAATGTCGGTCGCAACACGCTTGGTATTATGTGCCTAACCGGAAACAAACCGAGGATAGTTCCTTTGATTTAGTTGGCTTGACAGTGCATCTGAAGGGGCTAATGTGATAGACTAATGCGCTTCTAGGTTTCGCACAGCGGAGTCTGGAATCATTAAAAGTGGTTCCGTAAACTGTATTGCGGTGCCTGACGGTCGGCGGGCTTGAATTTGAGTCTGCGGCGGGTGCAAAGTTACAGCATTTTATTGAGGCTGTTGAATGTCAGATCAGCGCATTGACATCGAAGAAATCGGGTCGGTCACGGTCGCTCGATTTTTGGATAAGAAGATTCTTGACGAAGCAAACATCGACCAGATTGGTCAGGAATTGTTTGGTCTTGTCGATCAGGATGGTCGCAAGCAAATCGTTCTGGACTTCTCGTTGGTCGAGTACCTTTCCAGCGCAGCGTTGGGCAAGCTGATTACGATGCATAAGAAGGTCACAGCCGCTGGCGGAAAATGTGCTCTGTGCAACATCCAGAAAGACATTCTAGACGTATTCAAGATCACTCAGTTGCATAAGGTGCTGACTTTGTGTGATGACCTTGATGACGCTCTCGGGAAATTCTAACAGACATGCCGGCTTCTGAGTTGTGCGATTACGTTTCGGGTTGCGGTGTCTTCAGTACCGCAGCAACTCAGGAAAATCAGATCTAACTTCCCTCTCTAGCAGAACAATAAGGCTGTCTCTCAGCCGTCTTCCGGAGTTCATCGCCACATGGCTGAGCCCTCTCAGATCCGCGTTGCAATCCCCAGCGACACAACCGAAGGGTTGGCTGTCCAGGAGCGGATTGTTGGGTTGATGGAGCAGCACGAATACAGCATGCGGGATATCTTCGCGATGCGATTGTCTCTGGAAGAAGCCATCACAAACGCCATCAAGCATGGCAACGCCGGCGATCGCAATAAGCAGGTTCGTGTGCTGGCCGACGTTAGTGACTCAAAAATGCGAGTCGAAGTGGAAGACGAAGGGGAAGGATTCGAACCCGATGACGTGCCCGATGCCACAGCTGCCGAATTCATCGAACGTCCCTGCGGGCGTGGCTTGATGCTGATGCGAGCTTACCTGAATTTCGTCGAATACAGCAATGGTGGTCGGAAGATTACCATGGAACGTGAGCGAAATTCTGAGTTGCCAATTATTGACGACGATTAACGCTGCGGTGGTTCTTCGCTACATTTAGACACAACGGTTTGCCGTTCTGTTCAGTGATAAATCGCCTCGAATCGCCATGGCTGCGGGTCCGCATTTCAATTGCTTATGGCATTCGTCTGTGGCTTTACCCCAAATCGCTTGCGCCGTGCGGCAGGGGCTTGCGATTGTTGCCAGAGGCGCAGGGGTTACTGCAGAAAGTTGTGTTTGAGTGACGGTTGAAACAGGCGCCGTGTTTCGCGATGAATTGGTTACCTACCAAAGTTTCCAGCTCATTCATGAAAGGCACGTCACCCATGATTCAGAATACCAATTCCGCCCTTGAAGACACAGCGGCGACCTCAGATTTCGGAGTTCTCACAGTACGTGATGCATTGACGGAAATCCTTCGAGCCGGAGCTCAGGAAATGCTCAGAGCTGCCATTCAAAAGGAAGTCGCAGATTACATGAATGAGCGCACGGACATCACCGATAAAAACGGGCGAAGACTGGTTGTTCGCAACGACGAATGCGATCGAATCCCTGTTCAGCCGAGTTCGCCAGGTGACCGGACGAGTCAAAAGCTGGCAAGGCGGAACCATGCGTCACCGCTGGTGCGTCTCGGGTCTGTTGCGAGCCGAACAAGGCTTCCGGAAAATCCGAGGCTTCAAAGGTTGCCTCAACTTTCAGATGCTCTCTCAGTCCTCGTCCTTGACAACGTGAGCAACTCTTAGTTTGATCTCAAAGCCCTATTTCCGCCGTCACTCTTTTCAACTACGCCGCGGACATCCTCCGAACGCCACCCAGCCGCTGTACAGATGACCCACGTACGAAACCCCAATCTTTAACTCATCGTTAACAGCCAGGACTAATTCCGATGTCTGTTCCCATTTCGATCAATGAAAACCGCCCCAGCGATTCTCGACTGCGTGAGCGGATCAGAAAACTGCGTGTCGCCTTAGCCACGGATGAGGTTGAAAATGCAGCGGCCATGTTTCCCGAGTGCCGCGAAGCATAGGATCGCATGTCCAGACGCTTGAACGAACTTGAATCACGTCTGGAATCGATTCCACCGATTGATGTTGCCGTTCTGGGGCCAAGTCGGCATGGCAAAAGTACATTATTGAACGCACTGACAGGTATCGACTTACTACCAACGTCCGATGTGAAACCCTGCACGGCGTCGATACTAACGCTCCACTGGGCTAAAGATTGGTCATTAGAAGTCAAGTTCGTTAGCAAAGAACAAGTTATCAACGACTGGCGTGAAGCGGTTTCGGTCGCAACCGAAGCCATACAGCAAATTAAGGGCGGAGACGACGAGGTCGCAATTGACGATCCGCGGTTCGTGAAGACGGTCCTTCAACGATTTATCGAGCTGTTTCAGGTTGATCCTGACTTGCCTCCGGAAGACTTGCTGGCAGCCGTTCGAACCGCTGAAATCCCACCAAAGCTGGCCCGGCTACTGGGACAAAACACACGTCCCAGGGTCAATGACCCTGCCAGTATGAAGACAACTGTTGAAAAGTATCTTTCAACAACTGACGTGAATTGGACCATCGTCGAGGAATGCAAAATTTCCGGTCCGTTCGAGAATTGGCACCCAAGCCTGAGCCTTGTCGACCTACCAGGAACAAACGATACGGATCCGCAGCGGACCGCCGTCACTAATAGCGTGAAAGAGAGTGCGACCGCCGTCGCAATTGTTACCAGCGACAGCAATTTGGGGCCTGATATAGAATCGTGGCTCCGTAACTCATCAGTGCTCGCCAACTTTCTTGAGGCAACCAGTAAGCGTCGCCAGCGACTATTCATCATTCGCACCAAACTGGATAGCTACCATCCAAACATCGATGAGAAGCTACTAAATGATGTTTCAGAAGACGAGGAAGCTCGGATTCACATGGAAGCCATTGAGGCCTACAAGTCAGAGCAAGCTAGAACCTACCACGCAATGCTGCGGGACATTGCCGGGCCGAAACTTCCTCAGGGACATGATGATGATTCCCGCAAAAAACGGGCGGAATTGCTAAGCCGTATTGACGACATTCAAGTCTTTTTTGTTTCAGCCCTTGCACACGAAGTTTTTTGTGAACGTTACTCCGCAAGCAGGAGAACGCGACGACAACTTTCGGATTATTTTGACGAAGACATTCGAGCAACGGGGGTCCCACAACTCAGAGGTTTTCTGACGGATGTTGCCAAAACTTATCTGTCGGATAACTTTTTTGAAGACATCGAACTGGCGATCGAAAGTGAGGTTCGCCTGCTGGCGGGAACCTTTCAAAAAGCGGTTACCACGACGAGGGCGCAAATAGCCGGCGGGCAGGAAAGCTTGCAGCAAATCGTATCGACCGTGCAAACGGACCTGATCCCCTGGCTCAAACAGGAAGTAAGACTCCGGGCGGAAGAGTTTCGGCTGAAGTCTATGGATGGCGCTACCGGCATTAAACACCGACTGAGCCAGGTCGAGGCAATGTCTGATCGTAGGTTCGAAGACAAAATCACGATCTGGACAAGCCTTCATTGGGCGAGCCTACGCGCTGTCGCTCGAAAAAATGGAGTGCATGTCACTGGAAGGGGCCGCAACATCGACTTGAACGAAGATGTCTGCTCCGTGCTGATTGATGACGTGATGCTGGCATGGACGCACTTCCGGGATCATCTGATTTCCGAACAGATTTCAACGATAACCGTCGACCTGACCGCACAGATCAATGCTCGATTACAGGAATTGCAGTCGGGCCATGGTATTCCAGAAGTCGCCGCTGCGGTTCAGCACGTATCTGAGCAATTGATGGGGATTACTCATCAGCAGAGACTTGAACTACTTGAAGCTGTCAATAAAAAAATCGAACAGGTCGAATCAATTAGAAAGCCTACCTATGGCATCGCACAGGAAGAACTTAGCAGCGTTCTTTCGCATATCGCAAATGAATCCGGATCTGGCTGTTCGTACAGAATGCAGAGCAAATTAAGGGCTGGCGCGCCGGATGCAATCAAGAGGATTCGGAAACGCGTCAACACGTTGATTATGACTGCCATCTCAGAGTTGTCAGACACATGCGATAATGCCTTGACTAAATTCGCAAGCTCAGCAACCTCGCAGATTTCCCGAGCGATCACCCACGTTTCCAGTTCTCTTTCGGAACGTGGCAAGGAAGACCTGCAGTCTCGGGTGGAAGTTGTCGACATTGCGCTCAAGCTGCTTCCAGCTCCTGATCAACTTAACTAGGCCAGGAGGGAAACATGGCAATTTTAGCGCA
This sequence comes from Fuerstiella sp., assembly GCA_041689795.1. GTDB lineage: Bacteria > Planctomycetota > Planctomycetia > Planctomycetales > Planctomycetaceae > Fuerstiella. The sequence continues at coordinate 26,551 of JBDNFN010000221.1, read as the reverse complement.
GCCACTTGAGTTCAATAGAATCAACGGTCAGAGCCTTACCGCAGAAATGAAAGCGGCGATGCTGGCGATTGCAAAATCTGAAGGACCTATATTTATTGGAGGAAATGCGGGAACTGGAAAGTCGACTCTTCTGCGCATCATCCGATCACAGGCTAACGAATCGCTCGCCGTCCTGGCTCCCACAGGGGCAGCGGCCCTCAATGTAAGAGGAACGACGATACATTCGTTTTTCCGATTCCCGCCTTCATTGATGACGCAACATGAATTCAGAGTCAGCAATTCCTTCCGCGACGTGTGCCGGAAATTGAGCGGCATCGTGATCGATGAAATTTCCATGGTGCGAGCAGATTTGCTGGACGCAATCGACGTGTCATTAAAAATGCACATGGGAAACAAGTCTCCATTCGGTGGAATTCCAGTTGTCTTCTTTGGTGACCTCGCCCAATTGCCTCCGGTTATCGGTGACGAGCAATTGAAGACACATTTTCCTGACCTCTATGAATCTCCGTTCTTTTTTGATGCTGCGTGTCTTCGATTTGCAGGTCTGAAACAATGTTGGCTAACGAAGACATTTCGGCAAACTGAACCGAATTTCATTTCATTGCTGAATCATATTCGAGATGCGACCGCAAGCACGTATGACCTCACTCAGCTGAACAAAAACGTGGATTCCAACGCGCCGCGAACTCGCCCGGAATCGATCGTCCTCACGACCACACGCCGCGTAGCAAGCGAAACCAACACCAGACGACTCAATGAACTGGATGGTTCTGAAAACGTTTTTGAAGCGCGCATCAGGGGCAAGTTGCAGGAAAACAGCTATCCAACCGATGCCAACCTGCGACTGAAGCGTGGTGCGAGAATAGTCATGCTTCAAAACAACTCGGACTCCTGGATGAATGGTACGCTTGGGACTGTTGTTGGTTTTGGAGTCCGCGACGGCGATGAATTTGTGCAGGTACAGCTACCGTCCGGAACACATTGGGTAAAACGGTTCACGTGGGATGTGATCCGATACGCACGAAGTACAAGCGGTCCGGGACTGATCGAGGAGGTGGTGGGATCCTTCGAGCAGTTTCCAATGAAACTTGCATGGGCGATAACAATTCACAAGAGTCAAGGCATGACGTTTGATCAGGTCATTCTGGATCTTTCTCATGGCGCTTTCGAATACGGCCAGCTGTACGTTGCATTGAGTCGTTGTCGCTCGTTGGGCGGTCTACGGCTTACCAGACCGATACGAATGTCCGACATGAAGTTCCACCCACGTATTCTCTCGTTCGAACGACGGGACTAAAGCTGTTCCCGCATAACGAACGCAGGATATTGGATCATCCGCAAATTCCCGGCTTAGGCAGCGACGGACTGACACTTCAGTAACATCAGGAAGATGTAACGATTCCCTTTGCGTTTAACATGACAGAACCGCGAGTTTTCGCGTACAAGATCGTCGAAGACAACGGTGGAGCACCGTGCGTTGAACGCGGCACTTTATCACTAGCAATCTGCAAACCGGACATCCGATGCAGCGCCCAACAAGGTGATCGGGTTGTTGGTTTTGGCAGCAATCGGGACGACACACCAAACCGGCTTGTCTACATCGCCAGAGTGAGAAACGTCAAAGGGGTCAGGTCTCTTTGTTGTAATCATCCTTTGGTTTCTTTGGAAAACGAACTCGTGGTCTCGGCCTCGGGGACGCATGGTGGATTCAAGGTTGAGCCGTCGTGCCATTGATTCCACCCAAGCTTCGTCGCCCAGCGGCTTGCCTCGCTGAGCAGACAGCCGAACGGCAGCGAGTTCCTGCTTTGTGAGACACTCGTTGACGCGACCCGCCCAGCCAGGAAGCCTTGGCAACGGCCACGGTGACAGCAGTTTGGGATCTGGTCCGGTTTTTGCAACCAACGCCACAGCGAGCCCCAACGCCAATCCTCCGCCCGTTTCACCAGGCCAGCCCGAAGCGCGTTTCGACCGCTCTGGCAATGACCCAAGGCGAGCGCGAAAGTTGCCAGCGCGAAAGAAATTGCCGCGACTGCCTACTTTCCATCTGATCAGGTTCAGCTTCATACTGCATTCTCAGCTTTGTCGACGGCGCCGACGGAATCATCTAATCAGAATGGATGCATCCTGAAATCTCCCAACCGTGTTGGGGAGCGACGGGGTGTGATTATTCCCGGCAGTTTTTCAGCGTTCTGCGACAGCACTATGGGGCGGAGCTTTTCACGTTGGATTTCGAAGGCGAGTCGGTCGTCCCCATCAAGGAAATCAACAGCTGGATTCCCGAACAAACTGGCGGCCACATCAAGCGACTGGCGTCGCCCGCATCCGTTAATCGAGACACACGATTATTGCTAACAAACGCTATGTACTTTCGCGGTTCATGGGCTCGACCGTTTTTGCCTGAGTCCACCACCGAACAGTTGTTTCACGTGTCTGCTAAAAAAGCCGTCCCCTCCAGAATGATGCGGCAGTCCGGCAAGTTTGCATACATGGAAACGCCAGACTTCAAGATACTGCAAATGCCTTATCGTGGTGACAAAATCTTATTTGTTGCTGTGCTGCCGCGAGATACCAATGGACTGTCGAAGCTGGAACGGAGCCTCGCTGCAGAACAATTTCGGAGCATACTGGAAGGTGTGAAACGAACCATGGTGGACGTTGCGATTCCAAGATTCGAAACGTCGACAACTTCGTCGCTGAAAGATGTTCTCAAAAAACAGGGGATCTCCGTGACGTTCGATACATCAGCTGATCTGTCACTGATCTCGGGAAAGACAAACCTCTACCTAACCGACATCGCTCACCAGGCATTCATTGACGTCCACGAAAAGGGAACGGAAGCCGCAGCGGCAACCGCAGTCTTCGTTGCGAAGGGATTGCCCAACGCGGTTGTGGAATTCAAAGCAGATCAACGGTTTCTGTACATCATCGTTGATCAGGCCACGGGAACCATCCTGTTTCTCGGTCACGTCATTGAACCTCAGAACGTTCCAGCCAAATGATGCAATCCGCTTCTTAGCATTCCGAGGCAGTTGTGACTTTGCAGCGTGCCTGGCCACGATTGTCAGCAATGAAAAGCCTGCAATATTTCATGGGGGAGTAGCCATTACTTCACTGCGTCTGCTCTCAGCGGAGGGGCTATCAATTCACAATCGGTTGCCACGAATACAAGCACGACGAAGATCGCGAAGCTGATGATCTTCTCGAAATCATCAATAAGCCGTGCACGCCGCGTATCCTGAACAAGGCCGACAACGCACTTATGACTTCAACAAACCGTTATCGCCCGAGTCCCAGCAGATAGCTTAGATTCGTAGGTGATGGCGGGCCGAAACGTGGCTCGACGGCAAACGCCAGACCGATGTTGTCCTTGCTGGTATCGATGCCAAAACCGACATGCACCACCCAGTCCAGGCCAACTCGACTGAACGTCAGCGAAGATCCCCGCGATTCGCCAGCAGCGACGTCATAGGCAACGGAACCGGTCGATATCCACTTGGGGCTCATTTGATAGCTATAGCTAGCAACCAGAGTCTGGCTATCAAGATAGTTCTTCGCTTCGACTTTGCGATAGCCCAGGTAAACGCTGCCGCGAGTGCTTCGCTGACTCAACACTCCCAGACTCCAAACGTCCTGCGCGTTATCAAACAGGTCGACGATACCATCTGCCAGAATGCTGGTTCGATCATTTACGTTCCAACGGTAGTTACTGTAGATCAGTCCAAAGTCTTCGCCAAAGTTATCGCGAGTTGAATTCGGGAACCACGTGACACCTGATTCCCATATCATCCAGTCACGAATCCGTTCCTGCCCAACGGGGCCAACCTTGGTTTGCAGTCGGTTGCGCCAGCGAAGTCGAAGTGTTTCCTGGTCATCCACAAGTTCGTGATACGGCGCACTCACCCACAAACCAGCTCCGTTTCGAACGGCGTAATATCTTGGGTCGAATTCAGCGGGAATCAGCCCCGGATAAATCTGGGTCGTGTAACGACTGCGAAATCGCTCGGTCGCGTTGTCGTCGATTTCGTTATACTGCGAGATCTCAGATAGATTCCTGGAAGAATTGGTGAAGCGGTATTCCAGCCATGTATCAGTTTTGTGAGCAATCCCATTCAAATTCCAAAGATCGCTCCTGATGAACGGCATCACCTTTGTGGCTGAAAGATGCGCCTGAACTCCACCACTAAACACATATCTATCGATGTTGGTCCCCACCAGGCCTTCATCCCAAAATGCGGCTTCGCCCATGACAAACGGATTCACGTTGATCGGCCCGACCATAAACGGAGCGTCAACTTCGTGTCGAGTCATCGCCACCAGTCCACTGGCGCTATTCACATAAGGCAGCCCCAGTGGAGTAAACGGGTCGTTAGGATTCGTCGGCGGACGCCCGGGCTCAAGGTCGGCATAGCCAACGCTGGAATGCGACGAGTGAAACGCGAGTCCGTTAAACAATGGCTGAGAAAAACTGTACAGGTCGCCTCGAGGCAACCAGTCAGTTGATGCTTCGAATTCATTCAGCTCGGTCTTCGCCATCAGCGAACCGCTCCAGGTACCAAGATCCTGGCGAGCACCAAGCAGCGTTTCTACGTCTTTGTCCGTGTCGTAGCGAGGTTCGTTGAAGGATTCCAGATAGTTGCGGTCGCTGAGATAGCCGATCTCACCAAAAATCTGCGCCTGCCCCGGCAAGTATTGTTTGTGTCGCCCAATAATGGCTCCGCGATTATTGCCGTCTGGTGTCAGTGATCGTCGATCCGCTCCCAGATTGTCCTGTCCGCCATCGTATTGGTAGATCATCGTCGAGTTGCCGACGACTCGACCAAGGTTATTAAACGCGTCGTATTCGCCCTGCAATCCAATCGCCGGACCTCGTTTCGATAGATAGTCGGCCGTCAGCCCCCAGTCCATTCCTTTGGTGTTTGCCTGTCCCAGCAACTTCGAAAGGTTCCAGACAGTTTTCACCTGAAACCCAAAAATTCGATCCTGCTTCACAACCGCCTGTCGAATCGGGATGTTCGGATCTTCTACCGGAGCCGAAATTTTTGGCAGCCTGAACAACGGAGTGTCACCCAGAATGAACTGAGGATTCAATGCCGTCATCCACAGTGGTGGCCCATTCGCCGGTTGCCCGGTTAATGGATTGATTTCAGTGAACGGAGAAACGGGGCCCGGTTCGACAAAGATTTCTGAAGCCTGCAGTCGATAGCCCGGCTTGCCATAAGGACTCGTGGAAGTCCATGCGTTCTGAGCATGGAACTTGTTTTCAGACAACCGCCGCAGGCGTTCAGCACGTATTCTAAATTCGCCACCAGTCTGAGGCAGTTGAGCTCGCAGTTCCGCGTTCATCAACAGCGCTCGGTCGTTATTTGCATCGAAGAACGCATGACTCGCAGTAATCGTGTTGTTCTGCTGGCGAACCAGAATGTTACCCTCCAGATAAACCTGCAGTCGTTTGGATGCCGGCTGAATAATTTCTCGTCCCTGTGTAAGCCCTTCAGAATCGCTGGGATCAGTCCAGATGATGATTCGGTCCGCGGACAGATCCAAGACACCAGGCTGAACCAACTGACCAGCGACGTCCATCTGAACGCCATCGATCAATACATTGACTCCTCCCGTAAGAACATACACCTGTTCTTCCGGAACGGTGTCGCGGGAAAGAAACGAATCGAACTGCAGCGGTTGACTGGATCGAGGTCGAATTTTTACTCGACGAGATCCCTGAATCGCGGTATTCGGCACGGCATTAAACTGAGGTGGCGTAAACAAATCCGGGCCAACCTGCAGACTAACAGTTGATGTCGTGTTTTTCGGAGACGGCACAAGCCGACTGATCGCCTTCCGCATAAGTTCGTTGGGAGTAGTGACTTCACTTTGCAGACTGGTTGTAATGCCTACTGCATTCAGCGTTTGTAATCGAATTTGATGAGCCGCAAAACTTTGAGGATGCCCGTGATTCAAATAGCTTACGCGGCCTTCCGCATACACCAGCACGTCGTGGCTATTTTCTGTCACTCGATCAAAAATCACCATGGTTTCACCGTGAAGCTGCAGTTCGCCCTGAACCATCTTCACCAGCCCATCGGTTCCACCCCGCAGAGTGGTGATTGTGTTATTTTCCTGCTGCAATATTTCCTGATGATGCGCCGTCACTGTTATGGGCTGCGCGATGTCGTTGTCTTCTGGCCTGACAAGTGCGTCTACTTCCTGCGCGCATAGCAAACCGCACTGTGCCCAGAGCACAGTCGGCAAAGCAACCAACGCGATAATGGCGCGATACGCAGGCGACATGGGGAAACAGAATCAGGCAGCGGTTGAAGTAAACTTCAATGCTGAAGAGAGAGGATAAAAGACAGTTGAGATATTTGAAGCTGAACGCTTTAAGATGAGATGTCCGCAAGTAACTTAGCGAAATGCAACTTTTGAATGACGATGCACAAAGCTCGGGCGGTTAGATAGACGCGGGAAGTTTACGCCGACTCTTTCAAACGGGTCAATACCGCACCTAAGCCACGAAAACGCCGTAAGTTGTTTAACGGCAATGGGTTCTGAATTACATCCAACATCTGCGGCGACATTTGCCGAATTTGAATCCCGTGTTTTCTTCGAGGATTGCTGTTTTATTGCTGTCGCCTGCCGGAATCCGACGGAATCGTGACTCATAAACTGCAGACGCAAAAAAAATGCTCACCAGCGAATTTAAGCGCCGAGCCGCTTAAAACCCGATTGCCAGATAATGCGACGTGACGTCGCACTGATGAACAGAGCTATTCCTGAGCTTTCGCCTGCTGATAGGCTTTTTCCATACTGGCCAGCGTGGCGTCTTCCATCGGTACGCCCTGTTGTTTCATAGCAGCTTCGATGGCTTGAAAGCGGCGGCTGAACTTAGCGTTGCTCTTCCGCAAAGCTTCTTCCGGATTGATACCCCAGCGTCTGGCGATATTGGCCATCACAAACAGCACGTCTCCCAATTCATTCTCGACACGTTGCTTCAATTCGAGGTCGGCAATATGCTGATCGGGAATCGGATCCAGGTCAATCGACGCGGGAACATCAGGTATCAAGCCGTCTGTAAACAGCTCCTCCGCAAGCTCCTGAATTTCTTCCTTCAGCTTATCAAACAGCATATTGCGATCGGGAAAGTCGTAACCAACTGAAGCTGCTCTAGCTGCGATTCGGTGGGCTCGAGCCAACTGAGGAAGATCTTTAGGGATGCCTTCCAGCTTTGATTTGCGTTCTCGTTTTTCTTTGTTCTTGGCCGCGTTCCAGTGCTTCTTCACATCGTCTGTCGTGGTTGCACTTTCGTCGCCAAAAACATGAGGATGTCTACGCACCATTTTCGCTGCGATCTGTCGAACAACGTCCACCAGTTCAAATCGGCGTTCATCTGTCGCGATTTGAGAATCAAGAATCACCTGCAGCAGCACATCGCCAAGTTCTTCCTGAATAGCAGCGTTATCGTTGGCATCAATCGCTTCCAGAAGTTCGTACGTTTCTTCCAGAGTGTAGGGCTTGATCGAAGCCAGAGTCTGCTGACGATCCCATGGGCAACCCTCTGGCGAACGAAGTTTCGCAATCACTTCGCACAAGTGCTGAAACGCCGGCAGCAATTCTATAAAATCCGGTGGCTTACCAAACGTGTCTGCAGATTGGCCTGGGTCAGCGGAAGAAGGTTCAACACTCATCAGGATTTCATTCAGCTTCGAATCAAAACAACAGCAGCCGAGTTTGTCGAAAAATACGAAAAACCCCACCGCTTACAACGTAAGCCCAGCCCGGGGCCAGCCTCCGTGTTTGCGACGAAACGGAGCACCGGCACGCTGAGACTGTAAACTAGGGACTCTTCGCTGGAATTCGTTCTGCGGGCGAAGTTGATCCCGCCTGGCGATCGACGTCCGCTTTGTTTAATGCCTGAAGATAAGCACACGTGGCGGCGGCAATGATGTCTGTGCTGACGCCTTTTCCAAGGTAATTTCGGCCCAACACTTCGATTTTTACTCGCACTTCACCCAATGCGTCCTTGCCTTCAGAAACGCTGCGGACGTTGAAGTCTTCCAGCCGAGCGGAAATTTCAATAATGCGCTCCAAAGCCTTAAAGACGGCGTCGATCGGGCCATCGCCCGTTGCTGCGTCGCACAGCACCGGCTGATCTTCGCACTGCAGTTCCAGAGTTGCGGTCGGAACGGCTGCAGAACCAGCCGATGTATGAAAGCTAACTAGCTTCCACCGGGCCGGAGCATCGGTGATGCGATTGTCGATAAGAGCAATAATGTCTGAGTCGTAAACTTCTTTTTTCTTGTCTGCCAGAGCGATGAAGTCGTCGAATGCTTTTTGCAGAACGTCTTCATCCAGCTGAAAGCCAAGTTCCTTTACGCGGTCCCGAAATGCGTGGCGACCGCTGTGTTTGCCGAGCACAAGGTTCTGCCCCACATAACCAACGTCTTCGGCTCGCATGATTTCGTAAGTGGTGCGTTCCTGAAGCACACCGTGTTGATGAATGCCGGCTTCATGAGCAAATGCGTTCTGCCCGACAATCGCCTTGTTTCTTTGCACCTTCATGCCAGTGATAGAAGACACCAGCTGGCTGGTCGGCACCAGTCGCTCTGTTTTGATGTTGGTATACACACCGTAGTAGTCAGCTCGCGTGCGCAGAGCCATCACGACTTCTTCCAGAGCCGCGTTGCCTGCGCGTTCACCCAGACCGTTGATCGTGCATTCCACCTGTCGGGCACCCGCTTCGATCGCTGACAGACTGTTAGCGACAGCAAGCCCAAGGTCGTTGTGACAATGAGTGCTGATGATCGCCTGTTTGATGTTCGTTACATTTTTCTTCAGATACGAAATCACCTTGAAGTAGTGGTTCGGCGTTGCGTATCCAACAGTGTCCGGAATATTGACAGTGGTCGCTCCAGCAGCGATTGTCTTTTCAACGACCTCGCACAGAAAATCAAGTTCCGTGCGAGCCGCATCTTCGGGCGAAAATTCGATGTCGTCGCAAAACGCCTTGGCATCTCGAACAGACGCGACAGCTCGATCAATGATCTGCTGCTTGTCCATCTTCAGTTTATGTTCACGATGAATCGCACTGGTTGCCAGAAAGACGTGGATCCGGCGTTGCGCCGCGTCCGCCAAGGCTTCCTTGGCTCTAGCAATATCTTCGTCTCGACTTCTTGCCAAAGCACATATGATGCTGCGATCCCCAAAGCGTCTGGCGATTGTCTGCACCGCTTCAAAATCGCCTGGTGAAGCAATCGGAAAGCCGGCTTCAATCACATCCACTCCCAGCTCGACAAGTGCGTTGGCCACTTCCAGCTTCTCGCGAGTGTTCATGCTGCAGCCGGGAGACTGTTCGCCGTCCCGCAGAGTAGTATCAAAAATGATAATCTGGTCGCCGGTCATCGCTGACTCCTGATGGTCTGGAATCGAAGTTCTGTCTGCAGGAAACTACTAAAAAACCCTGAGGCAGAACCTCAGGGTTGGAAATTTTAACGTTTCGCAGTTACGTACCCGAGGCAGGCTTCACAAAGGAAGTAGAAGTAGGCTCAGGAGTAACAGCGGGCTGCTCATGCCGAAGACTTTACAGTCGAAAACTCAGTTGGTCAACCCCCTGCATCCAGAGTGTTGAATTCACACCGTCATAACGATACATGGCCGTTCGCAGACTTTGATACCGACTTTCTAGCCGGGTTCACGCTGGTAATTTCCAAATTTCCGGAAGTTCTCTTGGTCCCGGAGACCGGGCGACTCTACAATTTGCGGCAATCTGGCCGCGTTGGAGTGCATTCATGGACGGATGCAAAACGTGGTCGACGACCCGGATGCAGGAGGTGCGTTGTGGCTAAGATTCTTATCGTCGGAATTGACTCGTTGGTTGGTCGTTCGTTGGGACAATACCTTGCCACGCGATGCTCGGTCAGCGGCATGTGGTTTGATGACGCAGAGTTCATTAACGGCTGCCCATCTGAGGCTATGGATCACAATTCTCTGACCGAACAAACCGCAGCAGCAGACGTTGTTGTTTTTTGCGGCGGTGCTTCCAGATCATCGTGGGATGATCAGTTCGGAACGTTCACCGCAGAACGTAACTGGCTGAAATCCTGTATCGACGCGGCAGCCACAGCAGACACTCAAATGGTCTTCGTTTCCAGCGATGCTGTCTTCAGTGGACCGTGGGTTTTCCATGACGACGCCAGCCCGTCAGCGGTCGTCAACAGAACTGCGAAAACAATAGCTGGCTTCGAAGCACAAGTTGCCGCATTGACGAATTCGCTGGTTGTAAGAACCAACGTTTTGGGTTGGAAAGTCGATTCGTTTCTCGGTGAACGACTGGGTGCTCTGATGTCTGGACGTCGGCTGATTCTTGACGCGACAACGTTCTCAACGCCCATCGCTGAAGAAGACTTTGCGCCAATGCTTGCCGAATGTCTTCAACGCCATGTGTCGGGCTACATCAACATTGGTGGCGGAGAACGAACGTCGCCATTTGGATTCATGACGTTGCTGTCTGCAAGCCTTGATAGTGCCAGATCAGAACTCACACCAAATACAATCACCCGTGAATTTTCCGAACGTTCGCTGCGCTGCAGCCGACTTCGACACGAAGTTAATCAGCACACCCCAATGCTGAAAGGGACCATCGAAGCCATTTCAGAACCCGCCCGCGAACAGGCCCACGCCGCAGCAGCTTAGAGCAGTGAAAACCTGGGTGAAACTCAAAACTCGGAAAGTGCTGCGCTCAATCCTGAGCTCGACTAAAACCTTTCCGGCGGCAGGTCGTGTTCCGGACGAACAGTCAATCTGTGCGACAAATACGGCAGCCGCTCTAACGCAAACTTCAGAATTTCAGCAGCCGCTGGAGCGGCCACGGTCCCACCATAGTGTGATCCCGGGCCGCTCGGCTCATCCACCATCACCAGCACAAGCACCTGCGGATTTTCAGCCGGAGCTCCGCAGATGAACGAACAGATGTGTTTCGAATTGGAATACGCGCCTGTCTCCGGGTCCAGCTTCTGAGCCGTCCCGGTCTTTCCAAAGATGCTGAGTCCTTCGATCTTCGCTGACTTGCCAGTGCCGCGTTCGACCACGTTTTTCATGGGATGCGACACAATCCACCGAGCAATATCGGTTTGCAGAATCGAAGACTCAATCGTCTGAGTCGCCTCAACAGTTTCAATCTCAGACATCGGCGATGGGGACACCTGATCGTCAGAAGTGTCCATCAACAGGTGCGGACGAACTAATCGGCCACCGTTCGCAAGAGCCGCATGAGCCGCAATCAACTGCAGCGGAGTAACGGCAAGTTCCTGCCCCATCGGAATGGATCCCAGCGAATATTCGTCCCACTCGGCTTTGGGACGCACCAGACCGTCCACTTCGCCAGGCAATTCAATTCCCGTGCGGCTGCCGAAACCAAACGCTGCCGTCGCCTGGTAAAGTCCTTCCAATCCGATGCGTTCGCCAATACGTGCCATCCCAATGTTGCTGGACTTCACCAGCACATCTTCCACATTCAGCTGCGAATAGGGATGATGATCGTGAAGAATGCGTCGCCCCATGCGATAAGCGCCGTTGAAGCACTTGATCATTTCGTCAGGCTGAAGTTTGCCCTGCTGCATGGCCCAACCAACGATAAACGGCTTAAAAGTCGACCCCGGTTCAAACACGGCAGATACAGCCAGATTCCGCCAGGCATCGGCTGGCACTTGTCCGGGAAGATTCGGATCAAACGTAGGTGCCGAAGCCATCGCCAGCACCTGCCCGCTATATGGATCCATCACAATCGCACATGCACCAAGCGGCGACCAGCGTTGCGTCAACTGTTCCAGCAGGCGTTCGGTTTGAATCTGCGTCAGGACGTCCAGTGTAGAAACCACAGTTCGACCATGAGTCGGCGTTTCCGAACGATCTGCCTCAACTTCCACCACCATGCCTCGCGCATCGCGCGTCATCACTCGAAGACCATCTTTACCGCGAATGTGGTCGTCCAGGCTTTGTTCAAGTCCTCCATGACCAATATTGTCTATGTCCCGCATACCCAGCACATGAGCCGCATAGTGTCCCTGAGGATACTGCCTCAGATATTCACGACGAAATCCCCACGAACGCTCCGGCAACTGCAACTGACGAATTCGGGCCGCCTCATCGTCCGTCAATCGCCGACGAATCCAGATGAAATGCCTGTCTGCCGTAGCCACCAGCTTTTGATAAACTTCGTCCGCATTGATATCCAGCACTTCGCTGATCTGCCAGACAAACGCCGCGGCATCGTCGATCTGTGACGGAACGGCGTACAGACTGTCACGAGTTACCGTCATCGCCAGCACGTGTCCGTTGCGGTCGAGTATTTCTCCAGGACGAGCTGGCAAAGTCTCTGAAAATGAACTCTGCCGCGTCACTCGGTTATTTAAAGTCTGACGTTGCCCGGCCTGCAGTTGAATCAGCCGAGCGATCATCAGCCCCCAGCCGATCAGCATCACCAGCGATACAAATTTTGAACGCCAAAGGAATGGCTTCGTCGATGGCACAGTCCTACTTAAGACAAACGTGGACGGGGCCAGGCCCTCATGGATAGTTTGATTGTCCGGACTGGAAGATTGCGTCATGTTAGAAACTGCAAACGTAAACCGAAGATCAAAGACCAATCGTCTTAGCCGGGTGTTCCCAGCGAAGCAGCGGTAACTGCGGAGGCTCTATATCTGCTCGTGCCTCATCGCTGATTGCTGCCGGTTGTTGTGCTCGAGGAAACTTCTGTACGTGTCGGCTAAGGCGACGATCCTTCGCCTGAATTTCTGCCAGTTGAGACGGCGCTGTCAGCTCCTGAATACTAAGCCTCAGTTTGGCGTGCATTTCCAGCAGCAGATCAACCTGAAAATACTGTCGACTGACCGCGCGCTTCATCTCAAGCGTCTGCTTTTCGAGGACGATTCCGACCATCGAAACCAGCACAACAAGAATTATTCCTGCGGCAAATCGAAAAAACACAGCGTTTCACCCGTCGTTTCTGTTGCTGCCTGACATCACGACCACCACGGAGTGAGATTTGACATCCCCAAAACCACGGCGCAGAAAAAAACCCCGTGATTCACATCAGCGGGGCGAATACCTATTAGGATTTATCGGCCGAAGATCGGCTATGGAGCCAGATGAACGTCGGTCGCGTCGTCGGGAAGTGCAATCACGGTTCCGAGTTTCAGTCTGTTTGGATCTTTCAGACTTTGACGATTCATCTGATAGATCTGAATCCAACGCGAAGCGCGACCAAGGTGCTTCTGTGAGATCTCAGATAACGTCTCGTTTTCACCGACTCGATAGGCCGGGGTACCGTCAGGCTGTAAAAAATAGCCTGATGGTTTCGATTCCTTCGGCTGTGAATCCTTGAAGAATTCCGGATACCGATCTTCCAAAACTACAGGAGAAGGAATTAGTACCTTCATACCCGGACGCAGTTTCTTCGGATCGCTGATGCGATGCTGGTTGTACAATGCCAACGAAGAAAAATATTTAGCCGTGCCGTAGGCTCGTTTTGAAATTGTCCAATAGGTATCGTTCAACCTGACTTCGCACACGTCGCACTGTTCTTCCGTGCCAGCTACCTGCTGAATTTGGCTTCCCGGTACAAATCGAGCAACTCCAACATCCGGTTCCCACTGGTTTGTATGATTCACACCACGCTTGACTGTAGTTGTTGAACGAGTGCTGGCCGCCTGTTCTTCATATGGCCTTCTGGCAGCAGGCGACGACGTATCAAACTGCCGCGGTCGATTCTCCGGTGCGATTGGCTCGTTGAAGAAGCCGGACCCGGTAACGGGCGGCTGAACGACTTTTGGTCTGGCAGCATTCGGCGCGTGCGGTTTAGGAACCGCATCCGTCTGAATTGAATTACCTGGCGGCGTCTGCGCAGTTTCTTCAGGAAACAGGCCGGCTGACGAGCCCGCATCATTTTGCTTCCGGAGAACAGGCATCGATGGTTCTGCTGCGACCGGAAACGATTGCGGACTTTTTCCCGGAGGAGCAAAATCGTCCTGGAACAAATTCACGTCCTGGCGAGGTTCCAGCATCGCCAATAATTGCTGCTGAGACTCTTCTTCATGGACAGGCACAAGTGCGTTTGCGTTTGGTCCGCCGAATTCTGGTTCAGTAAACACAGGCTCATCAAGTTGGCCGACCGGAAACAATCGCTCCGCAGCGGCCGCTCTTTGTTGTTCCAGGTTGTTGTCGGCGACAGCTGGTTCTGTGCTTCGTTCAAATGGAAACACATCATTCGGTGACGGCGAAAACTCGTCGTCAGTGTTCGACCCAGAAACTGGTCGAGCTTGCGGCCCGCCAACTGGTTGCAGCTCATTTTTGTCAATAGAATCGAACAGTGGCGCACGTGCCGGCGCAACGGATGTCTCCGCCAGGTTCTCTGGATTGTCGAACGGTGAAAATGGAGAGCTGCCATCGGCGCTCGCAGACGGCAGTACTTTGCCGTCGTCACCAGCCGGAAACAGAGGCGTAGAATTTGAATCTAACGTCTTCGAATTCAATGCAGAATCGCGAGGTTCAGCCACGAATGCCAGATCCGGCGCGGCTGGCTTAGCAACAACCGCGTTTCCACTGTCGGACCCTCCTCCGTCAAACGGCTTAAACGGCTCCGATTGGCTTGCTACTTTGGCGACACTCTTTTCGGATGCAGACTTTCTTGCCGCAATCTGAGACGCTAATACGGCAAACGGATCCTCTTCCTGAGTTACAGGATCTGCCTTAGCAATTAGTTCGGAAGGAAACGTCTCCGTTGGTGCACTGGGCTGCAACGTACGTTCCGAAGATTCAGAGATATCGGTTCCGCCCGGAACGCCGTTGCGATCAGCAGGTTCGGTATCTGCACCAAATGCGTTAGCGTGTTCATCCCGCAATGGTTCGTGCAGACCGGCTTTAGCAAACTCAGTCGGTTCTTCAGTCGCGCCGCCCTGCCGATGAAATTCGTTAAACGATTCCGACTGCTGCTCGATAGCGTTCTGGAACGATTTATCGTCGGACTCGCCGGCAGGCTGCATACTGGCCTGCAGTAAAGCTCGTTGCTTCATGTCGAACTTGTGGTAAACCAGAAATCCGAACGCGCAGACAAGAATGACGACAATGAACATGCCCATCTTGGCTTCGGTTGCCATTCCGCTTTTACCGGGTTCAAAGCCCCATTCGGCGTCCTGTTCTTTCAGGGACTTTTTCGCTGGGCTACTCGGAGCTTCGCTGAGCGGCTGCGCGGATTGATGCGAATCTCCGCCGGCGTCGATTCGATGGGTGTTTTCGTTAGTGGCTGCCATTCCTGCTTTCCTTTGAACCCGAATTTCACAATGCGGTCTTCGAGGGAATGAAACGTCAAGATGACCGCTATGCCGTTCGGTTTCAAAATCTTCGGCAGCACAGAAGTCATCATGGTCTGAACATGTTCAAGCTCATCATTCACAGCAATCCGCAAAGCCTGAAAAACGCGGGTTGCCGGATTCTTTCCGGACTTAGCGGCACCTCGCGGAATCGCGCGACGCACACTTTCTTCAAGATCACTTGTTGTCTTAATCGGTGACGATCTGCGTTGAGAAACGATTTGCTCTGCAATGCGATCGGCGAATGGTTCGTCAGCAAATTCTTTCAGAACGGTGGACAGATTTCCCGCCGAACAGGTGCTAAGAAAATCCGCAGCAGACTGTCCTGCTGAGGTGTCGAATCTCATATCAAGCGGACCGCCTGCATCAAATCCGAATCCTCTTTTGCGATCGGATAACTGATCTGAGGAAAGTCCCAGATCAAGAAGTACGCGATCAACGCCGTCAATTTCTGATTGTTCTAAAAGCTCTGCTGCTAACGTGTAGGAAGAATGAAAAAGCTGAACGTTTGATTCTGGAAGTTTTTCTCGCGCGAACGCCAGCATCATGGGATCCCGATCGAATCCGACCAGTCGCCCGCTATCCCCGATTTTCTTTAGGATTTGTTGGCTATGTCCGGCCGCCCCAACGGTTCCGTCCATTACGGTCAGACCTTCCGATAGTTGCAAATAGTGCAACACTTCGCGAGGCATGACCGGCACATGAACTGACTGTGGATCCATTACAGGACTAGACAGCGTTGCCGCAAAAAAACGCGGAACGTATTGTTTTAAGGAGGAAGGAAAAGGAGAGACTTGAGGGAGAGTTGCCGAATCGCGGCGAATGCAAGGAACCGAAGAATACTCTCGATCGTCTTTTCCGCAAAGACCAATCGCCGCACTGAAACCCACGGCAATTTTTGCCGAAGTGCAATTCCTAAATTCGATCTTGGCCAGCGCGCGGTCTGGCTAAAAACCGGACCAGAATCCAACGTTACGAAACGTCATACAGCGGCAGGCAACGCGACCACAAAGGGTAAGTGGGTGTAGCAGATGAACGCTGCTGCAATGGCCAACAACCAGCAGAGACTCGCATCCCCGCGCCGTGTGCTGGGAAACTATTGAGTTCAAAAAACTGATTCGTCACACCAACGACCGGTCGTGACAAAGATGGACGACTCCCATACCGTTGACGCATTTGTTAGCTCGAAAGCCGATGTTCTCCGCGCTGCAAACAGCTTGCAGCACGGGGCTGCCGTAAAGACGTTTACCACGTAATATCGTCAAGCGTCAGCCGACCATCGGCAAGCTTCGACTGCAGTTCTTCAGCATCCAAAGCTGACAGCGGGCTGATTTCCAGGCCGTGACTCGCGGAAAGTTCCAAGCCTGCAAAAGTCGCCCACTCGTGATAAATACGGCGAAGTGCTGCCTTAGCGGTCGCTGGTGAATCACTCCCCTCGGCGTTTTTCACCGGGTTGAATTCTCTATCGCGGTTGCCTTCCACAATCAATGCATTTTTGGCAATTGGCAAGGCATCAAAAATAAAGCGTTCAAACTTATGTGCGTTGGGTTCGGATGGTTCATGCAACGTTCCATCGCTGTTGAGGCACGGGACTTTCTTGCTGGCCAGATGCAATTCCAACTGACAGCCTTCGCTTGTGAGTTCTTCAAAGAACGTTCTTGCAAACACATGAATCGCCGTGTTTCCCGCCCAGAAAACCCACTCACCGGATTCATCTTCCCGTGATGCCTGAACTTCATTCAATTCACTATATTCAATGATCTCAATCTGCCCATTCATATCAACCAGCACACCCATGCGTTCTGTTGGACTGACTTTTCGCACAACGTTGGTTGTTAATTGAGACTTTCTTTTGTGATGCAGGCCCAGCAGCGCGGGATCACAGATAATCGCCGTGGGATTATCAACCTGATGGTAGAAAATGTGCTCAACCTGCATAGACGCCAGTTTGTCGCGCAAGCCGGACGTGTGCAACGCTGTCACCAGGCCTCCGTGGCCGTCCGGCGACAGGCATAGCGTGGCCTTGTCGCTCATGAGAACTCGTCCGGTCATCGCATCAACGGCCGGCATACTGCCCTGCTGAAACAGAAAGATCGATGCAGGATCGAGGCCAAAGTAATTGTTGGATGACAGAAACGCGTCCGTCTCATCGTGAGTCGCTGCGCTGGTCATAATCAACCACGGAATCTGACCACCGTGCCGCTGCTTTCGAGCCTGAATCTGCTCGGCGAATATCTGAAACAACGTTCGATCAGAAACCGGCCCAATGCTGAACATGCCCTTCGGATGTTCAAACCCTAAACGGCTGCCCTGTCCGCCAGCGACGGTGATTACCGCAACTTTGCCTTCGCTCAGAAGCTGACTTCCAATAGCCTCCGCCGCAGCCCAAACAGCCCGATCTTCATCAGATTCCGGCTGCCGAACAACAGACTTCGGCGCCGCCGCCACGTCGGCCCGAGCGATCGGCTGCGTCGCAGCAGCCAGTACTTCCGTAGCCGCCAGTTCAGCAGTTCGTGCCTTCTGCCAAACCGACTGCACAACATCAAAGTCAACCGCAGAAATCTGCTGCAGCAGCGACTGCTTTTGAGTATCCGTCAGTTCAGGCCACCACATCAAAAGATGTTGCTGGCCGATGGCCTGAAGCTTTTCTGAAATGTCATTGGGCGGTGAGATCATTGGTCCGTTCCTTCCTGTGAAATACAGTAATGCGAACTCTAACTGTACTCGCACACGCCAATGCGATCAATAATGATCCGCACGTGCATCCCGAAGCGGACGCTGCATAACAAGGCTCATTGCGGAGACGGGCACTTAGCGAAACCCTTTGGCCACCAAAGTCGCCCGAGCGTCTTCCGGCGATTCAAATCGGCTGCGTGTCAGGTGCACGACAATTGATGATGAGCCTGCCTCGCCAAACACCCATATTTCCTGAACAAATCCGGATGAGATGAGTCGAATCTTTTTCGATGGCTGACCGAGCGTATTCACAATCTGGTCGTATTTCATGCCCTCCACCACGCGACCTTCTCGCATCGCCAAAGCGACGTCATTACGAGGCAGACTGGCGATATCGTCGTTCGTCATCCAGCGACTATCCAGCCACGTCCAGCCGTACTGCTCTAAACGTCGAGCGATTGGGGCCGCCTCCTTCGGAGCCGCTTCATTTGTCAGCAGCCAGGCTCGCTTCAACAGATCCAAACCACGATCACGATGCTCTTTGTTCTTCCACCGTTCGAAGGCGAATAAATATTCGTCAGCGGTTGCGATCAGCCCGTCGAGTTGCCCGTTGTTTCGTCTTGCTTCCTGTGCTTTCAGCCAGGCTGCAATAGCCGCACTGGTATCCTCTTCGCGATTAAATTCTCGCAACAGAGCATCCAGATCTTCCAACTGCTTCCTCGTGAGCCGAGGAACGTCCTTGATGCGATATTCAACATAAGTCTTCTTTAGGCGAGCAATCTCGGCAGCTTCTTCCGGAAGATCTGTTGCGATGGTTTCGGCAACAGTCAACCCGTTGCTTCCATCGGGCTTAAAGGCCTGCAGAATTTGTGGAAGTCGGATGCTACGATATAAACGACGATGCATTCTACGTCGAGTTGATTCGTCAGCGGCTTCATATTGTTCCACGGGCTGCTGCAGGAAAGCGACTTCCTGCTTGCTGTCCAGAAAGGCATTCGGCTTGTCCCAACCGGGAAGTGAAGCCTTGATTTGTGCGATAACGTCGGCTAGGGAGACCTTAGGAAGCTTTGCAGTCAGTACTACGGATTGAAACTTAATAGCGGTGATTGTTGTCGAGGAAACTCCCAACGCGACAGCGTTGGCTGCGAGTTCCTTCAGCTGTGAAGGGTTATTGCTGTAGAGTGTTCTTTGCTGTGAAAATGCGTCAGCCCGCGCTTTTGCAATTTCGGCAACCAGTTCTTCGTCCTCATAGAATTTCTGGATGACTTCGTATTCGTCGGCCAGCGGATAAATCAGTTCGGGCTGATTGTTCGGGATACGGCTGACTCGAGATCGAAATCGCTCGGCATCCGTTGTGCCAACGGCAATACGATCGGCATCCATGAAATATCGACTGCCGGACTTCTTTAGTACGCCAGACACGATTAGGCGTTGTCCGGATTCAACATCATCGGGCAATACAGTTGTCTTGCTCGGAGTAATAATGACGGACCATTTAGTCAAACGAAACTGCTTCGACAAACGACCGTCGTAGCGACCGGAAACATGCAGCTTCTTTTGTGTTCGAGCCCACTCGCTCCAGTTTTTTTCCTGCTGCAGCAATTCACGAACACTAATTGTCTGCCCTGATGCGGTCGGCGCGGCAGCAAGGCAGATTAACAGACTCAGACACGTGGCAACGGCGACCTTCATTTTGGTGTCTCCGACGCCTGTTCCATAAGACCGTTCACAGCAACGTCGTCGCCCCGGAATTCCCACGTTTCAGATCCTCGCACAAACTCGCTTTGACGTCCCAGCACATGCGCCAGTTCTGGATCGTAATTGACGGGCAGCCCGATGTTTTCACTAAGTGCTTCATTCGTGAACATAACAAATGAATGCGGCTCGATTTTTAAAAACCACGCGTCAGTTGCTGCAGCATTTTGTGACTCGACAACCGGGGCCGTCACCGAACCGATTCTTGCAGCAAAGAAAATTCGTCCATCGCTATGAGCATCCAAAAACTGACTCAGCTGAGGCAACTCAATTGACGCTTTTACAGGATGACGCCCGGGTGATGCAGGCAGGTCAATCAGAAACGAACCAGCCCGGGACTCATCACGCTTCAGAAAAGAATCCACGACAAATGAACCAGTTTCAGCGACGGACATCACCGACTGCTGAGCACTTTTTGTCAGTCGCCCGTTTTCGTCGTAGGCATTCTGAAAACGCGTGAGCAAATCGCCGGATGCCATATTGTTAACAGCACTCGTTTCCTGATACAGGTTCACAGTCGACCGCCAGTCCGGATCAGACTTGCCCAGAACAATTCCCGCCTGTACGGCCTGCTTCAGTGTCACTTCCAGTTCAATAAATTTCCGGCTACCGAGATACTCAACGACATCATCCGTCGACTTCAACCAGATCTGTTGAGCGCTTTCGATCGTGTTTTTGTGCGACATCCAATAGCCAGTCAGCACCAGCATGGCCGACATTCCCAGCATCAGCAGGCGAAACGGCGTGAACGTGCGTTTCACAGCTTTCTGAACATCGATCTTCGGCAGTGAAAATTTGATTGGTGGCCGAACAATCGATTCAGCCTCGGTGGTCTCCAATTCAGCGTTTTCGGTTGTCTCCGCTTTTGTCAACAGTTTCCTGGCCGGTCGCGGCTGTTTGAATTCTCGTTTCGGCAGAAGATCAGAAATAATAATTTTCAGACGGTCCGAAAACGTGCCTCCCAAAATTTCGCTGGGGACCAACTTTGTCGAGGGATAGACATTGGCCGGCAGAATGAAGAGCGTCTGGCTGCAGTTAGGGCACTCGCATTCAATCCATGAATCACGACGAGCTCCCCGAACAACTTCGCCGCAGTCGCACCGCACTTCAAATGGAACGACGATCGAGTCATCGGCTTTTCCTGTCAGCCGAGACTTCATCTGTTTCAGTTTTTGAATTGTGCCTGCCATTGGGTGAACAATACAAACCCGTCAATTGGAAGGGTAGCAGCCAACCGGCTTACAGCCGTATCCATGAAACGAACGCCAGCTATTCCTGACCTGCAGCCTTGAATAATGCATACGAATCGGAGGCGGATGAGATCAGATTTTGTCTGCAAAAAACCGCAGTCTGATAGGAAAATCGTCAGTTTTTGTCGCACACTGACCTTTGTCGCGACCAGCTGTCGTTTGAAGGCATTTGCGGTCAGCTAAGCATTACCCCGCAAAACGAATTTCGCCAGACGCGTTCCCGCGTAGCCATTCAATGAACACGATTCGTCAAACGCGACGCCGCGACCACCGCAGCAGCTTAAGCAAAGAAAAATGTCTTTTCAGCCGTCGTTCGCAGCAACTTCTGACGATCTTCGTCAGAGAAGAAGTCAATCACATCGCGGACAAGCGAAATCGATGCCTTGTAATTGTTTTCTCCGTCCAGCTGATAGGGACAATCGCTGGCCCACATCAGACGATCGGGACCAAACGATTCAAACAGCCGTTTGATCATAGGAATTAATTCGTGATGCGGCGGTTTTTTCCCGCCCAACGCGTAGTACGCTGAAATCTTCACCTTCACAGTTTTGTGTTTTGATAACTCGCAAAGACTGTTTAGGTCGGCTTCACGAATCTGACCATCAATTCCCACGCGAGCAAAATGGTCAATCACCACTGGCGTATCCGGATGTCGAACACAGGCCTTGCTGACCTCTGGCAAATCGACCGGATTGACCAGGCAGCACATCGACTGCTGCGTCTCAGCGCTGGTTTTCCACATGTCTGCCATACCCGACGTTTTTAGCCAGTCTGCAATGCCTTTTCTGGGACCAATCCGGAACCCAGTAACACCCTGTTTCAAAAACTGCTTCATGGCAATGCCGCAGTTCGGACGCAGGTCGTCAATCATCCCGACAACCCGAAAGCGATCCGGATGCCGCCGCCATGCGTCAATCAGGTACGAGTTATCGAAACCGTGATACAAGGTATGCTGAATCAGCACGACGCGCCCAACACCTTCCGGTCGCGCGACCGCCATGAGTTCATCATCGGTAAAGCTGCGAGGAGCAAGATCTTCAACCAACAGCCCCGGCTGCAGCCGAAAGCGGCTTGTATCGGGCGTCCAAATGTGTGAATGAGCGTCAATCCAGGGGGCAGTCACAGACGCTGCGGACTGGACAGGAAGGCTGGATAGCACCGTGGGCATAGCCCCCAAAGCTGTTGTCACCGATGCAGCAGCACCAAAAGCCGAAACGCCGCTTAATATAGCTGATCTTCTGGAAACTAAAGACTGTAACTGCATGACCGGCCCCTCTTTGAAAATCGATTCCAAACGATCTGAACTGGCAATCTGCCAACTGAACAGAAACCAACAGAGTACGGCAGAAACTTCGATTCGTCAAAGCGGTGTGTACTCGAACCAACCCAGACCATGCTCCAATCCGTAACTCCAAACGAAAACGGGCGTTGCTGGTTAGCAACGCCCATTTTGATTTGTTCGAAATTTCAATTGTCGCCGCAAATGCTTTGCGGCAGCAACTCCCTACAGGTCGTCAATCCCTGGTCCGCCATCTTCTCCAAGCAGAGCTTGCAGAGCATCTACAGTTGCGGATTCATCGGCAACAATTTTGACACGACCGGATGTGTCCAGATAAATTTTGTCTGTCATGATTTCTGCAACAACGATCTGCATTAGATCTTTTGTTTGCATATCCACGAGAGGCCGGGCACCTCGATTAAGGGCCACCATTCGCTTTTGGACCAGAGTTGTCAATTTGAAACGTCCGCCAACTTTTCGGGCGATATGGTCTTCACGAAATTCGTCATGCATTCTTGCTCGTCTCCTCAGACTTCAAAATCTCACAGATTTCGCCGACAGCTCGATCCAACTCGTCATTGACAACAACGTAGCGATACCGTCCTGCGTGTTTCACTTCGCTGGCAGCAGTCTCCAGCCTTTCCTGAATGCCCTCTTCGCTTTCCGTGCCACGGGCGCGCAAGCGGCGCTCAAATTCCTCTGCAGGCGTTGTGAGAAAGATAGTAACAGCATTCGGGTATTGCTGCATAACATTCAAGGCGCCTTCGACATCAATTTCCAGGAAAGCCCAAGCATTTTCCCGCCACGCCCGACCGATCTCAGATTTTAGTGTGCCGTAAAGATACCCCGACGAAAAAACCTCAGCATGCTCAATAAACAGGTCGTCTGCCAACGCCTGTTGAAAGTCATCATCCGACAGAAAATAGTAGTCTTCGCCATGAATTTCCTGCGGGCGAGGCTTTCTGGTAGTGGCAGAAACAGATTTCAACAACTTCACGGGCGATTCTGCCGTCAGCCGATTCACAATCGTCGTCTTGCCGCTGCCACTAGGCCCGGATAAGACGACGAGACGCTGTGAGCCTGATTTTTCTAAACCGGGTGTCGGCATGAATTAACGCTTCAGCAATGCTGGCTGTTTGAACTGTTTAGCGGCTTGAAAGAGAAAACGGGATCTCTGAATCACTGCCAGCTATTCGACGTTCTGCAAAATCTCACGGATTCGTTCAATGGCCGCTTTCATATCGACCACCGCATGAGCGATCGAGACGTTGTTGGCCTTGGAACCAATCGTGTTGATTTCGCGAAACATTTCCTGACCAATGAACTCCAGTTTTCTTCCCAGCGATTTGTCACTGTCGATAAACGCGTGGAATTGCTGGATGTGCGACCTTAGCCTCGTAATTTCTTCGTTGATATCGCAGCGATCCGCAAACGTCGCCACTTCTCTAATAACATCTTTGTCGTCCAGCTGAACATCCGTATCCGCTATTGCTTTACGAACGCGTTCCAGCAACTTCTCACGATATTCGGCGACTACAAGCGGCGCCTGTTTTTCGACTTCGTTAACCTGATCTTCAATGACCTTGCACTGCAGTTTCAGGTCCTGCCGCATCGATTCGCCTTCGATGCTGCGAAACTCGTGAAAGTGTGTCAGCGCTTCTGCCACGGTCGCTTTTAACAGCGGCCAGATACATTCCCCGAGATCAACAGAAACTTCCGCATCTTCGATCACGCCAGGAAGCTGCAGCAAATCCGACAACGCTGGCTGATTGTCGCTACCTAGATTCAAGCTTTTCTGCACAGCAGCCAATTGCTGCATGTAAGATTCAAGCACAACCGAGTTGATTGTGTGGCCGACTTTTACACCGTCCAGCCGAATCCGAAACGACAGTTGAACAGATCCTCTGGCGATATGTTCGCGGATCAGCTTTTCAACATCACTTTCAAACTTCGCGGCTATTTCTGGCAGCCGCATAGACACCTTGAGGTATCGATTGTTAACAGCTTTTAATTCTACGCTAACGTGAGCCGTCTCAGAAGACTGAGCTGCGTTGCCGAATCCGGTCATGCTTAGCAGCACGCAGGAACCTTTCTCCGTAATATGATCTCAATCGGGCACCAGCGTCATTCACACCAGCGTGGTACTCCCCCAGCTGCCGCGCTCACACATCGCGGCAACGATTTCGGAACTCTTCTGACTACTCAGAATCAGCTTTTGTAGATTCTTCCTGCTTTGGAGCAACATCCGGAGCTGTTTCGTCGGCTGAGTCTGTCGTCGCCGGGGCTTTGACAGGTGGTGCTTCCGTCGAATCTTCTGGCTTTGCTTCTTCGGTCGAAGTTTCCGCAGCGGCATCCGCTTCAGAAGCTGCCGGAAACACTAACGGGCCATCCACGTTTGCAGGGTCCGTTGGCTCAGTCGCCTTCAATGTTTCCGGAGCTGACGAGCCAGTTTCATCAGTCTTATCATCTGTGCCCTTGGCTTCTTCATCTGCAGCAAGATTCAGCGTCGTGCCAGCCAGATCATTAGCCGCTTTGGCTCGCATTGAAATACCCAGAAAGCCTGCCAACAAAACCCAGACCACGGCAACAACAACAGTGATCTTGGTGAAAATATCACCAGCGCGAACACCCAGAGCACTCTGACCACCCTGCCCACCAAAGGCGCCGGCAAGACCACCACCACGACCACGCTGAATCAGAACCAACAGGATCATCACGATGCTGGAAAAAGTCAGCATGATGCCCAACGTGTACACTGTAAAGCTGGAACTCATGATTCCGTAAACTCCGATGGCAGCCCGGGATTTTGTTCCCTGGTTGCTGCAGGTTGGATAGGACAATGATGGATTCACCGAACGGAAACACTTCCGTGATGAACGCATCAGGCGATCTTAAAGATGATCCAGCGAACTACAGTTGGTGCGATTTTTTCGCCTGCCAACTATACATTCGCCAATTTCCGAGCGGCATCGATGATGGGGATAAACAGGTCCGGCTTCAGGCTGGCACCGCCAACCAGTGCACCATCGACGTTAGTTTGCCCCATCAATATTTCTGCATTATCGGCTTTCACGCTGCCTCCGTACAGAATTCGAATCTTATCGGAAAACGCAGCATTGTAGCGATTCGCAACCCACTTGCGAAGATGTTCATGGGCAGATTCCGCTTGTTCTGGACTAGCCGTGACGCCGGTTCCGATTGCCCAGACTGGTTCATAGGCAATTACAAGGTCTTTGGCGTCCTGTTCTGAGACGTCCGCCAGACCTCCGTCCATTTGAGCGTCCAGCACCGCTTCCGTCTGACCTGCTTCGCGTTCGCTAAGCAATTCGCCGACGCAAAGCACAACCGTTAGCCCTCCAGCGATAGACGCTTTTACTTTTTTGTTGATCATTTCATCAGTTTCGCCCAAGACATGGCGACGTTCGCTGTGGCCAATGATTACATGACTACAGCCGACGTCTTTCAACATGTCGACGGAAACTTCGCCGGTAAATGCCCCGGATGCCTCAAAGTACACATCCTGAGCGCCCAACTGTACTCCACTGCCCGACGCAACGTCTCCAATAGCCGTCAAATAAGGATATGGCGGGCAAACTAGCACTTCCACACCGTCTTCAGACACCGGAGCATTAGCGGCCAGAGCCCCCGCCAATTCAGTACCAGACGCCCGGTTTGTGTTCATTTTCCAGTTACCGGCAACGAGAAATCGTCGCATCGTGGGACTCCGACTGTGATAAAGTGTTTGCGTGGAAGGATTTCCAGCCAAATTCGATCAAAACGAAGCGGCATCGTACTGCCACAGGTGATCAGGTCAACCGGGATACTGTCCAAAACACTGGTTCCGGAGCACACATCCTCAAAAAACGGATTAGCTCGCCGGTACCGAACGTTTCGTCGAATGATTTTGAGCAATTGGGCAATTCCGGCCAAAACTCACTGTTTCGCGCCGCTTCCACGAAGACGCTCTCAAAGCGAATACCGCGTCATAGCCAAACGCCTGCTGCCGACTTTCACTAGCCGTTCGCCTGAGCCACACCGCAACAACAGAAGATGACGTCCGTTAGATAGTTAAAAGGGTGACCGCGACGGACGAGGGTGCGCTCAGGGAATACGTTATTTTATGTGAGTGTTAATTTCCAGTATTGATTCCACTGTTTGCTGTACATGTTGGCGCAGAGTCCTGCCATTCGGTTGACACGTCGGACTCGCCATCGTGCTCCTGTTTGTTTGAG
>JBDNFN010000220.1:0-21590 GCA_041689795.1 Fuerstiella sp. | reverse complement strand
TGCTGAAAGAACTTCACTTTCCGATTTCGCCAGCCCCAACCTGACAAGCATATTCGCCGGAAGGCAATCCGCGATCACGCCGCTGGACAACGCAACTAGAAACGAAACGCCATACGCTCCCGTGACGTCGGAAATCTGAACCAGCGATGTCCATAGGTACTGCGAATGACCAAGGTAGTACCACGAAAACCCTGTGAACAGATATGCTCGCAAAAATTCCAAAGCCGTCCACACCACGGGTACAGTCAGCCACAACGGGCAGCCGGCCTTCACAACTCGTCGTCCAATAAAAACGAACGCTGGAAAATACAGCGATATATAAAAGGAAAGAGCGGCCAGGGCTCCATACATGGTCCAGTGTCCCAGACGCATCCATTGCAATGTGCAGACCGCCCCAACAAAACCGCAAACTCCAAGTGCTCGATATGCAAAGCGAGGTAATTGCTCGATTCTTAGCAGTAGACACAGCGGAACGATTGCCACCCACGCGGCCGGAGCAAATTCCATCGGGCTAAAGCTAACCCACATCAGGAAGCACGAGATCGCGGCCACCAGCACAACAGGAAGCACTGACCCCGAAGAAACATCCGCCATTCGACCGGATTCGATGATCTTTGAAATCTCCGGTCTCAGGTTTGGTCGCGACTGTGCAACTTCTGAGTCTGATTGTGTTTGAGCCGTTGACAAGGCGTGTTCCTAAAACATTTTGATAATTGCCATTCCTTCGGCGGAAGAACATAGCAGATGGCCGCCCGCTGCGGCACCCGGATTTACCCGTTCCGCGCGGCTAACGCGGCCAGCTGAATTTGCGGGCTATCTGCTTAAATCTGCCCTGTCCGAACAATACCCACAAGTCGTTAAAAATCCGGGGAAGTCCTTCTTCGATGATGGAATTACGAAGACAGACTTGTGATTCATTCGCTTCTCCCGGCCGCATGGGCAGCCATAATGGGAAAATCCTATGACTGCCTGCGAGATTTGGTGAATACGCCTGATGAGCGACGAACCGGCGAAAACTCAGGTCCATTCCAAAGTTACAGTCCCGATCGAAGAATTTTCGAGGCTGGATCAGTCGTTGCTGTTTGCCCAACTTTCCAGCATTTCGTATTCCGACGAATCTATCGCTAAGGGGCTGTCAGAAATTGTAGGCTTCACTGGTCTGTCGCTTTTTTGACCGCGATGGTGCTCAGGCTTTTATGTTCTGGAACGACGTCGATTGTGTTGTGGCCTGTCGAGGAACCGAACCCAACGACATCCGTGCTGACGTGAACGCCGTTTCCGTGCTGACCAAAACCTTTGGCCGCGTTCACAAGGGGTTCATGCAGGAAGTTGATGATTTGAGGCCGATGCTGGAAGACGCTCTGGTTGAAAACAAAAAGACACTGTGGTTCGCCGGACATTTGGGGGGCGGAGCAATGGCCACCATTTGTGCGGAACGCTGCTATCTGTCAAAAATTGACTCCATGCCTCAAGCGTTGTTCACTTACGCAAGCCCGCGAGTTGGCGACAAGCGGTTTGTTAACTTTGTGAAGCTGGACCATTCACGCTGGGTCAACAATAACGACATCGTTACTCGGAGTTCCCCCTGCCTGGATAGACTATCGACACGCCGGTAAAGAATGGTATCTGGATCGCAACGGCGACATCAAAACAGTCAATGGCTGGACTCGCACGTACGACCGGTTGAAAGGTTTCTTGTGGGGTCTTCTGAAATTCAAAATCGATCCTTTTTCAGACCATTCGATCGATCGCTACATCGAATACATCAAAAAATCCGTGCCCGATCAACCTGCCGCCCGTCCAGCAATTGTCGAACTTTCGGACACCTATTCGGATGCACCCGAATAGCGTCTTGCAGCGTCGCCTGTGCAGTACCTTTGAACCCCGCGGGTCAAGCCTTCGGCTCACCTGTCGTGAGCCAAAGACATGCGCCGCCAGTGTTTAATGCGTGACGTCAGCTGATGATGTGCGTTTGCCCTGAAAGCAACGGTCACAGTTCTTCGATCATACACTACTTGAAAACGTTGCGCAGTCGGTGGCGTTAACTTTAGATTGGCTGGCACCGGAAGCATTTATTTACTGGAGGAATTCTGGTTTTCGCAACGTCCCGTTACACCAGACCGCGTTTTTTACGCAGTCCCCATTCAACTGCCATCAGAATCACGAACAACAGCAAACTGAACCAGTTGTCCCATAGCGTGACGCGTTCAGATCTCTTCATTTCCAGACTCGGCAGACCGTTGGTCGCCCAGTCCTGAAGACGTTCAATCATGGTTTCCGGTGTCAGAAAATCGCCTCCGCTGACATGAGCGAGTTCTCGCATCAGCGCAGGATCAGCCGCGGGGTTATCAAGTTCCGGATCACGTGGATTCACAAGAAAACGGGTGCTCGCATACAGCGTCCCCTGACCTTCGCCAGCGGCTGCCGACACGTTAACCCAATAATCACCAGGCTCCTGAGTGTTTTGGAAATCCCCCGCACCGCGAGCATCTACGGCTCGAGGCGTGATGGTTTCGCCTTCTCCGTCCGGACGCTGCACAGCCACTTTGTAATCTACGTTGGACAACGGCAGACCTTGGGAATCACGAAGTCCGAATGCCAGTTCCACGCTTCGTCCCGGATTCAAATCTCGCGGTTCAACATTCACCCAAAGTGGAGTTTCGCCATCATTTTCCATTTTCGTCAGCCAGAAAATCACCTGACGCCAAAATCGCTGATGAGCCTCTGCGCCCCAGTCGTCGTGAGTCGCCCATTGCCAGGTGGTGTCGCCGGCAAACGCCAGTACGCGAGCGGCCCCCGTGCTTTGACCAACCAGCAGTGGAATGCGAGTTGGAGATTCCGCCAGAACCTGCGCCGCCGTACCTTCCTTCAAGCGAAACACGTTGGCTCCACGCAAAGGGGGCAGTTCGTTCCAGCGGCGTTTGTTTTGATCAGGAGCCGCAATCTGCAGAATAGGATTGTTGATGGCCGCTCGAGTCGGAATCATGGCGACGTCTTCGGTTAGCTGCTGGTCTGCATCAGACATCGCCACGGGCAACAGGCGAGCCAGCGGCGAACGTTGATATCCACCGGAGCCAAAGTTGCTGGCCCCTCCAATCATCATTAGGCCCGCGCCCTGGTCGCAGCAGGCGGCAATTTTCTTGAGGCGTTCCGCTCCGAACCATTCCGCAGGAACATCGCCAATAATAAACGCGTCGTAGTTGCCTGGCTGAAACCACGATTCATCAATAGCCAGTGGCTGAGACAATCCGCCTCCACGAATTAGTTTCGCATCCAGTTGCACGCGACTGCTGACATTGATCCGTCGCAGCCACTTTTGTTCGTTACGAATTGTGTCAAAGTAGACGACGCGGATCCCGCCTGATCGAACACGGATAATCGTTTCAACGCGGTTATTACTAAGCTGTGCCTCGCCGGGCAGCGGGTCGACTTCGACGGCAATTTTGATCTCGCCGGCCTGTTGCGGAACAAACTGAAGGTCTATGGTTGAGTCTTCGGAACTTCCGCTGATCGTCAACATTTTGACTGTAATATTGTCCTTGTCTCGCGCAACGAACGCCATCGGTCCGGATGTGCCATTGGGAATTCCATTGCGCTGTTCCACAAGAACACGCATCTGAACCTGGCGGCCGTCTGCTCCAAGCGCTCGGAACCTCACCTTGATAGGTACGACGTTGCGAATAAACACATCTCGAGCCACATCCAATTCGCTGACGGAAACGTCCAGCGTGGTCGTGGCGACTTGGGAACTGCCGAACGGCACCGTGTAGATCGGACCATGCTGGCGAGCCAACAGCCTGGCGGCCTGAAACGGATCGATATCGTTCGTACCGCTAGCGGCTTGTTTTCCGTCACTCCAAAACAGGATGGCGGCAATCTTTTCTCGATTGGCTTCCTTCGATAACAGTTCAAAGTTCGCCCCGATGGCCGTCATTGGCCCTTCAGCCACGGGAGACGGAACGTCATACGGCACCAAAGATTCTGAAAGATCGCGAAATCGAATCTCAACCTTCTTCCCCAGCTTGTCCAGCAACGGTTTGGCTTCTTCAAACAGCTGCAACATCTGAGCCCGGCGAGTTATGCCGCCCAAACCGTCAGGAGTCCCCATGCTGCGACTGGCGTCGGTGACAACGTACAGGACGGCGTCGGAAGTGTCATCGGATTCCAGAATCACCAGTGGCCGACATAACCACAGTGTCAGAATCACAACCAAAGCGATCCGCAGAGCCAGCAATATACGCTGCCATAACGGCGATAAATGTCGCACTCTACGCGGGTACCCCACCGCAACAACCAGCAACATGCCGGCGCAGGCAAGAATGACCAAAGGCCATGGCCAGATTGGTTCGAAGGCCAGCGTCATACTATTTTTTATTGGCCGAAAACGCGTTCCGGCGTGCAGTGAACAAATTGCCGACTAGAACGTTTTACGAAATAACGTAGCGAAACTCGTGTAGAGTTCTGTCAGCTGAAACCACAGGACAAGGCCGAAAATCCTGACGAAATTCGCTTCCAGTGACCGCACCTTTTCGTAACTTGTTCTAAAGCAACCTGTTATCAGTTTAGACAGAAAACAACAACCCAGCACTAGCTTACGGGCAGTGAGTAGAATCAATATTGGCTGATGACCTGCCGTAGATCTAAAGGTCACTTTTTTGCGTAGCGACACATCCGTGAATTGCAGGACACTGCCCGAATCTAGCCGCAACCAAATGTAGAAGATAAAAAAACTTGTCAGCTATATTGTAGATACATTTCACCGCGTTGTCGTTCCGCTGAATCCGATTAGCTTTCTTCCCGCCTGCTGAATACAATCCTGCACAGAATTGAGCGTCTATTTCTTCCTGTTGGTCTATCTTGGTATCAGTATGTCGCAGGATTCCGACAACTTACGAGACAGCGGCGAAACTCCAGTGACGTTTCGGGGCCCTGCCAATTGGTTTTCCTTTGACCTTCCGAGGTCGCTTCAGCTTGAGCAGACAGAAGCTTTTCTGGAAATCAAGCCGGTTAAAGCGGCTTCAGACGTTTCAGTACGCCACGACGCAACTCGGACTTCAAACACAGTCTCACGTTTGCCGCCTAGTCGTCCTGCGTCAACCAATCCGTCGGCATCAGGCAAAACGTCCCCGGAACAGACGCGTTCAGACTGGACGTTGACGTTGTATTCCGCATGGGTCGACGACGGCCAGCCTCAAACAAAGGCTGCATCGTTTAACGCAGAGTCGCTGTTTCCCGGAGTTATTAAGTCGGTCGCCGGAACACCGCTGGAACTTCCAGGCCGGTGTCAGACTTGGACTGGCCTTTCTCGAGAAACATTTGCCGGTCCCTGGTGGCAGAAACTGTTGAGCCGACGTAATTCGTACGCATGGCAACTGTGGGTTGTTGAATATCACGACATCATTATCGTGGCCAGCCTTCAAAGCCAGATCGGGCGACCGCTGGACGATGCAACCAAAGAACTGTGCGGCAACGTCTTGAATACAATTTTGTTCGCCGAAGTTTTGGCTAAGCCACCCGCGCTGTTTAGAACAGAAGTGTTAGAAATCGCAAGAACACATTTTCCGCTTCTTGAAACGGTTGCCAGTGGCAGCTTTGGTCTGCAGATTGCCGGATCGGAAATTAACCTGTCCAACTTCTATCGTTCGTACATTCAAAATCCTGAACGGATCAAGGGAATTGTGCTGCCCAGTCTGGCCACAATCGTGCGATTGCAGGAACTTGGACCAGACCAACTGATGCCGGGATTGGATGAGGTTTCAGAACGAGTCATGCCGATGCTGTACCCTCAAAGTGAAGCCGATACGACGATGAAAGATTTTGTCGGCGTTTCATGGGTTGGCGGGTTGAGCGTAATGTTTGTTCTGGATGAGGACGATTCTTACCGTTTTGTCCACAAGTCGATGTTGGAGAAATGGCACATCAACGCTGAGGAGCTTCAGGATCTGGCGATGAAAAATCTCCAGACGTTTTCTGATGATCACCCCTTGGAAGTATCTCTTGTCGGGACGGAAGAAGATGCTCAGATGCTTGTCCCGGTAAAACCAAGTCCGTACAACAGCGTAAGATTGCTGGGCAAACAGTTGCATGGCCGGCTGCGCCAGATTCTCGGAGCCGAACTGGTTGTTGGTGTTCCCAATCGCGATTTCTTTGTGGCTGTTTCGCTGAATCACCCGGACCTGATTGGACAAATTCAGGAAAAGGTAGCGCAGGATTATCAGGCGATGCACCATCCACTGACAAGTCGGCTGCTGGTGATTTCCGCCGATGGTGTCAGCGAATACTGTCAGTCGTAAATCGCAATGAAACAGCTTAGACATGTTGCCTTCTGCGGCGGTGGTTCCGGCGGACACATCATTCCAGCGGTGGCGATCGCCGAAGAATTACTGCAACACAATCTGTTGGCCACCGTCTCATTTTTCACAAGTGGTAGAAATGTAGACGATAAAATTCTGCAGTCGTGCAAACTTCCGCAAACACGCGTGAGCGTGATTCAGCAGCCTGTCACGTCATCACAGGGCTTCATCAAATATCGATTTGCGATCATCAGGTCGATTTGGCGGTGTCTAAGAAGTTTCAAACAAAAGCGACCCGACATCGTTGTGGGCATGGGGGGATTTGCTTCTGTTCCAGGCGTCATCGCCGCCTGGTGGCTGCGGATTCCCGTGGCTTTGTTTGAATCGAACACAGTTGTTGGAAGGGCCAACCGTCAGCTCAATCGCTTGGCCAAAGTAACGATGATCGGCTGGCCGACTCAGTCAGGAAATCCACATGCTGTCGCCGAAAAAGAAAGGCGGCCAATACACTGGAAAACAGGCGTGCCCGTCCGAAGCAGCTTTCAGCACGCTCACCGACAGAAGGTGAGCCATCCTGGAGTTGTGCAGCTGCTGATTATTGGAGGCAGCCTGGGCTCACTTCGGCTGAACCAACTTGTTCACGCGGCGTTTCTGGACAGTGGCGACTTGAACGACAGCATTCACGTACTGCACCAAACCGGTGAAACAAATCTGGAAATTGTTCGTTCTGGCTACGACCAGTCATATGTCGACGCGCAAGTTCGCCCCTACATCGAAAACATGGCCGCCGCAATGACTCAGGCGGATCTGGTTATCAGCCGTGCCGGAGCGTTGTCGCTGGCAGAACTGGCGGCAATCGGTCGAGCATCAATTTTGATTCCACTTTCGACAGCCGCCGACAACCACCAGGCGTGCAACGCTGAACACTTCGCCGGCGTCGGCGCTGCAGCTGTTGTTGATGAAACGGACGAACATGCCGCATCTCATCTTCGTGACTTGCTTCTGAAACTATGCCGAGACACCAAAGAACGAGAAATCATGGCAGCCGCCGCCGGAAACTTACGGCAGCCCGATGCGGCATGTCGCGTTATTCATGTGCTGAGTGAACACTGCAAATAATTAACCACACACACGCCGGGCTCGCTACAGAACGCCGCCCCACCACATAGTGCAGACGCGTTCAACATCATTCCCCTTAGATTCAACTCATTGACGCACATTTAAGTGTGACGGCGTCAGGGTTTACCGCGAGCAGCTATGTTAATACGGGTTCGCGCCAACGGCGACCGGTTTCAGCCAGCAGGCGGTCAGCGGCGGATGGCCCCCATGTTCCGGCTGGGTAGAATTCCAGTCCAGACGGACCGGCCTCCCACAAATCAAGAATGGGGTCGACAAACTTCCAGGCCGCAAGCAATTCGTCGCTGCGAGTGAACAGCGTCGAATCGCCTCGGATCACATCAAGCAACAGTCGTTCATAGGCTTCGGGCAGGTGATTGGTGAAATGGTCTTCGTAATCGAAGTCCATCGCCACCGGCTGCACCTGATACTGCATTCCCGGTCGCTTAGTCGAGAAACGCAGGAAGATCGATTCCTTTGGCTGAATTCGCAGGACAAGTTGGTTTGGCCGCGCCTCGACGATACTGCAAAGATCGCCATCGCACTCAACGGTGCTGAACAGGTTCAACGGCGGATGTTTAAATGTGATTACGATCTCAGAAACACGATGGGGAAGTCGCTTTCCTGTACGAAGATAAAACGGAACTCCGGCCCACCGCCAATTGTCAATTCCCACGTGCATCGCCACATAAGTTTCGCGGTTTGACTTTGGCGGTACGCGGTCTTCTTCTCGGTATGCTGTGGCTGGCTTCTTCCCCACCAGGCCTTCCGCGTATTGTCCTCGAATGGCCCAGTTGCTGATTGGCCCTGATGAGCCAGGTCGCAGCGCCTGCAGAACCTTCATCTTTTCGTCGCGGATTTCGCGAGCCTGAAAAAGTGCCGGAGGATCCATGGCGATCAACGCCAGCAGTTGCAACACATGGTTCTGCAGTACGTCTCGCAGGGCGCCTGAAGTGTCGTAATAGGCGCCTCGACCACCTTCCATGCCGATCGATTCAGAAACCGTAATCTGGACATTGTCGACGTGATTGCGATTCAGTAACGGTTCGAAAAACACGTTACCAAAACGGAACAGCAGGATGTTCTGGACAGTTTCCTTGCCCAGGTAATGGTCGATGCGATAAATTTGATCTTCTCGAAGACAGTTCCGAAGCTGCTCGTTCAGCAATTCAGCCGAATCAAAGTTGTGACCGAATGGCTTCTCAACAACCACACGCAAACGGTCGCTGAGTTTTCGGTCAGTTGGAATCATACCTGCTGCATTCAAGCCTCGCACTGCATCGTCAAACAGTGATGGTGCGGTGGCAAGGTAAACAACTCGCGGCGTTCCGTCTTTTGAGCCGAGTTGTTGTTCCAGATTCGTCGTGGCTTCTGCCAGAGCGATGTAGTCAGCTTCCGTGCTGATATCGACTCGGCGATAAAAGACCTGCTTTGCAAAATTCCCCCACGCCTGAACTGTTTCGGCGTCCTGAGAATCTCCGACAATGGATTCTCGTAGCTCGTTACGAAACTCTTCATCCGTTTTTTCCCGCCGCGCCACGCCTATTATCGGACTCCGCTCGTTCAGATAACCCTGCCGTGACAACTGAAACAATGCCGGTATAAGTTTTCGAGCCGTCAGGTCGCCCGACGCGCCGAAAATCAGGATTGAGGTGTCACCCATATTAAGATGCGTATTGGACATAATAGATTCGTCTGGCAGTTCAGAAACAACTTCGTGTTGCGAATTACAGTTCTTGAGACGACGAGTTGTATCGCCATCGAGATGTGCATTTGTCTTAAGAAACGACTTATTCCATCAAGCTCGCAAGCATTTCGTATGATACCTCAGTCAGGTCTGTGACGTGAGCGTGTGCTCGATACAGTTCTGGTTTTGTGCGGCCTCGGCTGACAATACCAAGACATTTCATCGCCGCAGCCAAAGCCGCCTCAATGCCGGGCGGAGCGTCTTCCAGCACGATGCAGCGTTCCGGCGGCATGCCCATTCCTTTTGCTCCCAGAAGAAATACTTCGGGATTCGGCTTTCCAATTTTCACATCCGCCCCGGTGATGACAGTGCGAATTGTTTCTCGAGCATTCAGTTGGTCAACCACTGCCTGCACATTAAGAGGTGGACCGCTGGACCCTATCGCCATCGGAATTCCTGCGGCCGCGAGTTCAGCAACCAGTGATTTAGCGCCCGGCATCGCGGGGAAATCTTTGGCAATGTATTCTCGATACATCGCTTCCTTCTCGTCCTCAAATGCGGCAATCTGCTGGTCGGTAAGGTCGGGGCTCCACGTTTCGCGCATCACTTCGCGACTTGTGCGTCCAAATGCCCGGGCAAATTCGGCCTCGGTGCAGTCGCGACCATGCAGTCGAGCACAATCTCGCCAGG
Organism: Fuerstiella sp.; assembly: GCA_041689795.1. Taxonomy (GTDB): domain Bacteria; phylum Planctomycetota; class Planctomycetia; order Planctomycetales; family Planctomycetaceae; genus Fuerstiella. The sequence continues at coordinate 11,804 of JBDNFN010000220.1, read as the reverse complement.
TTTCGAAATGAGCCGTGTATGAATCGACAAGGACGCCGTCGACGTCGAAAATTACGCCAAATAATGGAGAAGACATTGGGTGTTGTTGAGGAAGTTGGTTGAAGGCGGATACTGTCCAGACACATCGCCACCAGGTAGACTGCGGCAGTTAAGTGCCTGATCGAAAGCTTCCGCTGATCCGTGGTGCTAAGTCGCACGAAGGCTATCGTCCGTTCGGCACATTGACCACCGCGGTCTGCGTCATTCTTTTCTTACTCTGAATTCGAGAACTATGAAGATCGGAATCATGGCCGACATCCACGACAACGTGGATAACCTCAGACATGCAATTGGCCGATTTAACGCCGAGGGATGCCGATTGATCCTGCTGGCAGGTGACCTGGTGTCTCCGCTGGTAGTGCCCTCTATGAGAAAGCTAACCGGACACGTTATTGCGTGTTTCGGCGATAACGATGGCAATAAGCGAGGAATTGCCGGCGGGATGAAGATAGTGGGAACACTTGCTCACGGCCCGGTTTGTCACAGAACACACGATGGCATGAAGATAGTAATGGCTCATCAACTGAACGAACTGAAAGACTGCATCGGAGATGCCGACGTCGCCGTGTTTGCACATACTCACAGACCAAGCATTGTCGAAGATCGTCATGGCAGACTGTTTATTAATCCCGGCGAAGTCGGTGGCTGGATGTTCCGCAAACCAACTGTCGTGATTCTGGATTCCGTCACTCGGAAAGCGGAACTGGTCGATCTGCCGGCCATGCCACCGGGCGTGTTTATTCCCGAACCTGGTTAAGCTCGGGCCGCTGACTCAAATTTAAGATCGCTGTGGCCGCAACGCGTTTGAATTCCGCCACGCAGCACTTCGGAGGACCAAAACCGTACCGCTGTTTGGTGCTAATAAAAAAAGACCTCTGACCGCGTTTGTGCAGTCAGAGATCTCTTGATTTGTAAAACAATAACCAGGCTTGACGACACTGCGTATTGCCGAGTGACCGTTGTTTCGCGAAACCAAGCGGACCTTTGGTTCCCGAAAGTTACTTAGATGAACTTGGTCTTGCCAGGAATAGCAACCGGAGGAACGGGAATATCGCCCCATTCATAGGCCACGGGTGTCAGATCTTCCTGGCTGTTCATAACTTCGTCCCAGGAGAGTTTTTTCCCGGTATAGGCGGCCATGCGGCCTGAAATTGCCATCATGGTACTCTTGCACATGTAGTCGCCGTTGTTGATCGGATTGGCTCCACGAATGCTGGCAAACAACTCATCGTGTTCGATCTGGTACATGTCGCCACCTTCGCCATCAAACGAATAGATCTCTTTGCCTGCAAGGTCGTAGATCTTGTGCTTCATTACGTCGGCGCGGCCTTTGGTACCAACGATGTAGTCACTCACGTCGTTCTCACAACCATTCCAGTGGCGACAACGAGCGAATGCTTTTACGCCGTTGGCCCATTCGTACACAATATTGAAATGGTCGTAGATGTTTCCATACTTCTCATCCGTTCGAACCTGCCGACCGCCACTGCCGCTAATAGAAATGGGTGGCACGTCATCCATTGCCCACATCATCTTGTCGAGGCTGTGGATATGCTGTTCCACATTGAAGTCACCGGACAGCCAAGTGTAGTAGTACCAGTTGCGCAACTGATGTTCCATTTCGCTGTCGCAATCTTCTCGCGTCTTGCGAGGATCCCAGACTCCGCCTGTCATATAGCTACATTGCATCTGCACAATGTCACCAATCAGGCCGGCTTTGATTTGATCAAAGATCGCTCGCTTGCCGTGGTGATATCGCCAGCACAATCCGCTAACCAGTGAAGTTTTCTGTTCGCGAGCTTTCTCAACCGATTCCATCACAGAACGGATTCCCGGTGCATCCACAGCAACCGGCTTTTCGCAGAACACGTGTTTGCCGGCTTCGACAGCAGCCTTCAGGTGGCGCGGTCGGAAGTGTGGAGTCGAAGCGAGACACACCACGTCAGACTTTTCAACGACCTTTAGATACGCGTCGAATCCGACATGACAGTTGTCATCCGGAACGTTTACGCGAGGGACTTCGTTTTCTTTATTGAATTGCCGTTGCAGGCGAGCGCGCGCACTTTGCAGACGATCTTCAAATGCATCCGCCATGGCGACAAGTTCAACGCCGGAATCGGCCTGCAGAGCCTGTGATGCCGCGCCGGTTCCTCTACCACCGCAGCCAACAAGACCGACCTTCAGCAGGTCGCTGCCACCGGCGTAGATTCCAGCAGACAGGGATGAACTGACTCCAAGTGCCGCACTGGCGGCCGCGGTTGACGCGATAAACTGACGGCGGGTAGGTTCCTGATTCATTAAATAAACTCCGGCGGGATGTGGTCGGTGTGATGTGGTCGGTGTGATGAGGTCGGTGTGATGTGATGAGGAAACCGTCCGGTGACGGTGTGTTTGGTGTCGGTGTGTTTGGTGTCGAGCTTCAACGCTATTGCTGCAACTTTGATGAACGTGAAGAACCGAGTGAGCAGAGTAACTCTGGCAACCAGAGAAAACGACATGTCCACAGAAGCAGCATAACTACATATGGAATGCAATGTGAAACGAACTGCAGGTATTCCAGTGGCAAAGTTTTCAGAGCGCATAAAAAACGCGAACGATCCAGTTGACCGTTCGCGCTGGATTCCACAGTTTCGAGTGAAACCGTTCTAACGAAACTAGTTAGCTTCGTCTTTACCACCTGGTAGATCACCAGCTTTGATGAGTTCGTCGTAGGTCTTTTCGTCTTTGTTCTTTTCGCTTTCAGCCTTTGTCAGGGCTTCTTTGATCTTTGCTTCGTCTTTGACATTCTTTTCGCCAAGAGTCTTAGTCAAAGCAACGCCGTAATCATTACGCTTCTTCTTGTCTTTGACCGGATGGCAAATTGCACAGGTCAGCTTGCCGTCAGTACCATGCTTTTTAACAAGATCAGGGTACGCTGTTTCAAAAGCTTTTTTGAACTGTGGTCGAGCAGAAGCGGTTTCGCTGGTCATAGCGACGATCGCGAACAAACAGGTACCAGCGATCACGTAACGACCGAGGTTTTTCATAGCTAGCATTCAATTGCCTCCAGGATTTCAATGTTCCGACGTAATCACCACGGAGCAGGCGACGTTGCCATTCTTCGGCTCGATTGGCGATTAATCAATCGCAAAATTACTCCATGATTTACACGTATATGAAACCTACCCGCACGAACCTTGTCAAGTGTCGGAAACCGGCAGTTTGTGCAAACTACCATAACGAAAAAGCCGGCAGGACCGGAACAGAACGGGATCCATTTGCGGTCTCATATTGCGACTGATTCTCAACTTGCCAGCTTGTATTGCCTGTTCGCCAAATAAGATGGCGCTTAAATGATTTATCGACGGCCAACGTCACTAGCGGGCACACAACATAGTCAGTCAACTGAATGTGATGCTTTGCGACCATCAGGGTGCCAGCTTGTTAAGCTTGTCTGACACTTAAGGCTGTTGGCTTTTACCGCCGAGCGTCTTAGTGTCCTTGATCCGTTCGACTTCAAATTGGCGGTGGGCCTCATCCGCCGCAGGCTTTCGAACAACAAACCCGTCACGCTCGGAGAACTCAGCATGAACACGAGCGGCTGTCTGCGCGTTATACATACCCGAATGGGCGTGAAGCAGATATCGTAGTGTTAGCGGTTGTTCAGACGTTATGGTCCAGTTGTCGTGCATGCCGAAAGACGCTCCCATCCAGCCGTCACTCCGAACGTGCCAGAACGTGGGGTAACGCGGATTCTGCGGGTGATCAAAGTAAGTGATGCCTTCAGAAACTACGTGTTGTGTCTTAGCTGTTCGAACAACGACGGGCCCGCTGTAGTCCATCCAGCGCGCCTGACTGCCAAAAATATCCTGTTCGCCAACCGCTCCTTCACTGTTGGAAATTACGCCGCCGCCAAAGTAGGTCGATAGCGATTTGGAAACTCGAACAGCCAGCAGACCGAAGTTCGTCTTGTGCAAAACGACCTGCTCTCTGCCTTCCGGACAGCGAAGCGTTAGCTGAAGTTCCAGAACATGTTCGCCATCAGGCATTGGCCTAATGGCGGCGACGACGTCCTGTTCCATGATTTCAACGCCATCTTCGTCGTACCAGCCCAGCACGGAAGCCATCACGGCTTCTGCGTTACCATCCTTGTAGCGATACCAGTCCTTTTGGCGAATGCGTGCTTTTGATGTGTCAGCCCAGAAATCGATACCATTGAGTTTGTGATGAGCAAACCACACTGATCGATGATGATCATGATTCTGAGCCCCTGGGTGTCCCATGCGAGTCAATGAAACGCCGGATGGCCCATTAAACGGATAAAAAAATGGCCGAGGAACGTCTTCGCCAAAATGCCAACGCGTCTTCTCAACACCATCGACTAAAAACGACACCTGCTGCCTCGGCAGCGGTAACAGTTCACACCGGTCGGCAACGAACTTTTCATCCGCGACGACGATCATGGGCAGTAAAACAATTCCCAAAATCACCGTCCAATAACCGCGTGAACACCAACCTGACAACAGATCACCAAACAGAAACATGGCCAGTCTCCAGTCACTCGGTTTTCGTTTAGAGATTCGACAGGATCTCGTCGTCTGTTGGAAATCTCTGCGTGACGTGCTTGCTGTAAATCAGCTTCCCGTCGACTTCGACATCAAAAATGCCGCCCTTGCCTTTGATTAGCTGGGCATCGACGCCCGTCCAGTTCTTAATCGCGACCGCCAAACTGGTGGCCTGTTGTGTGTAGTTTCACATCACGCAGTAATAAATCTTGATATCCATCAGGCTAATTCCCGTTCGTTCAAACAAAACGGCACCAAGCAATTCCGGTATAAAATGAAGGAACGTTGATTCAAGATGCTAGCTTACCGGGGCACGGATTGCGACTTCGCGATCTGACTTTTAAGCAGCAGCACTTATGGGCTACTATCCGCTGTTGCGAAGTGCTGTACGCTGAACAGCACAATGCACCGGCCAAACAGCAATGTCTGTGTGGTTGAAACTTAACACCGAAAGTACTGCCATTCAGCAGGCGAGGCACAAACATGGGTCTGGACAATCGCGATTATCTTCGAGACGAAAGCCGCCGTTATTCCGGCGGCTTTTCGGGGGGCTCATTCGCGTCAGAATCGCCGATGTGCAAGCGTCTGCTGATTATCACCATCGTTGTGTTTGTATTGCAGATGCTGCTGACTCGGCCGTGGACCAACGAAGAAGTGCTCGGCATGCGCGTAAACCTGATTGCCGAATTCCAACAGAAACAAGACTCTATAAAAGTGGACCAATTGAAACGCCTGCCGTTCCGACCACAGGATTATGGTCTTTCCGCACAACAGTCGCTGGTGGAAGAATGGTTTCGCCTGGAACAGGGAAAGGTGCTGTCGGGGCAGGTGTGGAGATTACTTACCTGTTGTTTCCTGCACAGTCGAAGCGACTTGTTTCACATTGTTTTCAATATGATGTTTTTATGGTTTTTTGGCCGCCCGATTGAATCGATCTACGGACCGAAGGAATTTCTTTGTTTCTACCTGGTGGCCGCGTTGACGGCCAGCGTCAGTTACCTGGGACTAAACCTGGTAACCGGCAGTTTGGCTCCAATGATTGGTGCCTCCGGCGCAATACTCGGAGTCCTCGCGCTGTTTGCCGTTCACTTCCCCAAGCAAATTATCAACGTGATGCTGGTGATTCCGGTCGAGGCACGCTGGGTGGTCCTGGGAATTACAGCCTTTGACCTATTCCCCGTTGTGAGAGCGTTGTTCGGCCAGGGCAACAGCGATGGAGTGGCTCATGCAGCACATCTCGGGGGCCTGGCGATTGGTTATGCCTATGGCTTTAGACGATGGAAGCTGTATCCGATGGTTGCCAACATAGAGATCTGGTGGAAGGCGAAACGCCGCGGCCTAAAGGTAGTGCGCCCCAGCATTTCTCCGGAACCGTCTCAGAAGTTAGCCGAAGAAATGGATGCTATTCTGCTGAAGATCAGCCAGCAGGGCGAAAGTTCGCTAACAAGTGCCGAACGCAAGACCCTGGAAAAAGCCAGTCGCGAACTTCGTAACCGTAGAACTTAGCTGTTGAACCAAACTGATGCCAACTAAGTGCAGGCCTCACGCGACACCGGCCTTTGCCGATTAGTTGTGGTCGTACTTCTGCCGCAGAAGAATTCGGTCCACCACGCCAATCGGCCGTTAGTTGGGTTTGTGCATGCGACGCTCAGGGATGTTCGCATCATCGTCGGCGTCACGGTCTCTATGCCTGATATCATCACGCCGTTCATGTTCATCGTGGCGCTCACGTTCGTCAGGCCGTTCGATATCACGTTGTCGTCGTTGCCCTTTGCCAAATCCGCCGTTTCTCATTTCCTGATTCGCTCTGTGCGGAGGACCGGGGTGATGGTCGTTCCCAAGATGGTCAGAAGCCACATCCGGGTGGATTCGATCACCGAACAAGCGGTTGCCATGTTGGAATTCCGGTGGTGGTCCATGAATTCCGCGGCTTGAAAATGGCCCACCCGCGCCGCGCGAGAGGCCGGATTTTTCTCCGCCGCTAACAGCGTTGTCACAGCTGATGATCGCGTTGCAGTCTCCGGCGTCCGGACGATCATGGAAGGCTGCTCCGACGGTTTGAGCCTTAACACCGCCGCTGTTTTTGAATGACGTGATTCCGGGAATTCGGTACGACTGATCGACGTTGCCGACAGCATCACCCAGGTCGCTAAGTTCGGCCACAACGGCGGACTGTAGTTCGACCAGGCCGACAATCATTCCCAGAATCAGAATTGTTCCCACAAGCACCAGTTCTGCGGACAGGATTACGCCGCATTCGTCATTCCAGAATCGTCTCAACATATTTTGGCCTTTTCGTCCGAAAGTGATTCGCGCGCTTCGAGCTTCCCATTATGTGGTGCGGCCGAATGCTGAGCATCAATTCGGTGAATCCCGATTGATGCGGCAAGTGGCAGAGCGCGACGGAAGAACAAAGCAACCGTTAGACCCAAAAAAGATGTCACCGAAAATCAACAGGCTGCCACAATCGTCACAATGCGGAAAACTCTGATAAACAGAAGTCGATTGATGCAGAAAACCCTGACATCACGTCGGAAAAAGACTGCCAGCAGAAATCACGCGTTTCGCGGTCTTTACATTCGGTTAAGCCTGATGTGCTGAATGCTTAACACTAGTGGTAAAATGACCAGTTCAGAAACCTACATGATCGCTCGGGAGATTACAGGTAGATCAACCGTCACTGTTGGTTCAACAGTCGTGGCAGGGCGTTACTGGAAGGACACAACCACCCGTTGCGCGATCTTTGCGTCGGCGAACGTTTCCATTGAACCTTCGCGCAGACGCTCCCGATATCTGCCGTACGGGGTTGCAATAACCTCTCGATGAGACAAAGGATGACTTGGAATAGTGCGACCGACGGATTGGGTTAACGGCTGTAACTAGAGTCACATGCCGATTTGCTTTGAAACTTTCCCTCCTGCAACCGTTGGCGTAAGAAGATGTCGATTGAGAAGCTGCTACAGCAAATGGAGGAATATCGATCACGGCGGGAACGCCGTGACAACCGCCCGGAGTGGCTGGTGACGTTTATCAGGACGGCAGCCGAACTGTTCGAACCGCTGACAAATGTCGGGCGAGTTGGCTTTGACTGTCAGGGACACGAACGCGGATGGACAGTCTGCATGTATCTGGGCACAACCGAAATTATCGGTGGCCCCAAAGACGGGCAGATTGAACATGCCAGCTTTTCAATCGACCTGACCAGACTGACGGAACTTTTTAACAAGATCGATAGGCTGGAATGGTACTCCATTGCCAACGAACAAAATGATCGCTTCGATGATGCAACGCGATCTGTTTTATCTGTTCACGGCCTTGTAGGCGACACAAATCAGGTGCAACTGGAATTGCTGCATGCACCGCCGCGTTTTGCCGGACCAGGCTTTAAGCTGCGAGGCGCCGACCTGACGCAGTGCTAGATCACAGACGAATCATGGCCTAAAACAGGCCACCTGACATCGGGTTGGGCAACGGCGCACCGGCAGAGATCCTTGCTCTCAGTCGGTGTGCCGTTTCTCTTTTTGTTCCAGTCAAAATTTGTTGGCTGCGATTTTCAGGCGATTCAAACCAATGGAACGCCATTGCAGCCGGCCATGCAGACGCGTTGCGATCAGTGATCACTGATCAGTGACGGCCGCAAAAGAAATCATGGCGGACTTCGTTCAGCACCAGAAACTGCCAGAATCCCTGCACGATCCCTGCGACATTGGCGCAAACATCGAGATATTCTCTGGTTCGTCCAAAAGATAGCTGAGCGAATTCGTCAATCACCGCGATTCAGATCAACAGAAATACCAACGCTGCGACTTGAGTTCCGCTAATGCTTTCAATCGTCTTAACCGGATCGTTGTTAAGCGGAAACATTGCACCGCCCAGCAGTGCTGCCCGACGGTATGCAAGGCACACTGAAATACCTTATCAATCCAGAACATCGTGCCGTGCTGAAGAAAAACAGCGTTCTTGATATTGTCGATGTGCATGTGCGTCAGCACATGCACAAAGCACTGATAACTCATCACAGCGCCCCATTCCGTTCCGATGACAGCTCGCTTCAGTGATGTTGTGGAATTCGGGTCTGACCTGAGAGGAACAACAGCAAAAGGCAGTTTCAATGCGTTTTCGAAGACACAGGTTTGTGGCGAATTGCGTTGAGTGCGGATCGTCCGGCACGGTACGACAATGGTTGAGCAGCAATTCGCGACCCGAATTCACGTTTCGTCGCGAAGATTTCGATGGTCGACTCTGCTCGCGTACGCGTGTGGTTGAATTTCCCGTCGGCTGGGAGTCCATACACTGTGGTGCGTCTGCGTCAACGACGACGACCGCCGCGACCGGTTCCGTCGACAATTCTGGAGGTCCTCCCGGTTGCCGTGACAACCGCAAACCTAAGGCGTACACTCAGCAACCTACCGCCTCGGCCTTTGAGTTGATTCCGCAACATCGCGAACAGCTCACGAAGCGGAAAAATCCAACATACGATCTATGAGTCGGCATCCCTGCCGCCACATAGATCGCAATTCGTTATGCAGCAAGGGCATCTGTCATGCAAAACCCAATCACTGAATCGGCCCATGCCGCGCTTGCCCAATACGCGGACTACCGAGAAAAACAGCTCTTGGCCTCTGGCGACGTTGAGTGTTGTTTCGTGAGCGTGATCTCACGGCTCCAACGTTCTTCCAGTCGCTTTCTCTGGTTGACTCGATTGACTAACGTCACCCTTCTCGTATTTATTGCATGGCTTGCGTACTGGTCCGGCGTTCGCGGTGACCTCACTGTGCTTATCTGCTTTGCCGCCTCTTTCCTAACAATGCTGCTTCCAGAATCTTCGGCGCTGTCAAAAATCGGCCACTCCGTCACGCATATAAAGACCATTGCGGAACTCTGGCTCAAATATGATCGAGCAGGGGGAACCTTTAATTGACACGTATTTTACGTGGTCAAGGCTAAGCGTAAGAACACAAGCAGTCTGTCAACTGGTGAAAAGGTGGTGTGTGATGAAAAAAAACGCTGCCTTTCTGTCAACGGTCCTCTACTTTCTTGCTTTACCTGTTTTTGCTGTGGACGGAATCACAGATGGAACACTTGGCCCAAGACCTGGCCAAAAGAGTTGGAGTCGCTGCGAAAGCAGGCACATACGGTCTCGGGGATACACTTTTTGACAAGACCGCTTGTGTGATTCCGTTCACGACGCGCGAGAGTTTTAAGACCGCATGGCCGCAGATTCTGAAACTGAAAGGTACAGGAGCTCCTGTCATACTTCTGGCCGGTCCGCAAACGGAATTTGGCAAGTTTTTCAATGCAGGAGTTCGCGTCTGGTGCCCTTAAGTTGACCCCAAAGCCATCAAAGACACGGACGCTCGTCCAAACCGAAACGAACGCTAGAGAACGCTGGAGAAGGACAACTTTCATTGAACTGATTGTTGATGGTGGCGTTGTTGATCTGAACCGTATTCTGCTACCTGCAGATACTCCAATTGTGGAGATGCGGTTCAGTGACGCGGATAACAAATAGAAATACTGGTTAATCACGCGGTGCCGCAATGAAGGTCACTGGCTGCTTTCTATTTCAGGTGAATTTTGGATGAAGCGACTCACACACATACTTAGCCTCATACCGCAAAAAGATGCGATGCATCAGAATGGGAAAAATCCCCATCCCTTTTTCCATCCAACGGCCATCCAGCGGCTACACAACGCCAACAATCACATTCCAGATGTGGTAACGCACTGGACGGGCTATTTCTCGCCTCGCAATGATCAGGTCGGTGGCGCCCAAGTCGCACTGGGCGACGGAGCAGTCCGCTTTCTGAGTGACAGCATTGACCAGGATCTGCATCGAGCACTTCACAGCATCAACGGCGGAGAAGTGATTGGAGAGTTCTAACTATCACTCACTTTTCACAGCCCTCAGTTCCCTGAAAAACCTTCCCGAAATAAATGGAGTCCATCGATGAGAGAATTTGTATCTGCACTGACCGCGTGTCTTTTCTGTGTGGTGCCGGCATCCGCGCACGACACCTGGGTCGAAACCAACACCAACTTCGTTCGCACGGGGGATGTCGTGCATGTCGCGTTGAAGCTGGGAAATCACGGCAACGACCACCGCGACTTCAAGCTTGCCGGAAAAACGGAACTCGACGGTACAACGCTGACATTGATTTCCTCCAGTGGTCGATCGTACGATCTGCTGCCTGAACTGACCGATGAAGGCTACACGCCAAAAGAAGGCTACTGGTCGACTCGATTTGTCACGGGTGAAACAGGTCTGCACATGATTACACATAGCAGTGACCGAGTTGTAAGCTACGCACCCAAACGATCTGTGAAAAGCGCGAAAGCGTTTTTTGTCGTAACACCCAGCCTGGATAGCCCACCGCGAGACAATCCGGGATATGATCGAGTTTTCGGGCATGCGCTCGAACTTATTCCGGTGCATAACCCCGTTACTCCCATGGGCCCTGGCCAGAGAATCTCTTTTCGTCTGGAATTCCACGGAAAACCAATGGCGGGAGGTCGAGTGTCATTCGTTCCCCGAGGAGTTACGCTGACCGAAGACTTTGATGAAACTTATGAAACACTAACAGATGCTACTGGTGTGGTCAGCTTCGAACCCACTGACGGAAACGTTTATCTGGTAGTCGCCCATCATGAAGATAGCTCAGCCGCTGGCGAAGGCTACGAGTCGACCAAATATTCTGCGACGATCGCTTTGTTCGTGCCGCAGATCTGCCCGTGCTGTGGTCAATAGCTGTCACCGACCTGAACCTGATAGTGTTCGCCGATGGCAAAAGCTGTCAGGAACGAATGGCATTGCCGCTTGGTATCAGGAACCTTAAATTGACCACGTTTAGTTACTTTGCCCGTGTCGACCGACATGGCGGTAGTTGGTCTTGAATGCTGGTCGTGAGAAGATGCGTGTGAGAATCTCGAATTGCTGCTACTTGCAGGGTGTGGCCCTGCCTATGGTGCGATCGGACTGACGAATCCTATGCACAAGCGCTCAAACACCGCGAATATATTCCATTTGATCCAGTCGGCGCAACGTTGATATCTCACAGGTTGGCTTTGGATGTTGATTCCACGGGTTACTGTCAAATGTTGTGTTCAGGAAAAGCTGATCAGGCGACGATTTCGGTTTGAATTGTTCGGTTTGGAGAAGTCTGGGTGTCTTCCTGGTTGATGTGATTCTCATTGACTCCGTTTACGAACTTCACGCCTTGG
>JBDNFN010000219.1:0-4465 GCA_041689795.1 Fuerstiella sp. | reverse complement strand
TTTAGGCCAGGGTGACCTTGCAAATCGCCGGGAGTTTCGAAAGTGGCTACTGGCCGTCAAAACGTGGATGCAGCTGGTCTTGCCGCTAGCGGTGTTACCGGGCATTCGAAACTGCGTTTCATGAGGATCAAGTAGCAGGATGGCACGAAGACCAATGCTAGAATCGTGGCGCCGCCGACGCCGCCGGCAATCGTGACGGCAGGTGGTGGCCAGAATCCTCCGCCGGCGACGATCAACGGCAGGAAACCGGCGATTGTTGTAAGGGACGTTGCGACGACGTGCCGGCTGGCTCGCAATACGACATTCAAAATCGCAGTTTCATTTCCGTTCTTCGCGGCTTCGTCTTCCTGAATCGCGGCCAGTACCACAATCGAATCGTTGATGGCCACGCCGACCAGTCCCATGGTGCCGATGATGGCCATGAAACCGAACGGAAATCCAAACACCCATAGTGCTCCCAGTCCAAGGCCTACCGCCAAAAACGCGACCACGCCGATTAACGCGGCGAGCTGAAACGAGCGGAAGGACAACACCAAGACTGCGACCATCATGACGGCCAAGATGCCGACGCTGGCGAGTAGATTTCCCACAGCATCGTCGCGTTGCGCCGCTTCGCCAGCGAACTGCATTTGGTAACCGGGCGGCATCGCAAAATCAGAAGCCGCCACGCGTTGCTGAAAATCAGCCAGAACTGGGGCGGGAAGCACGCCCGCTTCCAGAAAGCATCACAGGGATCAGGCGTAGTTTAGTTCAGCTTCTACTTTCAGGGTGCTTTGCAACATCGTTTTCAGATATTCAGTCAGTCCAAATATGTACCGCAGAACGTCGAATTCGCATCTCGGCTAAATCAAAGATGCCTGTCCTTTTGATCTGTCCTCGGACGCTCAAGACAGACCGGTTACCCGATCCGCCTCCCGTGCGTGTTGAGTGATGATTCTAACACCGCTTATACGTACGCGAACGCTTTTCCGTTGCGGCGCGGTGCGCAATTCAGGCTGGGGGTTCAACGGCGATTTGGCGTCACGCGCTTAGGATCTGAGGATGCCTTTGGATGTCAGTAGTTCGATTACCGCATTGACACATTCATCAACAGACTGCTCACCAGTCTTTAGCACCAGATCAGGCGATTCCGGAACCTCGTAAGGCGCTGTGACTCCAGAGAATTCAGTCAGTCTGCCGGCATCTGCCTCAGCGTATTGCCCGCGAGAATCACGTTCACGGCACAATTCAATAGGGGCATCGACGTGAACTGTCAGAAATCTGTCGGTGCCGACGACTCCAGCCACTTTGTCGCGGACAGATGCGTTCGGCGCCACAAACGCCGCAATGCAAATGATGCCGGCGTCGTTCAGGATGTTGGCAAGGTATGCCGAGCGGCGCAGGTACTCTGATCGTTCTTCGAAGCTGAAGCCAAGGTCTTTGCTGAGTCCTCGGCGGACCTGCTCTCCGTCCAGAACCGTGACGGCCCGCCCGCTGTCGAATAGCTTACGTTCAATCGCTTTTGCAATCGTTGTCTTGCCGCTGCTTGTGAGTCCAGTCAGTAGTACGGTTGCTGGCTTCTGGCCATAGCGAGCTTCGCGTTCTTCGGGAGTCACTTCAGTGAAGTCGCCTGCCTGCTTAGCGTCGTCCTGAACGGTGATCTCCTCTTCCCACGCAGCCAGCCGTTTTCCACTGGCACTGCGATCCAAAATCATTGCCGCGGCCACAGTTGCGTTCGTAATGCGGTCAATCAGAATCAGTGCGCCTGTGGACCGATTGCTTTTGTAAGAATCGAAGCAGATGGGTTCGTTCAGAGACAACCGGCAACGACCAATTTCGTTCAGGTTTAACTGCGGTGAAGGACTGCTGTGCAGCGTGTTCACGTCGATTCGATAACGCAGTGATTCGATGGATCCGGTGATCAACTGAGCCGAATGTTTCACCATGTAGGTCTTGCCGGGAACCATCGGTTCTTCGGCCATCCACACCAGCATAGCTTCGACCGTATCAGACATCGCCGGAACGTTGCCGGGCTTAACAATCGTGTCGCCGCGACTGGCATCCACTTCGTCTTCGAAAGTCAATGTGACCGCAAGCGGTGCGAACGCTTCATCCAGGTTGCCGTCGAACGTGACGATCTCTTTCACATGCGTCGTCTTCTTGCTTGGCATAATCATTACTTCATCACCCTTGCGGATGATTCCAGAAGCGATGGTGCCACAGAAGCCGCGAAAGTCGAGATTAGGTCGGTTTACCCACTGGACGGGCATCCGAAAGTCCTGCAGATTTCTGTCTGACCCGATGTAGACAGATTCCAGCCGATTCATCAACGTGGCACCGTTATACCACGGCATGTTTTCACTACGGTCCACAACGTTGTCACCGTTTAGCGCCGACAGCGGAATGAAGTGGAGGTCGGGTAGATCAAGACGTCTGGAAAACGTGCTGTAGTCGGCACAAATTCTGTCGTAGGTGGCTTCATCGAAATCAACGAGGTCCATTTTGTTGATGGCGATGATAACGTGACGAATGCCCAGTAAAGACACGATGAAGCTGTGTCGCTTTGTCTGAGTCATCACGCCATGCCGGGCGTCGATAAGGATTATGGCGAGATCTGCAGAACTGGCTCCCGTTGCCATGTTGCGTGTGTATTGTTCGTGGCCCGGAGTGTCCGCGATGATGAACTTGCGTTTGGCGGTACTGAAGTAGCGATAGGCCACGTCGATGGTGATACCCTGTTCGCGTTCTTCCTTCAATCCGTCTGTGGCAAGCGATGGGTCAAACTTTCCGCCGACAGCGCCCTGAGTCTTGGAATCGGCTTCGATCTTGGCCAGTTCATCTTCGTATAGCATCTTTGAATCGAACAGCAGGCGTCCGATAAGCGTGCTTTTTCCGTCATCGACGCTACCACAGGTAATGAATCGCAACAACTGCTTATGCTCGTGCTGCTTCAGGTACGCTTCGATGTCGGTTGAGATCAGGTCTGATTGATGCGACATGGATCTTGTTGTTTGTAAATGGTTGGCGGTACTGGCCGATGTCTAATTGAGGCCACAAATACCGATGAATGTGCCGAGGGAAATTCGCAGAGTCGCTTAGAAGTATCCGCGTTCTTTTTTCTTCTGCATGCCGGAGCCGCCTTCGTCCTGATCGATGACTCGACCCTGACGTTCGCTGGTTCGGGTGAGCAGCATTTCCTGAATGATTTCCGGGAGCGTGGTGGCTTCTGATTCCACGGCGCCAGTTAACGGGTAGCAGCCGAGCGTTCGGAAACGAACCATCTTCTCCATAGGCTCCTCGCCGGGAAGAAGTTTCACTCGATCGTCGTCAAGCATAATCAGCACGCCATCGCGTTCGATAACTTTGCGTTTGGCCGATTTGTACAGGGAAACAATCGGAATGTTCTCAAGATGGATGTACTGCCAGACGTCCAGTTCAGTCCAGTTGCTTAGCGGAAAGACGCGAATACTTTCGCCCTTGTTGACTCGGGTGTTGTAGATGTTCCAAAGTTCCGGGCGCTGGTTCTTTGGGTCCCAGCGATGCTTCTTGTCGCGGAATGAAAACACCCGTTCTTTGGCGCGGCTTTTTTCTTCGTCGCGACGAGCTCCACCGAATGCCGCATCAAAGCCGTAATTGTCCAAAGCGGCCTTTAGCGAATCGGTTTTCATCACCTCGGTGTGCTTTTCACTGTCGTCCATCGGATGGATGTTGAGCTTCAGGCCTTCTTCGTTGATGTTAACGAGAAGCTCCAAACCCAATTCCTCACGGATGAAATGATCACGGAAGGCGATCATGTCTTTGAACTTCCACGTCGTATCGATATGCAGCAAAGGAAAAGGAGGCTTGGCCGGGTAGAACGCCTTCAGCGCCAACTGCAGCATGACCGCTGAGTCTTTCCCAATTGAATACAGCATCACGGGATTATTAAATTCCGCAACGACCTCGCGGATTATGTGAATGCTCTCGGCTTCGAGCTGCTTCAGATGCGTTAAGTTGTAATCGCTCATGGTGTTCCTGGAGCGGACGTTCTATTGGTAATAGGTTGTAGCGAATGTAAGTCCAACGCCGAAATGTGTTTAAGTCGATTTAGAGGAGTTTGGGATTGAGTCGACTAGCACCATTATTATCCGCAGCGGGTTGAACACAAAACGTTCTCAGTTAGCTATATGCCAGTGTGTTACAGGTCAATTCCTCAGAATAGCGATCTGTTTCGGCTGGGTAAACCTGAATTTTCGGGCTCCCAAATTTGAAAGATGTGTCTTCTGATTTGTAGACTTTAAAACTTGAATTCCTTGCGGATAGTGAGTGCTCGATTAAGCGTGTTTTAGCGCACGTAAGCTGGGAACTAGATGTCGATCCGCGAATTAATCTGGCGTGAGTGTTGGGTTTGCCGCAGACTTCTTCGTGGCGTATTTTTTTATTGAGTCATGGAGGTCTCATATGTCAGGTAGGGCGGCGAGTGTTGTGATTACGGTACGTCAGCAAG
>JBDNFN010000218.1:0-4354 GCA_041689795.1 Fuerstiella sp. | reverse complement strand
TGCTGTGTGATGTGCTGAGTCATCGCAGAAGACTTGATCACACTCATTAACGGACTCGCATGCTGTCTGTTTCCTGCGATCTGACAAAATAAGTTTGCGACTCATGGCGGATGCACTTTCCTTTCCCGGCGACCTTGCTGAATGCCATCGAATGCTGGCACAGCAGCAGCAGCAGGCATTGTTCGCCGTGATGGAACAGCGAACGAATATCAACAGCAGCACGCCGAGCAGCAACAGCGATACGTTGATTTGGAACAAGTCCCTGACCGCACGGCGAAAGATTTCGGCCAGCTGCAGGAAGCCCATTAGAAAGCGATCGACGAACTGCGTCTACTCCGCCGCTGGATCTATGAATCGCAGCGTGAACCGCACGTCGCCGATGCACAGCAGCAGCTGTTTGAGATGAGCGAATTGTTCGCTGAGCCTGCTTATGCCAGCGATTGAGCATCACGCCGCAAGCAACCAATTCGCTGCGAATTGTGCATCCCGGCATGTGCAGTAAACTGATCTATGAACAAAAAAACGAGCCCCACTACTGGAACCCGTTAGTTGCAATGCAAGGAATAACTGGAGTCGCGTTATTCCAGCACAAAATCAAATACGTTCGGGCCTTCAGCTGTCACAGGAGCGATTAGCCCTGATGTGGCAGCATCTGCATACTGTGCCGGAATATCGCTTTTGGATTTAACTGGACCCAGATCCTGTCCCACGCCCGGTGGCTGATAGTCCTCTGAATCGATGCTGGCTTCGGCTGGTGCTGCAACAGGTGGCATGTATTTCATAACAGTCACGACTGACTTCCCATCAACGGAACCATCGTTTTGCGTGAAAGTCGTCAGTTGATACTTCCCTTCAGCGTTTGTCTTGCCGAAGGCGGATCGTTTTTTTTCGGCATTCATGAACGTGACATCGGCTCCGACGACCGGCTGCCCCTTGTAGGTAATAACGCCCGAAACAGGATAGACAGGCGCGGGTGGCGCAAGTTCAGCACCGCCACACCCAACAACAGCCAGACAGGCAAGAACGGACGAAACACGAAAACTCAAAGTCCAAAACATTGATGTCAACCCTTTGACACGGATACATACCGGAAACGACACCAGCTCTCCGAGCAAAAAACTCGGAGAGCTGGAACAATCAACATACCTAAGACACGCTTCGGACTAGAACTCGCCGATGACTTCGCCACCAGCTCGCGTTCCCAGTGCACCCCAAACTCCGTATGGGCTGGAAGCCCCAAGATTTGTTGCAACACCTAGGTTTCCGGTGTCAATGTTCTCCGAAACGAATCGTGCAGAACCATCGCACAGCAGAACCTGAACACCACCGGTGTGTTCACTGCTTGCTGAAAGTACTGAAACAGCCGCGTCCGAATTCCCATTTCCGTCGCTATTGCACGATGGTCCGTTCGGCGGCAACACCGTATGGAAGGCAACATTTTCAGGCTGGCCATCGCAATAAGTAGAACTGAACTTCCCTTTCACAGCGCTCCATGTTGTGAATCGCCTTCCACTGCTTATCGCAGCTACAGCGGCCACGCAGGCACCAGGACTTGTGGTAATACCGGAAACGCCGGTTAGCTGACCTTCTTTAATTGTCGGAGAACCTTTACCGTTAATTCCAAACGCAGCAATAACACGTTCACCCATAGCAATGGTGTTGCTGGTTCCATCAAGCATGTCTCGAAATTTGAAGGTCCTACGGAACGCAAACACTCCGTTAGCGTCCTGTGAATCGCGACCATTACCGGAACTTGTTCCGATGTAGTCTCCAGCACAAAAGGCGTAATTATTGACGCCACGAGGACGAATAACACCTGGGTCAGTTGGACAGCGAAGGCTTGACATTCGCTGATCCCAACCCTTCCAGCCATTCCAGCCAGCAGGACCGCCCGGTGGAATTGGAGGACTCGTCGATAGATCGCCAGCTTCGATAATGGCGTACTGTGTAGACTGTTCGAAGTATGGAAACAGGGAGATAATCCCAGAACGCCGCTCGTAGTTACCATCCAAACGCGTTGTATTACCGTACCCCCGTGTTCCACCCTTTAAGTAGGTGAAGCTACCAAACACATCGTGATAATTGTGAAGTGCCAACCCCAATTGCTTCAGGTTGTTCTTGCACTGCGTTCGCCTTGCGGCTTCTCGTGCCTGCTGCACGGCCGGAAGCAAAAGTGCGATTAGGATTGCGATAATGGCGATTACCACAAGCAATTCGATCAAGGTGAATCCTCGAGATCGAACCTTCAAAGTCTTGGTCATGAAATTCCTCAAAAGAAAATGGCGTAAGAGACCAGTCGCGGCAATCTACCTGAATGCCGCCGCAGGTAAATAACCAGTTTCATCCAAAAACGTGACGGGTATTTCAGATTTTTTATTTAGAATTGAAGAAATTTCAGATTTTGCCAACAGACGAACGGTAACCCAACCGGAACTCTAAGCTGACCGAGCCGTCAGAAAGGCAGAAAGTCAGAAAGCCTTAAATGGCAGGAGCCTTGACGTTGGACTTGGCCTCCACCCGCAGAGCAACCGCTCTCCCAGAATGAGTAAAAAACCACGACCGACCGGTCGCTCGACATAGAGAACAAATTGAAGGAGTTCTGGCCTTCTAAACGACATGAAGATCAGATGCTTTAAAGACAATCGCAACTGCGTTTTCAATCAGCATTGTTTGCTGGCGACGCGTAGTTGCAGGACTCTGACTTTGCGACGCCCCAAATTGCAACTTTATGCTTCGGTCACATGACAAATTCCGAACGACAGTAGCGGCACGTTTCCCGGTTATTGCAGGCAGACTGTTACATTCGCCGATTCAGTTCCGGAACGCGGCATTCAGATCACGGGTCTTCCATTCGCAATTGATATTTCAGTTGGGCTCAACACGCGTCGAGGCATCTAATGTGTCCGCCGCCTGACGTATTCTGGCGGCTGAGGTTTGCGGGTAGCGTTGCTGTAGTTCGGCCAACAGAACTTTGGCTTCGTTGTAGCGACCGGCCAGTTGAAGGCAACTAATGCCCTCAGACAAAGATTGGGCCGACAGCGCCGGGTCAACGGAAGACACCAATGGCATCCATAAAAACGCCAAAGCCGCGCTGTCATACTGATGCTGTTTCGCCAGCAGTCGGCCAACAACAAACTGCGGACCGGATCGTGCGTTGACGGGCAACTGCGAAACGCGATCCTGCCACTGGGCGAGCAATGGCCGTTTTTCAGACGGATCCAGCAAATACAGACGCCACAATTGCGCTTCGGCCAGTTCGGTAATGCGTTTGGACGCGACACCGCGCCGCAGACGCTCCAGTTTCGCTTCGGCCGATACACGATATGTCGGGTTATCCAAAAGTGCTGATGCCGCAACTAGCTGTCGGATAACAGATGCACTGTTCAGATCTGCGGCCGGCGACTCAATTCGTTCGGTCTCCGGCAGCCTGGCATCCCAGACCAGGGGCAATATCCATACATGATGCGTCTGCCTGTCCCTGTCGAATATCTCTTCAATTCGCTGAACCGCAGCTAAACGGTCACCCAGCGCGATGCATGTTTTCGCAGCCGACGCCTGAAGTTCATTCCACGCCCACAATCGGTCTTCAGTCTTCAAGGCTTTGTCGAAGTACTCAAGAGCCTGCCGGTGTTCGGCATTCAGCTGATGACGCAGTCCTGTTTCCCAAGCGGAAGTCTTTGCGAATGATAGCTCCGTAATATCCGACATGCGGAACAGCTCAATATTCGCACGTCCGCTTCGTCGAAGTGTTAATGTTTCGGCAGAAATATCTTCGATTCGTCCGCCCAGCACCTGCTGCTTGCCGCGTTCATTCAACACAGAAATCGTGTCCGTGCCCGCAAACGGCAGGTCCGAACGGAAACGAGGCTCATCGCAGCTGGCCCGCTGCGAAACGAGGAACACCGCAATGGTAAATGCAGCCTGAAGAAATGCGGCTACAAATGGATTCGGTGACGACTTAACACTGTTGTATGTCGACAGGGTGGAACCTGGAAATCTACCAGGTTCAATGTTTCGACAGCAGCCGTTTTTCAGGGAAGATATCGGCACGTCCACAACTCCGAATGAAGGATCTGCCGAGTTGCATCAGAAGTAACTGTTATCCTCCACTGAGCCACGCCGAAAGGCAACTCATCGCAGAACAACACATCACAACGCTGCCAGCAACGGCCATGGTCTGGATGCTCAAATACAACCCGAGCCGCACCACGCTGGCACTTTACCGCCGTTTTTTCGCCATCGGCCCGAGTATACTTCAGATATCGCGGACTGGCCGAGTTGAACATCCGCGACGCCGGCAAGCCGCGTAAGGTATCAACTACCCATTTCGGCGGCGTCTGCAGCATTGTCTCAT
>JBDNFN010000217.1:0-49392 GCA_041689795.1 Fuerstiella sp. | reverse complement strand
TAGCTTCCATGATGGGCAATTCCTTTTGCCAGAGAGTCAGAATGGGCAATCCAGGTTAAGATTTTTACAACTCCGTTTACGAAACGGAAGTTCATAATCCCCCGTAATTCACGCCAAATCTCATCCACCGGGAATTGCTGGATTTTTACAAGATTCTTCATCGCATCCCTGCCGAACACCAATTCGACAACGTCATCGTGGCAGCGGTCCAGATTAGTCGTCTGCGAAAAGTCCGTGTCGCCTCGCAGACGAACTTTTCGAAAGCCCTCATCACGACACAGTTTCACCAAACGATCAAAGTATCCCGCCGCGTCTTCGTGCGATGGTCGGTTACCCGAACGATTCGCTACGTACAGAACTTCGCGTGTATTGGCCAAGGTCATTATTAAAGGATGGCAGCAGCATTGGCGTTTGTAATTCATGCCGATGCCTACTTTCTTCTCGCCGTATGATTCAACCACCGTACCGTCGCCTTCGATGATCGCCAGCTCGAAGAAGCTGTCCGGCTGCTGCTGACATAACTTCCGTCGAGGCTTATGCAACTTTTCCATCAGACACTAAATGTGCTGCTCATTGAAACGCCAACAGAAATCCCCCGCCGTGAGGGGATCGGGAATTCGATGAGCCTCCAGCGCTTCCAGCCAGGCTTCATCGTTGCGGCGTAGTTCGAGATGATCCAGGCACGTGCCGTCGTCGAACAGATTGAAGGCAATGTTCAGCACCTGATCGGCTTCGGAATACGTTAGGCAGAACTTGAAATTCGGGCAGCCTCGATTGATTCTGCGAGCCACTCCACCTGTCTGACAATCTGCTGAGCCATACCAGTTCCGCCCGCCGCGATGGCCTGAGTTCTGTCGGCCAGCTCATACTGCACACTGGGCCACGTGAGCGTCGGCGACTGCCCGTTCCAGTTGACTTTGTCGATCGGGTGCGCTTATGAATGATTGCGAGAATGGTTGAAATGGTTCATGTTGGCGATTTTCTGTCACTGTTGCCACGAAGGCCCCCGATGAACTTTGAAGAACTGAGTCCTGCGGAACGTCTGATCGCGGAACACGCTGTGCTGAAATTGCGAACGCTGAACAATGTCTATGACATGGCGTCCGACGGGACCGTGCTTGCAATTGCGGAAGGCCTGGTTGTCAAGCAGGGGCACGAATTGACTCGCAAGACGCTGCAAATGTCGGTCGATGCGCAGGTCAAGACGGTCGAGAAAAAGTTCGCCCATCCGGACCTGCCTCACTGTACGACGCAAGTCTTCGGTAAGAAAAAAGAGCGGTTATGTTTGGAGGCCGAATATGTCCCGGGCGAGTGAGAAGCAGTGGAGTCGTTGGAGTTCCGTCCACGGGGATTGTGGGCGGGGTTCGGTTTTGGGCGATCGATGTAGCCGCCGAGGTTCGCGATCATTTGAATCAGTTCGTTCAACCGCGGAGGTGTCTCCGGAAGTTTGCGACCGTGAACAATCGAGTAAACTGACGTCCGGTCGCTCGGCGAAAATACCAGTTCGCAGTCGAGTTCGGGGCATTCGCGGCCGAGATCGCACAGGTACATCACGCACCCCGCGATGATCGAATACACAGCCACGCAATTCAGCGTGCGCGGCAGTTTTTCGAACAGACGACATTCGATGCGGCAGCCCGATTTCAACGTGTGAAAATAAATCTGAATTTGCCAGCGGCGAATGTAATAATAGACGACACGCAACATGTCGATCGAAGCTAGTCGGTGGGCTTTAATGTGAATGTTGTCGCCCGAATTTCAACATCGGCTTTGCCCGTGACTGTGCTCGCTTGTGTTGAGTGATCGAACCTTCGCCGCGCGCGAACTGACGCGCACCCGACTGCGGAAGGGGCAGCCGCGACGGTTGCTCGCAAAAGCATTTGGTTGAAGGTTGCGATAATGCAAAACGTTTATTCAAGTGAATGGACCAACAGTCCACTTCTTAGCTTCGGTTCGAACCACGTGCTTTTCGGAGGCATGATCTGACCGGCGTCAGATACGGCCATCAGCTGTTCGATGGACGTTGGGTACATGGAGATCGCACAGGCCCATTCGCCGCTCTTGACTCGTTTTTCAAGTTCACCAGTGCCTCGAATGCCACCGACAAAGTCGATTCGAGAATCCGTCCGGACATCGCCAATGCCCAGGATGGGGCCAAGCACGCGCTGTTCAAGCAGGGCTACGTCCAGGGATTCGATGGCATCGTCGTGATTAATGGAATCCTGCGGAATGGTAACGGTGTACCACGAATTTCCGATGTAGATGCAGAATGTTCCAGCAGTGGACGGAACTGGATTGTTGGTTGGTTCAATAATTCCAACTTCGGTAAGTCGCTTCAGGACTTCGTCCGCGGACTGATTATTTAGATCTTTGATGACTCGATTGTATGCCAGGATATTCAACTGTCCTGAGGGGAACAGAACAGTCAGAAACCAGTTGTATTCTTCATCGCCCGTGTGGTTAGGGTTGGCTTTGCGACGTTCTGTGCCGGCTCGCCAGGCGCTGGCAGATCGATGATGTCCATCGGCGACGTAGAAGTAGGGGACTTCAGTCAGGCTGGAAACGCAGGCCGCTGAATCAGCGATTTCCCACACCGTATGTTGTACGCCGTCGGGAGCAGTGAAGTCGTACAGCGGAGCTTTGGCGGTGGCTTCGGCAACAGCCGCATCAACTTTCGCAACGTCGCGGTATGTCAGAAACACAGGCCCTGAATGCACATTGAGCGTCAGCACGTGTCGCGTGCGATCGTCTTCTTTGTCCTTGCGTGTTTTTTCGTGCTTCAGGATCAGGTTGTTTTCGTAATCATCGATGTGGCAGCAGCAAACGATGCCCGTTTGGGCCACGCCGTTCATGATTTGACGATAGGCAAACAGTGATTCCTGTTGATCGTGAACCAGCTTTCCGTCGGCAATCAGTCGCTGAAGATTCTTACGCCCTGTCTCGTACACTTCGTCTGCATACGCACTGGTTTCAGGCGACAGGTCAATTTCCGGGCGAACAACGTGCAGAAAGCTAGACGGGTTCCCTTCGGCCAGCGCGGTGGCTTCCTGTCGGTTAACGACATCGTAAGGAACGGAAGCGACCTGAGCGGCGGCGTCCTGGGCTGGTCGAATGGCTTTAAACGGTTTGATTCGCGGCATGTCGGTGTCATTCTGATCATGAAAACACAAATATTTGGGGCCGCCGGATTGAAACGACTGTGGGGTCTGAGTCCAAGACAAACGCTTCGCAACGTGCGGGATTTCGTGCAATTTCCAGAGTATGAGAGTTAAAACCCATGGTTCAGGATGCGTTGGTTCCGAATCCTTCAATTCGGGAGCGGCATTTACTGGATCCTGACGCAAGGCGATTCTAGACTGTCCAAATGGAAACAGAAAGAAATCTGGGCATGCAGCCCCTCGCCAATTTGCTGACGCAGTTGCACATTACACCGCACATTCTTGTGGAATCGTCGACGGAACAGTTGACTCACAAGTTGGTGTCTCGTGCGGCCAAAGGGCGGCGTTTAACGAAAAATTCAAAGGGTAAGATCGTGCGAGCGATGAACACGGCGACCGGGCGGGCTTTCACCGTTAAGGAGTTGTTTAACTACTAACACGCGTTCAAACAAAAAAGCGGACATCATCCCGAGGGTATGAAGTCCGCTATTGTTTTGTTGTGCCCGGTGGTTAATGCGACCAGGCCTGCTGTGTGGATCGATCTGCTAGTGCAGAGTGAACACAGCGGGGTCGTCGATAATGAACGGAGTCGACCATGACTGGCCGTCATATTGATTCACGTTGTTGAAGAATTGCGTCGCAAAGATTTCCGCCGTGTATCCGTATGGATAGGCTGAATACAAGTGGTCGGCTGCCCGGAGGTCTTCCACGCCCTGTCGAGCATAATAATGGACGCGTCCATCAGGCGTGACCGACATGCCAAATGTCCACCAGCCGGTCGTCAAATTCAGGCTTTTTACCTCGTGGCCGGTGTTGTTTCCACGAATCAGCAGAATCGCTTCGTCTGTTTCGTAGCGGGGATCCGTTTCGCTGTGAAATTCAAAGAAGAAGCCAGGCCAGTAGGACTCTTCTTCTCTGACGGTGCGTGAGAAAATGAAGCCTTTCTTCTTTTCCGTTACCGTTGTTTTTGTGTCGATGCGGTAGCCGAAGTGCGAACCGGATCTGTTCTCCCAGTTCTGAAACGGAGGCAGCCAGATTCGGCAGGTACAGCTCGGGCTGCGTGCAACTGATGTTTGCCCAATTCTGGAAGAGCACGCCATAACAAAGTCGTCCTGTTCCATCTGCCGACTTGGGCGGTGTGGGACACCGGAATTCAAAGTCTGCAGCTTCAGGGCGAAGTTACTGCCGGGGATGCCGCCTTCCGGAGTTGGAACGCGTTCGATGACATCCGGTTGTCCGCGTTTCGGGCTTTCGAACCAGCGGCCATTGCTGGATCCGCCCAACGGACGCCGCTCCAGTTCGTCCTGTTCGCGGCTGGCTTTTTCACCGTTTGGATGCCATTTCCAATTAACATCTTCGAAGTTGTCGCCGACGTTGGTTTGGCGAATGCCTGTACCCGGGACGACTTGACCATCAGCGTGAGCAAAAAAGACTGGGATGGCAATAACGAAGCACGTTAGACTTAGCAACTGAGGCGACTTCATGTCGCGGGCCCCTTCTCTGACAGGAATCCGTTTTTCGGAGGAAGTTCTTCGAAAACACTCAGGCAGACCCTCACGCATCCGTGCGTTTGGGTCAAAATGCTTGAGTTCGCGGGCACTCTGCGGTCAGGTCTTGCGCCACACTAACCGCATCCTGCGAATAGCAGTGGTACGCTGACCATCGAAAGCCCACAACCGGGGATATCGGCAATCACGGCATAGTCATTACACCTAAATCGTTTGTACAGGTTATGCTCAGGTGTTCTGACGGAGTTTAATCGTTGCTGTTTGCCTGCGCTGTTTAATCGTTAATCGCGGTGAAGTTTGGCATCTGGTTTTCGGCAATTGTTGCTGCTGCTATTCTATTAGTCGGCGAATGCTCGCCGACTTCAGCTTTCGTTGACGAATCTTGAATTATGCACGCCACAGAATTTCTAACGAAACACACTGCTCTGCCTGAAGTACCCGTGCTGGTTCTGTATGGAGGCGAGCGTTTTCTGAAGTTGGAAATTCTGAAGCTGGTTCCGGGCTGTGCGGATCCGGATGATGACACTGTTGAAATAACACGGGTGGTCGGCAAGGATGCGGATTTGCGGACGGTTTGCGATGAGTTACTTACTGTATCTATGTTTGGTGATCATCGCATTGTGATGATCGACGAAGCTGACGACTTCATCACCAAAAACCGCGCGGGGCTGGAGAAGTACGTTGACAATCCTGCGCGAACATCGCTGCTGATTCTTGATGTGAAAAGCTGGCCCAAAAACACGAAGCTTGCAAAGGCCACAGGCAAGGTTGGCCTGAATATTGAGTGCGGAGAACTAAAAGGTCCGGCTTTGGTACAGTGGTTGATAAAGGCTGCCAAAGAAGTACATCAAAAGAAACTCGACCGCGATACGGCACAGTTGATCGTGCAGCTTGCCGGCGACAGTCTCGGATTGCTGCAGCAGGAACTGAACAAACTGGTCTCGCTTGTCGGCGATGTGGAAACCATTACCCAGGAAGACGTCACGCGCGTTGTTGGTGGTTGGCGGCTGGAAACAACGTGGACGATGCTGGATGCGATTCGCGATGGATATGTCGGCAAAGCGCTGGAGTGCCTGGATAAACTAATTATGGCGGGCGATGCGCCTCAGAAGGTTTTGGGTGGACTCACATTTACGTTTCGCAAACTGGCCGAAGCCACTGAGTACGCTCGGCAGACACGTGATCTTCCGGGAGCACTCAAATCGGCGGGCGTTTTTCCGGCTGCCATTGGTGCGTCAGAAAGTTATCTGAAGCGGATCGGCTTCGAAAAAGCCAGCAGGATTTTTCAGATGCTGGTTGAAGCAGACGCCAATATGAAGGGTGGCAGTCGCGTTGATCCGAAAGTGCAGTTGGAGGCACTTTTCGTTCAGTTGGCGGGATAGACCGCATCGAGCATTTCAGCGGCTCTTCTTCGCTTGCCGCAGTTTCACGAACGTCTGTTTCATCTTCCGTGTTCGCCATTCGGTTTGCTCGGTTGCGGCGGTAATCCCAGAGAACGACTAAAAACGCGACGAGGTCGTAAGCTGAATGAGCGGTAATTGGAATCAGCAGGTTAGGCTTTGATTCAAGACTCATGATTGCTGTCAGGTAAAGTCCCGTCAGCCCGGCCAGCCATGCATACAGCGGAGTAATTGCATGAGCGAGTCCAAACAGGACGTTCACAAACATGATGGCAAATGTCGCATTGATTCCTCGTGCCCATTGGAACAGGAATCCGCGGAACAAAACCTCTTCGCAGATGCCGGCCATAAGTGAAAGAAAGATGATGTCAATCAAGCGGCATCGATCAAGCATGGGGCCAAGCAAGTCTCTTAGGAAAATGCGAATCTGATTAAGGCCGTTGCTTTTTGAAAGAAACGAAGCGACAAGTAACAACAGCATCGGAACCGTTGCCAGAATGCCAATTCCGAAAGACTTCCACGACCACTGTAATTCTGCAGTGGGGTGGACTTTCATAAGAAAGCCCAGTGCGAAGGCGACCAGCAGCATTCCGCCTTCGAACATTCCAGCCCCGACAAGAAACTGAGACAGTGTTAATGGCTCAGATGGACGGGTTTTGTTTGACATACAAGAGATTCTTTGCGTCGCAATAAAGTAAATTCGCAGGATTCACGACTTAGCTCTTCGAGCTGCGTTGGTTTCCGTGAGTTCGAAAATCTCGGGAAGCGAAGTCTGTCGATGTGCCGTGTACGCTGATGGCATGGGAAGTTGCACTGCTGAACCGTAACGGCAGACACGCAGTCTCAAAAGGCAAAAGAAAAAAGGCCGATCGGAATCCAAAGATTCCGTCGGCCTTTTTCAGTGGTGGCAGCACTCAGGTTTCTCAGGCCTGTGTGTCTTGCCACATTCTCTCTTTGGGCTCGTTTCTCAGGCGAGCCGCAATCTCTCTTTCGCGATGCTGCCTTTGCGGCAGCGACTGCTTTCTCAGGGCAGTCAGGGTTCGGGATCTCACTCCGAACCAGTCTCTCTCTCTCTGGGGTAGAAATAAAGCAATCACGGTGCCAAACTTATGAAATGGCTGCTTGTGTTAGACATTTATCGGGCATGGTGAGCGACTTAACTCTTTTTGCTGTTTGTCTTTACGATATGTGAAAGAATTCGTTGCCAACTGGCTTCTGGGCACTTTGAAACGAGCTTTGCGTGGCCCAATTGCAATTTGTACAACGCTTTGAGATTGCACTTCTTACAAAACAGGTTGCTTTATGCAGTGGAATTGTTGAGGTTGCAAAAGTAGTTTGTGGGGCCAACGAGAACTTAATTGCCCTGGAAGAATATGTCAGACATCAATCCACTCAGCGTATTGCAGCCTCACGACGTTTGGATGAAGCGGGCGTTAGATCAGGCCGTGGCCGCATATGACCAGGGCGAAGTTCCGGTGGGTGCTGTTATTGTGCATAACGGGCGGATTATTGCGGAAGCGTGTAATCAACGCGAAGTGTTGAACGATCCAACGGCTCATGCAGAAATGATTGCCATTACTCAGGCGGCTCAGTCTTTGGGATCGTGGCGACTTCTGGATTGCACCTTGTATGTGACACTGGAGCCATGTCCGATGTGTGCGGGAGCGATTGTTCAGTCGCGAATACCCTTTGTCGTCTATGGAACTGCGGATCCCAAAGGCGGTGCCTGCGACACGCTGTTCAACATTACTTCTGACATTCGATTGAATCATCAGGCTGCTGTTCTTGGCGGAGTGATGATGGAAGACTGCAAAGCACTTCTGCAGCAGTTCTTTCGCGAACAACGGGCGTTGGGTAAGAAGTAGATTATTCTGCATGCTTGAGTGAAATACTTCGAATCGACTGATTTGTTTAACCCGGTTAAACGAGTTCGCGCAGATTCTGCTGCTTGAAGAACGAGATTACAGGACTTACGTCGATCTCGCGCTGCGTAGCAAAAAAGAAAGTGATTCAGGACTTTAACCGGTATTGACCCATTTTCGGGGTTGGGTTAAATCTCTTCCCGGCGTCGCATTTCAGACGGCACTTTCAGCCACTCAATGTCGCCTTCTGTCACAATTTAGTCACTTCGACACACTCGTGTTCCTGTAGCGATCTTGTCTTGAGTTCGCTGCATTCCATCTCAACCCACCATTCGCTGTCCAGCGGTGAGTTCACGGATGAACCATCAACGGCCTGCGTCTTCTCAACTTTACTGCTTCGTATATTTGACGAACCCGCAATTCGTCGCGAAGTGGAAAGTTCCTCTCAGGGAAGAAACTCATGTTCTACCGAAATTTGATTATGGCTGCTGTAACCACGGCAGTGCTTACGAGCCAATCGACGGCTCAGGCTCAGTTTTTTAATCGGGGTTGCAGTTCCTGCGCAGCGTCGGCTCCGGTGCAGGTTGCCAGCTGCACTCCAATACAGCCGGTGCAGACATCGTGCTATCAGACGGTGCCCGTAACAACTTATCAGCGAGAAGAACAAAAGGTCCGAGTGCCTTATTACAAGACAGCTATGGAGTCGCAGACCATGACTGTAATGGAACCGGTCGCACGCCAACGAACTGTTGAAATGCCGACCGTCAGCTACAAGACGGTGGTTGAGAACCAAACGATTAATCGTGACATGGGGCGTTGGCAGACTAACTATCAGCCCGTCGCTAAGTCTGCTCCGTGCCAGGTAGATCCTCGACCGGGCATGATCGGCTGGTTGAACCGAACGGGCTATTCATTCCGATCAGCGTTCGTGCCGAACTATCGTACATCGCGTCAGTATGTTCCTAATATGGTGACATGCAACGTGCCAACTACACGACAGGTTGCCGTACATGGCACTCAAAAAGTTGTGCAGAACTTTACCGAAATGGTTCCTCGTCAAAAGACGGTTCAGGTCGAAGTCAGCAAGTTGGCATGGCGTGAAGAAACGCAGACAGTTATGAAACCAACTACGGCTTACCGAACAGTTCCGATCGGAAGTGCTTTGGCCTATGGTTACGGCAGCAGCCGGGTAGCTTATGGCTACGGTGGAAGCAGCATGGCCTACGGTTACGGCGGCTATGGGGTTCCGGCCACGGCTTACATCGTAGACGAAAACAGTACTCAGTCTGCTTTGTTGCCAGAAGAAGATCCTAACTTCAAAGGTCCGGCCCGCACGGCTCAGGATACGTTTGACGAAGATCTGCCCGGCAAAGCCGGTGATCGTAGTTTTCAACGCAGTGACGCAGACTCTTCCACGTTTCAACGCAGCAGCTTTAATCGAACCCTTCCACCGGCGGGAGCTGAGGGTTTGAAGCCGGCTCCGAAAACTTTCCCAAGCGATGCCGAATCTGAGTTCAATACATTCCCTCAGACCGGCGAGCGTGATTCGCGAGCTCATCGGGACAACTACACACAAGCGTCTCTTCGTCCTGTCGCTCGTGGCTGGAAAAGCAGTCGGTCATCTTCTGAAAGCAGCACAACGGCGTCGGCGGATCGGATTTCCATTCCTGGAATTTCAATGACGGAACGCAACCAGTAAACGGTGCTCTGAAGTCGCGTCGACATTGTCGACGACAGGCTGAACACAACGCAACAGAATCATCCATTTTCGAAAAAAACGTCAGCCGTCCCTTCCTGATTTCAGCGGCTGACGCCCCCTCCCCAACTCCCTTCACACCCATCAATCCCTTCCCCAACACCTTTCTTTCCGTGTTCCTGATGCGTCCCCTCGCGGCACCGGTATCATACCGGTGCCCTTTTTTATGCGCGGCTTCTATCACTTGAGTTAGAAACTAAGCGGGTTCTAATTCGGACCCTGTGATCACACGATACAGGCTAATATATGTGGCTTGACGTGGGTGGTATACCGCCTGCACACTTAGGATTCCTGAACAGTCAACGCGCCGCTGAAGTTTGAAGCTACCTGCGTTTGTAATTGTCATCGTGCTGAAAGAATAGTTCCTTGTTGGATGATACGCGATCTACTTCCGGTCAACCTGAATCTGCCAATGAAGATGCTGCCGGGCATGTTTCGGAACTTGTCCTGATGGGGACCGGCACAAGCATTGGTGTGCCGGTGGTTGGCTGTGCGTGTGCGGTTTGCACTTCCGGGAATACCAGAAATCAGCGAACGCGTTCCGGCGTTTTGGTGAATGCTCCGAATGGTGAGTTCGTGATTGACACCGGCCCCGAATTTCGACTGCAGCTACTTCGCAGCGGGGCATCTTTAATTCGAGCGGCGTTGTTCACGCATGCTCATGCCGACCACATTATGGGGCTTGACGATCTTCGCATCTTCGGGTTTCGTATTGAAAAAGAGATGCGCGATGAGGCTGAGCGCGAAGCGGAAGCGACAGGCGTGCCGTTTGATGAATCGGCTTTTGTTGCGTCGGGAGCGGGCCGGATTCCGTTGTATTGCGAACCGATTGTTGAAGACGCCATTCGGCACACGTTTCACTACGCATTTTCGCATCCGGCCAGCTACAGCCATCGGTTTGCTGCTCCGAAGTTGAGTTTCGAACGCGTGTCTCCCGGTAACGCGATTCAGTTGCTTGGGCTGGAAGTGCTGCCGATTCGATTGCATCATGGAAACCTTCCGATACTTGGCTACCGCATCGGCAACGTGGCCTTCTGCACCGACATTTCGACGGTTCCCGCCGAAAGCCGAACTCTGCTGGAAGGCCTGGACACGCTGATCATCGATGCTCTCAGGTATAAACCGCATCCTACTCATTTGACGGTTGCTCAGGCTGTTCAGTGGGCCGAGCGTCTAAAGCCTCGACGGACAATTCTGACTCACATGTCGCACGAACTCGACTATGACCAGTTACGGAACGAACTGCCCGAACACGTTGAGCCAGGCTATGACGGTCTGCGGATTACTTTGCTTTGATTTGGCCGCATTTCTTGCATTGTCGGGCTTATTCTGGGTGAATCGAATCCAAGTTGCTGGAATCTAGGGCAAGGCAACGCCACGATTGCCTTCCCTAAACGACCCTGAAGCCCGCTCGCCCGGGGTCGAACGCGATACAACTCGGAACAACGATGCCAGCAAGAAATATCTGATGTCTGAGGACTTAATAAAACAGGCACGAAATATCGCAAATCGACCTTATGCCTTGATGCGTCGAATGAAGGATATTCCGCCGGGCAGTGGCATGATTAGTCTCATGAAACAGCTGGTTTACGGTGATTCTTTCGGCGGACCGGCACTGAAGATCAGTATCTTTCGTCCATCTTTAATGTTCACATCAACCGCGAGCTGGTGGCGAGGCGTGTGATAGGATTGAGTTGTCGTCCGAGTGGACGTCTGTCGGTCTGTGTTCGGAATTGGCTGATGAGAACGAACAGGTGACTTTGTTGTTGGAGGGATCGGCCCGGCGATACGCTGGATGCCGGATAGCAATTGGGAATGATGAAGCTTGGTTCACGTCGAAACTGCTAATTCCACGTGAGGATGAGTTAAGGATCTGCACAAAATCTGGTGACGAAGTGCCGGCAAGCAGTTTTGTGCCGGCGAAATATAAAAGCGTAAAATTAGATCAGGGTAAGGTTCATGACGTCATCCGAAGAAATTCCCAAGAAGACACGACGGCAAAAAGCATTCGCTGTTTTGCCGACGCTGTTGACGTTGGGGAATGCCGTTTGCGGCTTTGGAGCGATCACCATTCTGGCTAGAGTTGGCCCGAATTTTGATGTCGGTTTGACTGATCCGGCTGTTGGCTGGGATCCCGCTTTGGAAATGGTGAAGGCTGCTCAGCTGATTTTTCTGGCGATGCTGTTTGATGCCCTGGACGGCAGCGCGGCTCGGTTGACAAATCAAACCAGTGAATTTGGAGCCATGCTGGATAGTCTTTGTGACGCCGTCAGCTTTGGTGTAGCCCCGGCTTTTATGATGCTGAAGCTTGCTGATCCTCGGCATCACCTGATGGAAACGCTCGGTGCAAAAGTCGATTCAACGGCTGAGATCGGTTCCACAGTAGGGATCGACCTGCAGGCGCCGTTCAATTATTCGATCGACTTCCTGTGGGCAATCGCCGCCTTATTTCTGGCGTGCGCTATTCTTCGGCTGGCTCGCTTTAACGTCGAAACAGATGAAGAAGATACTCACGAGGGATTCAGTGGGCTGCCCTCTCCGGCCGCAGCGGCTGTCATCGCCAGTTTGCCAATTGGAGTGATGGCCCTGAAAAAGAAAATGGTGGGAGCAGCTGCCGTATCCTGGGCGCAGCAATTGGGTGGCGTTGTTTTGCCGGCATTGGCTGTCGCTTTGCCGTTTGTGACACTGGCCACGGCTGTACTTATGGTGAGCCGCATTAAATATCCGCATTTGTTCAATCAGATTCTGCGAGGCGACCAGGGGCGAACACAGTTGTTGCAATTGGTGTTCACTCTGGCTTTGATTTTTGCGGTCGGTGGCGTAGCTGTGCCGGTAATCCTATGCTGGTTTGCCTTTGCCGGTCCGATTCGTGCGGCTTGGTTAAGATACGGAAAACGAAGGTTTTTCCGAGCTAAGCTGCCTGATGCCTGAATTCGCGGCAGCAGGATCCGCGATTCGGGAATCTCGTGAAACTTGACGACACTTCGTGCAATTTGACTTTCCGGCGTTAGAATCACCCCGCAACAAGCGTGTGCGGCTTTAAGTCCGGCTGATCGCTTTTAGTTTCACCGTCTTCAGCAGACGGAGCCTTTGTTGCACAGTTCGCCCTAATGTTCACCGGCCTCGTTGAAGGACAAGGTACAGTCAGGATCCTCAAGGAGGAACCCGATGGCCTGCGCCTCACGATTGCTCCGGATAGCAACTGTTTTTCCCCCAGCAACGTTTCCATCGGTGACAGTATTTCCATCTGTGGTTGTTGCCTTACAGCTGTGAAAATCGCCGAAGACGGAATCGATTTCGAAGCAGGCGAAGAAACGCTATCTAAGACGAGCCTTGGGGATTTCAATGTCGGCACCCGCGTTAACCTCGAACGTTCGCTGTCCGTGGGGGCTCGGCTTGGAGGTCATTTTGTGCAGGGGCACGTTGATGGGGTGGCAACCGTCGATGTGATTGATCGCAGTGGCGAATGGGTCAACATGTGGTTTAAGGTGTCAGGGGAAATGACACGGCTGATGGTTCCGAAGGGATCGATCGCCGTTGACGGGATCAGTCTGACATTGGTGAATGTCGAAGCAGACCGGTTTTCGGTCGCGTTGATTCCACACACGCTTGACGTCACAACTCTGGGCGACCGAGCGGTGGGACAGCGAGTGAACATTGAACAGGATATTCTAGGGAAGTACGTCGCCAAGCTGATGTCTCGAGAAGGCGGCATAAGCCCATGGGACTTTGTTAATGGCAATACAGATCAGAAACGAAACGGAATTTAGTGAAAGATAAAAGCCGGCAAACCAGATCGTACCTAATGGAACTGTTCCAGCAGCATGGATTTAATCCTCGCTCAGATTTGGGGCAGAACTTCCTGATCGATATCAATTTAATTGAATTTGCTGTCCGCTCGGCCGAGCTGACAGTGGATGACGTCGTGCTGGAGGTTGGCCCCGGTACTGGTGGAATGACGACCTTTCTTTCCGAACAGGCGGGGCGGGTGGTGAGTGTTGAAGTTGACCGGAACATGTTTGCTCTGGCAACGGCGGCGACTGAGCACTGCGAGAACGTTACGCTGGTTAACTGTGACATTCTGAAGAACAAAAACACACTGGCGCCGGAAATTACTGAGCTGTTGATGACTGAGCTGAATGCTCGTCCGCACAGCCAGTTAAAGATGGTCGCCAATCTGCCTTACAGCGTCGCGACGCCGGTGATTACCAATCTGGTGGCATCACAACTTCCGTGGCAAAGAATGGTGTGTACCATTCAGCTGGAACTCGGTGAAAAGATGGTGGCCGAACCCGGCGCCAGCAACTACGGAGCGTTGGCGGTTTGGCTGCAGTCGCAGTGCAGCGTCAAGATTATTCGACGGCTGACGCCGAATGTATTCTGGCCTCGTCCCAAAGTGAATTCTGCCATCGTCAGCATCTGGCGACACGATGGGCGTGGTGACAAAATTCTGGACAAGAAGTTCTTTCAGGATTTCCTGCGTCGGTTGTTCCATCATCGCAGAAAGCTGATGCGTCGAGTGCTTGCGGGAATGTACAGCAAGCAGTTGTCCAAGCCGGACGTCGACAAACTGATGGAAGGGCTCGGCCACAATACTGAAACGCGAGCTGAAACGCTGGATGTGCCGACGTTTGTTAAACTGGGAAATAAGTTTTGCGAAGCCGTTCGTGCGGCCGAAGCTGGCGAAGAGTCATAAAAAAGGGAAGTGCGTCACATGCAGGATCGCATTGCATACAAAGGTCTAACGTTCGACGACGTTTTGCTGGAACCGGGCTACAGCGAATTTGTGCCCTCAGACGTCGATCTTGATTCGATGTTGACGCGCAACATACCGCTGCACGTTCCCATCATCAGCAGTCCCATGGACACGGTGACAGAAAGCGATATG
Source organism: Fuerstiella sp. (assembly GCA_041689795.1). Lineage (GTDB taxonomy): Bacteria > Planctomycetota > Planctomycetia > Planctomycetales > Planctomycetaceae > Fuerstiella. Next base: position 34,820 of record JBDNFN010000217.1, on the reverse strand, counting down.
GCCATCGCCATGGCTCAGGTTGGCGGCATCGGCATCATTCATAAGAATATGTCGATCGAACAACAGGCGATGCAGGTTGATCGCGTGAAACGCAGCGAGCACGGTGTGATTGTGGACCCCGTCACCTTGCCGCCCGAAACCAGTGTGGGTGAAGCTTCCCGCATCATGGATGAACGCAACATCGGTGGAGTTCCCATTACTGTCGATGGCAGGTTGGTGGGAATTCTTACCCGCCGCGACCTGCGTTTTCTTGACAGGAAAGACCGCCCCGTCAGGGAAGTGATGACGAAGGAAAATCTCGTCACGGCCCCGGAAAATACCAGCCTGGAAGAGGCACAACGTATTCTGCTGGAAAACAGGGTCGAGAAATTGTTGCTGGTGGACGATCAATATCAACTGAGAGGTTTGATAACGATTAAGGACATTGACAAGAACGTGCAGTTTCCGCAGGCGTCGAAAGACCTTCGCGGACGATTGCGGGTTGGCGCTGCGGTCGGTGTTTTAGATCTGGATCGTGTCTCGCAATTGGTGGAAAAAGGTGTTGATGTTCTTGTTGTAGACAGTGCGCATGGGCACTCTCTGAATGTTATTGAGACCGTCAAACAAATAAAACGTGAATTTACGATTGATGTCATCGCCGGAAACGTCGCGACATCCGAGGGGGCTAAGGCTCTGGCTGATGCCGGAGTTGACGCTGTGAAAGTTGGAATTGGTCCGGGGTCGATTTGTACAACGCGAATCATTTCCGGCATCGGTGTTCCTCAGCTTTCCGCAATTGCTAACGCGGCTAAGGCGCTGGCTGGCTCGGACATCCCGATTATCGCCGACGGTGGTATTCGATTTAGTGGAGATATTACGAAGGCTCTTGCTGCCGGAGCATGGTCGATTATGGTCGGCGGTTTGTTGGCAGGAGTCGACGAAAGTCCCGGTGAAATGATTCTTTTCCAGGGACGCAGCTTCAAGCGATACCGCGGAATGGGATCGATGGGAGCAATGGTAAAAGGAAGCAGCGAACGTTACCGACAGGGAAAAGTCGATAGCAAGGATAGCTCCAAGCTGGTTCCGGAAGGTGTAGAAGGACGCGTTCCATACAAAGGTGGATTGCAGCCGGTCATTTATCAGCTGACAGGCGGGCTTCGGTCCGGAATGGGGTACGTCGGCGTCGGGTCGATTAAGGATTTACGCACGAAAGCTCGGTTCATCGAGATTTCTGCGGCTTCGGTTAGGGAAAACCATCCTCATGATATCGCTATCACTCAGGAATCGCCGAATTACTCGGTGGAACATTCGTCAGACGGTCACAACTAAGCCGGCCCGTAGCACTCGGTTCGCCGTGTTGCTTTCGGCTTTTATGATTTGCCCGTCATTTGCAACTCAGACGTCCGCAGACGAATTTCTTCCTCCGGTATTGCACGGGCCGGTGAACGTAGCCCTTCCAGCGACTGCCCCATTAGTTTCAAAGAACCCGGACGACACGTCGGACCGTATATCGCTGGATGAATTTACAGCTGCTTTGCCTAAGTCTGTACCACTGAAAATTGATGCCGGTGCATCAAAAACATTACAGCAAAGCCGCGACCTGATGAGCGCCTTGCGCAGTGGACGTGTGGCCCCTGCTCCGCAGCCCGCAATGACAATTATGCCTACAGCCACTATGGCACGCGCAACTGCGCCAGCTGGCAGCAGTAAACCACAGGTCGTTGCTACGTCGCCGCATCAAACGTTTCCGTTTTCTGAAGGCGGCAGCATGAAAATGAATACCATTCTACTGACCAGCGGTGACGAAAAGTCGGGCACTGTTCAGCTTCCTCCAGTACCTGCAGGCGATACCGTTCAGCCGACACTCGATGCGACGTCTTCACTTCCCGTGTTGGAGTCAGTTGCTGATGACGCGTACTTAAACATGAACGGTTATCCTGGTCCGGAACTTCGCAGGTCCGGTCGACCGAGTAATGGTGGTGGAAAGCTGATTGAATTCTTCGATCCGGAATTGGAACAGCTGGATGTAGATGATTATCAACATTCTGTGCTGTTGGTCGGTGGCAGTAATACCGAAGAACCGGCGAATCGTGAGGCCAGCGAATTGCTGAGTCGAAAACTAACTGACATCAGACCATCGTTGAGCTATGCCTGGGGCGATATTGACGAAGAAAAACTGCCAACTGATTTCTATAAACGCATGGACAAAGGCGAGTACACAGAAGTAGTTGCCCCGCGAACCGTGTTTCAGTGGGAACCGACAAACCTTTGGTATCATCCATTGTACTTCGAAGACGTTGGGCTTGAACGCTACGGCCATACTCGCAAGCCATGGGTGCAGCCGTTTGTTTCGACGGGGCGTTTCTTTGGTCAGGTTGCTATGCTGCCATACCAAATGACCCTGCATCCGCCAAAGGCACAGGAGTTTGCTTTGGGGCACTATCAGCCCGGCGAATGGGCTCCGAAAAAGAGATATCAGATCCCGTTTAATGAAGAGGCCACTACAGTTGAACTGCTGTGGATCACCGGCCTGATTCTGCTGATTCCATAGATCGTTAAGCTTCTCGGATCGTACATCGCTGCGGTGGATTGACAGCAATGGTGACGCGATTTTGCGTAAACGCAAAACCTCCATCGCAGTAACTGAGCTGTTTAGGATGAATATTCAGGGCACTGCGGGCGAAATTCAGGCGAACACTTCCGGAACAACGCGACCGTAAATGTCTGTCAGGCGGAAATCTCGTCCAGCGTATCGATAGGTCAGCTTTTCGTGATCGATGCCCATCGCGTGCAGTACAGTGGCGTGCAGATCATGCATGTGTACTTTGCCTTCAACGGCTTCATGTCCAATTTCATCCGTTGATCCATAGCTAAACCCCGGCTTCACGCCTCCTCCCGCAAGGAAGGTTGTGAAGCCGCGCGGGTTATGGTCACGTCCGTTGTTGCTTTGAGAAAATGGCGTGCGTCCGAATTCGGCTCCCCACCAAACCAACGTGTCTTCCAGCAGTCCGCGCTGCTTTAGATCTGCCAGCAGTCCGGCGACCGGTTTGTCCGTGGCAGTGGCGTGGTCCATGTGTTTGGGCATGTTGCTATGTTGGTCCCAGCGAGGGTTCGGCGATTCGTCGGCATAGTTGATTTGCACAAAGCGAACTCCTGATTCCGACAAGCGCCTTGCCATGAGGCATTGCCGGCCGAACGCATCAGTTGTCGTTTCTCCGATACCGTACATCTGCTGAGTTGCCGGAGTTTCTCTGGATAGGTCAAGAATTTCTGGCGCGTTGGCCTGCATCCGCCAGGCAAGTTCGTAGCTGCGAATGACGGCTTCCAGCTGGTCGTCACTATCATCGCGTCGGGCAAGTTGAGCTTTGTTTAACTGTTGAGTCAGTTCGAATCGCTGTTGTGTTTCGTCGTCGCTAAGTTGCCGGTTGCGAATATGATCGATCGTCATCTGTTCGATCGCTCGGTTTGCACGACCGATGGCGGTACCCTGAAACACGGCTGGCAGGAAGCCGTTGGAATAGTTTCGCGGCCCACCTTTCGTATCCGATGGCTGCAATTGCACAAAGCCGGGCAGGTTTTGGTTTTCGGTGCCGAGGCCGTACATCAGCCATGAGCCAAGCGACGGCCGGACCAGATTTGTCGCACCCGTGTGCAGAAACAAAGTAGACGGCCCGTGAGCCACACCTTCCGTATGCATGCCCTTCAGGAAACAAAGATCGTCAACGTGTTTGGCGATCTCTGGAAACAGTTCGCTGACATGCTGGCCGCATTGGCCGTGTTGACGAAACTTCCATAGTGGCTTCATCAACGTGCGCTGACTGACTTGCCCGAAGCTGTTGAAACGTACTCCAGTGAAATCAATTGACTTGCCATCGCGAGCAATCAGCTCGGGCTTATAGTCGAAGCTGTCCACGTGACTGGGGCCACCCTGCATGAAGATGAAGATTAGTCTCTTCGCCCTTGCCGGTAGTATCGGAGCCTGCAGAGTGAGCGAATTTCTTGTTGCCGTTTTCGCTGCCTGAGCGTTCTGTTCTGCCAGCATTCCGCCTAGCGCGACCGAGCCAAAGCCGCATGCGGAATTCTGTAACCATGATCGCCGACTTGTTGCGAATGCTGTCATCGGAAAATAAGTTTCCAGTGGTGTATGGGATCAGAAAAAAGTAACCAGCGAGCGATTAGTCGAGGTACCGGAAATCAATTGATGCAAGCAGAGCCTGAAAAATGGGAGTCCACGTTTCGGCTGAATCGAGCGGGCGATCTGTCAGGAACTGCAGAAGAACCTGTTGCTCTTTAGGATCTGCCGGACGTCCGACGGTTTGCAGATAAGCTTCGTCAATCATAGCTTTTAAAGCTTCTGGATTGGCAGACTGTGTCTCGATAAATCGCTCAGCCGCGAGTTTCGACTGTTCCAGAACGAACGGACTATTCAATAAAAACAACGCCTGTGAAGGCAGAGTGCTGATGTTTCGCCTGCCTGTCACCAGATTTGGGTTGGCTATGTCGAATACCTCAAACAATTCAAGCATGGAATTGCGGAAGAACGGAACGTAGACGCTTCGCATGCTTCGACTGTACTGATCGTGATTGTAGCCGTTGTCGTACTGAGTGATTTTATGAATCGTGCGTCCGCCCTGTACTTGGCCGTCCAGCTGACCGCTAATCTGCAGGATCGTGTCACGTATGGCTTCAGCGTCCAGCCGCCGCCGGAAGCTGCGCGTCAGCAACAGGTTGTCAGGGTCGTTCTTTGTTTCGGCTGCGGTTGTTACAGAAGAGGTGCGATAGAATCGCGAGGACACGATGCGGCGAATCAGTTTTCTAACGGACCACTGATCCTCGTCCACGAATGTCTTTGCCAGGTAGTCGAGCAGTTCCGGGTGAGTCGGTCGACGCCCCATCTTGCCGAAATTGTCCGGCGTGCGGACAAGACCTTCGCCGATAAGTTGGGTCCATACACGATTCACAAAAACTCGAGCCGTTAACGGATTTGTCGGCGACACAACCCAATCGGCTAATTCCTTTCGCCCGCTCCGGTCGTTGGAGATCGGATTGAGCTTCGGGGCTTCGTTGTTATCAACCCCGGTGGCAACTGACAGGAATCCTCGTGGCACAAGTGGCCCCAGATTTCGAATTCCGCCGCGAACATGAATATGCCAGTCGGCGGGCTCGGGCTGATCACGCACCCCCATCGCGGCGGGCTCGACGGGCTTTTGCTTTTGGTGCTGTGCTAAGTCTGCTTCCAGCCCCTTGAGCGTTATTGAAAGCTCGGTCTGCTGCCGCAGTTCGTCAGTATTTTTTTCTGTTTCGATGGCGTCAACGGATAGAAACTGGATAGCGTCCACAATCACGACACCAGGGCCGGATTTCTCTGCATCAATTATCACAATGGCTGTTGCGTCTTCATCGAACTGGTATGTGCCGAGCGTTGCAAAAACGCCATCAGCAGGAGTGTTTCGCTGATCAACGTCAACGGTGGTCGATCCATTGGCGTGAGTAATCGTAACGGGCAGGCGACTGCAGCGTCCCGGCTGATAGTTATGGGACATCCGCACAACGTACTTGCCAGGTTTCGGCAGCGTCGTCTCAAATCGCGCCCGACGCCCCGTTTTTTTGTAGTCGTCGTGGCGGTAACGTGCTCCCACAAACGGAGCCAGCATCGAAGAGTCCGTCCATTCACCTTCGAATATGGCCGCAGAATCATCAACGATGATACCAGCTAATTCCTGTGGGTTGATTTCTCGGCTGACCGAAAGGTGACCAGCCTTCACCTGTTTCTTAAGGTGTTTGATTTGTACCTGCAGTTGTTCGTTCTGCTGTTTCCAGTGGCGGATTGCGGACGACTCGGCACCTGCTCTGAGCTTTGTTGTGACATAGCCGCTGACGTTGCCCGGCAGCAGGGTTTCTGTACTACGAAAAATGCCTGCCAGCCCGTAGTAGTCTGCTGTAGGTATTGGATCGAATTTGTGATCGTGGCAGCGAGCACATCCAATCGTCAATCCCAGAAACGATCGCCCGATTGTGTCGATCTGTTCGTCAATCACTTCCATACGCAGCAGTTCTTTATCCTGCAGCTCGTAATTGGTTGGCCCAAGTGCCAGATAGCCGACTCCCGTAACCTGGTCATCGTGTTCAGCATCGGTTGCGAATGGCAGCAGGTCACCGGCGATATGTTCGCGGATCAATTGGTTAACCGGTTTGTCGCTGTTGAATGATCGAATCGCGTAGTCGCGAAAACGCCACGCTTCCGGAAACATCAAACTGCGTCCTCCGCCGCTGGATTCGGCAAAGCGAACAATATCCAGCCAATGACGCCCCCAGCGTTCGCCGAATGCAGGCAGTGATAGCAAATCGTTCGTTGTATCAGCGATGGCAACGTCGGCATCAACGCGCCAACGAGCGGCGAAGTCGCGGATCGCGTCGGCAGTAGGTCGTAAACCAGTCAGCCCCAAATATAGCCGCCGCACGATCTGTTCTGGCGATGCATCGCCGGCGACTTGACTTCCTGCAGCCATGTGTTTGGCCGCGATAAAGCGATCGATGTCGTTTCTGGCCCAGCCGCCGCCAGCTGTCGGGATTTCGGGCATGGTGACAGGTTGAAAACTCCAGAACTGCCGGCCTTCTTTTAAATCGATTTGATGTCGCTTAATAGTTTTTCCGCCTGCTCGAGGGTCAACGGCTCCATCGCGAATCCATTGTTCGAAGTCGGCAATGACACTGTTCGGAAGCTTTCTGTCCGGAGGCATCTCATACGATTCGTGCTTCAACGCCGAAATTAGCAGGCTCTCTTCTGGTTGTCCCAGAACAACGGTTGGCCCCGATTCTCCACCGGCAGAAATTCCCGCCTTTGAATCAAGCAACAGTCCTCCTCGGATGTTTTTCGCCGACTGTGAATGGCATTTCAGACAGTGTTCCACCAAGACCGGACGAATACGCTTTTCAAAGAACTCAAGCTTTGCATCGTCAGCATCGGCCGTGTTTGCGGCCGCAAACACGGCCATGAAGGCTGCCAGCATTATGGATTGTTTGCCGCGTGTTTGCATCATGTAGGCGAATAGCGTTGGGGAGGGAAATGGTTCAATGGAGGCCAGAACCACAGCATACTCCAATCGCTGCCCAATCTGAAACATTTTCACGCCAGCAATTCAGCCACTATTGCATTTCTTCTGCGCTAGGTTCTTTTATCACTTCAGAATAAGTGTCTTCAGGCTCTCCGCCCCAAAGCCTATTGATAGGGAAAAACACGCGTCTTGTACCGTCGAAGTAAATAATCCGGTTGGGATTCAGTGGCAGAGCTATCTCGGTGGAAACTCCTTCGTCAAATGTATCCAGTTTCAAAGCTGGCCCCATTCGTCCGCTTATCCACAAAAGAGGCTGTTTGCTGTCAGGGATCGTGGCAAATGCTACAGCAAACGCACGACTTATGCCTGAGTCGATTTTGAATTTTCTTCCCAACCCATTCATTGAATACTGGAACATAGCACCGTCGTTGCGAACGAAGATTGGCAACTGACTCTTCGGTCCGCTGTTGAGTTCGGTCAGTTGTTGAGGGAATTCTCCATGTTCACGTCGAGACCGTTGCATGGCAATGATTAGCCGCGTCGCCCGGTGGCTGTTAATCGCCGGGAAACCCGGATCGCCAAAGACGGGATCGCCACTGGAATGGGTTGAGGGGAAATGTAGTATCAAATCCAAGTAATGTTTAAGCTCAGGGTGAACGACAGTTTTTAATGCCCGCGAAGCATTTTTAAAAAGTCGCATCGCCTCTGGCCAGTCGTGACCCAGCTGTTCAATTCGAGTGGCCGCATCAATGATTGCGAGAAATCGAACACGTTCCACCCACATGCTCTGCTTGAATGCCTTCGGGAGTGGCGGGAGCGATTCTATGTCAGTGTTTGCTAAGTGCAGTCCGTACCACGCCGCTAGTCGATGCTCATGCATCCATGACGATTGACGTGGACCGATACAGTTGTCCGCGAATGCTAATTGAAAATTGTCTAGCACAGCGCTCGTCACCCGGTCGTCTGCGATTGCATCGTGGATATGCTGGTCGATGATCTGATGCCAAATCATACAAGTCTCGAGTTGGTTACGGTCTGATGACTCTTCTGCTAGGTAAGTAAGAAAGCGTTTGGCCTGTACAAGCCTCTCCAAGCACCGTTGAAATTCACCGTCGTCCCGCAAATAGCCAGCTTCCTGAACTAATAGGGATGCTACGGGCTCAGCGAACGATACTGACCAGGGCTGTTGGTATTGGAGTGGAAGCCGGTAGGTCACGACAGCGCCGAACAGAGTCTTCGCGATTTCATCCACACTATGGATGGCCCGTTCATGCTGTTGCCTTGTTCTTGTTTTGATGGCGAGCGGTCTGGGAACAACGTTGTTGTTGATCGGAGCGGCCTGCACGTGCAAGGCAAGTTGTTCCCATGCTGCATTCCATGTCTTCAGGTTCCGGGACGAACGACGGTCGAGAGAAACAGTGACTCCGTTTCGCAATTCTGCAGAGCTTCCTTTGCTAAGTTGCAAGGGCAGCCACAGTCTTCCAATCTGGTACATCGGCCACATGCACAACACTGGCACGGCGAACAGCAGAATGTGGCGAAGGTCGTGTTTCCATGATTCCGAATGGTGGTCCATCCAGTAACGTCGAGTGGCCATAGGCATTAGCAGAAACGAAAGTGCCAAAGGCCACACGGTCAGCCATGGCGAGACATCCATCACCAGGATCGAGCCCAGAAGAATTGTGTAGCCAAGAAAGCAAAGAAGACTTATAAAAGCGGCGACGAACGCTTTTCTAATCATGACAGAAGACAGATGTCCGATCGCGTACCCTCCGACAAGCCATGCCATGGCAATGGACAGGCGATATCCGAATACTGAAGAAATTGTTTCCTGCGAAAATTCTCGGAATGGAAGCCCGATGACATTCCACACCTCAATCATTGACAACTCCTGCGGCGTCGCTGTTCCAGCACACCATTCGCAGAACATGAATCCCACAAACAAAACAACCGCAACGGATAACCAAACAGTGTGCCGAGTTATTAGTACGGCTGTCGGTGACACTCCGCGGTGAGCCCAAAACAGGCCACTACCCTTGCGTTGGTCATCTCGAAACGTCCGCAAACCACATTCCACAGCGATGAATCCCGTCAGAATCAGCGGAATGGGCACATTATGGTGATAACGAATCCAGACGGCGGGAATCGTCAACAGCAGAGCGATCGCTGCGAAGGGAATTGCGGCTCGCAGTTGTTGCCACAACAAAACGCCGCGAGTTCTGCTAATCAATGGAGAACGCAAGGCTGACTTCTGAAGCCGAGTCGCCAGAAAGCCCGCCCCTGATTCTCTGGAACGAACGGCGAATCGATTCCTGAAGCGGGTCCATAAGTTCACCACATCCAACCGGCGAATGCCGCGATGCCAGCCCGGCAACATGTACATGCTGAGGCCGAACGAAAGCGATAAAGTGCTAAGAACCCACCAAACAAATGGGTCTAAAACGCTGCCGCGTTCGAACGGTTCTGCCGAATTGAGGGTCAGCAGCAGCGGAAATCCAATCAGGGAAACTCCGCATCCGCAAATCGCCGCCACCATCTTGCGGCAGTACAGACTCCAGAAAAGCGTGAGTGAAAGGCAGGCAACGATTACGGACGCGATTTTGATCAGATCGTTGATCGACTTACGACTTAGTGAAGCCCGCCCCGGGTATTCCCCGGGTATCCAGTTATGTAGCAATGGCTGGTGACGAAACTGGCAGGCGACTGCATAGATCAATACCACGGACAACGCTGAAATTAACAAAAACAACAACGTGGCTATCACCGTAGTCGTTAGCTTTGCCAGCAGCAGAGTGCGAGTCTTCATCGGTAAGTGCCGCAACCACGGAGCGGTTCCGTTGTCTTCTTCGCCAGCAAATAAATACAGCAGCGAGCAAATGGTCGTGGTCAGCCCAACGAAGGCTGTGATGGTCAACATCGAGCCAAACGGACGGTCTCGTGTCTCAGCAAAATATGCAACAATCACTGTCAGGCACATTGCAAAGCTATAGAGTGCCAGCCAGAGATTTCGTTGGCTGCGGTATTCTTTCCAGACCAGTCTCATGAAGGGGCCGTGCATGATGTTTATCCGAAAATGTAAAGGTGATTGCGTGAATGAAACTGATGCACCCGTGAAGGCGTGCGTGCTGAATAGCGTTGTGCAGCGAACGCGTCTGCTTCACGCTGAAGGCGTTGTTTGAATCAGGGGGCCTTTGCAGCCTGAATTCAGCACAGCATCGCGACGGTATTCACGCAGCATTGCCAGCAGGATGTCTTCCAGGTTTGGTTTGCGAAATTGTGGTTCTGGCAAGCTCACCGACCGACAGGATTCCAGCAAGCTGTTTGTGTCGAGGTCTTTGACCATCCAGATGTGTTCGTGTCCAAACTTCACATGAGCCAGGCTAATACCCGGGATTGGTGGCGGGGTGGCATGTGTTTCCGAAAGGCTGAGCACGACTTCTGTCGTATGTCGTTTCAGTTCTTCAAGACGCTCAACGCAGACGAGTCGTCCGTTTAAGAAAATGGCGACCATGTCGGCCACGCGTTCCACTTCTGATACCTGGTGGCTCGACAGCAAAACCGTTCTGCCTTCCGCAGAAATGTCGATCATGCTTTCGAGAAATTCACGACGGACCAGCGGATCCAGGCCGGAGGTCGGTTCATCCAGAATCAACAGTTCCGGTCGATGAGCCATTGCCAATGACAGTGCCACCTTGGCGCGCATGCCTTTCGATAGTCCGGAAATCTTGTGGTTGCTTTGCAGGTCAAACTTTTGCAGCAGTCGTTTATATTCGCCTTGATAGCCGGCTGGATAGAAGCCCGCCGCGAACCAACCAATTTCATCAATCGTCATCCAGTCATAAAGCGGAGGCTGGTCGGGGACGTAGCCAACGCGGCCCCGAATTTCCAAAGCGTGAGTTTTGCTGTTCATCCCCAACACTTCGGTTGTGCCGTAATCGGGGTGTTCAAGTCCAAGCAGCAAGCGGATCGCCGTGCTTTTGCCAGCTCCGTTTGCTCCAAGAACTGCACACACAACGCCAGCAGGTACGTTCAGGGAAACGTTGTCCAATGCTGTTGTTCGTCCGAATCGTTTGGTGACGGCTTGTAGTTGAATGACGGGTTGCATGCGGTTGCCTTTGCGATGAACGCGTAGTTGGAAAACACGACAGAAGAAGAAGAATGGCAATTCGTGTGAGGCAACGTGGATTACCCACTGTCCGGCTGAGCCAGCGATTGCCATTCAGTGTTCACCAGTGTGCGGACTTCGTCTACCGAGATCTGATTTCGTTTGGCTTCCTGCAGCACAGAACGAAGCCGCTGGCGGATCATCTCCAGACGATTCTGGCGGCAGATTTCGGGGGCTGTCGCACTTACGCTCATGCCAGTCCCGCGGATGGAATCCAGTACGCCCTGCTGCTGAAGCTCGCGATAAGCGCGAGCCACCGTGTTAACGTTGACGGCCGCCTGAATTGCTAGTTCCCGAACTGAAGGCAGACGTTCGCCCACCAGCAGTGTTCCGTTGGCAATCGAAAACTTAACCTGGCGTTCGATCTGCTCGTAGATCGGAATTCCGTTACCGGCGTCGATGTGACAAATCATGAGAACTCTCGAAACAGTGTAATAGCTTAATATTACACCATATCTCGTGTCGCGTGTTTGTCAATCACAACTTCGAAAAAATGACTAGCCTTTGATTTGCCTAACGCGCAGCAAAAAAGCTGCAAACATAGTTCGCAGCTTTTTCAGTGTTTTGGTTCGAAGTCTAAACTAATTTGTTTTTGCAGGAGCGATCTGGCGTAGACGAGCACCACTTCTCTTGGCAAACAGTTCCTTGGTGCCGTCAGCGGCAACACGAACGCCAACTCGGGTAGGTTTGTTGGTTTCTGGGCAAATTAGCTGGCAGTTTGACGCATCAATCGCCAGTTCCATGTGCAATCGACCGCCCTGGGGACTCTTTGGATGGCCGCGTTTTACGTGCTTGTAAACTTTGTGCACGCCTTCAACGACAATCTTGCCCTTTTTTAAGTCGACGGACAGAACGGTTCCGCGAGTTCCTGCGTCATCACCAGCGATGACTTCTACTGTATCACCTTTGCGGATTTTCATTACCGTAACTCTAGTAAACATGGGCTTTAGGGAGATCTCGCGACTTCCGGGATACCGGCGTCGCCTGATCGGACATTCATCGACTCTTTCGACAGCTCAGTTGAGCCGGACCGTCGGAAAGACAAGCGAGGAAGGATGACTACTTTCCCGTTGAGAATCAACCCAGCATTCGTCCGGTTTGCCCTTTGCAACGTAAATTTTCGGCCGAAGTCCCAACGACGGGACCTAAGTTCCTGTTGAAAGACGGCAGGGCACGCTTTTATTGACCTGATTTCCCGCCGCGGTTTCCTGTATTGGCCGCATTTTCGCGGTCGACCGACTTTTGGTTCAGTCCCATGGTTTGTTTGATTTTTCTTCCGCCATCACCCGCAACAGCATTTGGCGGTGAACACAGATTTTTTACTGATGAAATTTGCTTTGGCGCATTTGTACGTTTGTCTCTCCGTTGAGAACATTTTTTAGGCGGGCAACCCATTAGGAACCACCTTACGCGCCATCGACGGCATTTGTTGCTGCTGTTGACTGTGGGCGCGTTTCTATCGACCGGGTGCCAGACACGCTTTTCACAGACGGCAGGCTCATTAGACTGCGGTGGTTCCAGCTATCTTTCCTATCGACGATTTCAGGATGAATAAAATGCAGCATCGAGAACTTCACGACGGTCGCTCTGACGGGTTGAAGCCGTTGGTCAGTCTCGACCTGGAACAGATCAATTCGTTTTCCGACCTGTTGGCGGCAATGTCTGATACAGCGTTTTCGGGCCGATCTGCTGGCGAAGCGTCTCGAATCATGACCAGCATGTTTTCCGACGATAGCTGCGGCGTGGTGATGACGATTTCCGGCGCGATGACAGTTGCCAAGCAGGGAAAGATCGTTTGCGACCTGATTGACCGAGGCTGCGTGCAGGCGATTGTGGCAACGGGAGCTCTGATTGCTCATGGACTAACGGAAAGCATTGGCCTGAGTCACTACCGAGCCGACCCGAATCAGAGTGACGAAGACCTTTTCGAAAAGGGTTACAACCGTATTTACGATACGCTGGAAATGGAAGCCAATTTGAATGACATTTCTGTCATGGTGGCCACTGTTCTGGCGGAAGAGACGCCGGAAAACGGAACGTGGTGCTCCAGTTCGTTTTGTAAAGCGATTGGCAAACGACTAAGCGAACAGAACGTCGGCACGGGCATTCTTCGCAGTGCGTATGAAAAGGATGTTCCCGTATTTATTCCTGCTTTTACGGATAGCGAACTCGGTCTGGATTTTTCCACGTGGGCGATTCTGGCCACTCTGAAAGCTCAGGGGCACGCTGATCACAAGCAGGCGAGTTTGAATCAGGCGTTGGAAAACGTACCGCCGTTTAATCCGTTTTTGGATTTGTTCGAATACGCTCGGAGAGTTACCAGCTTCAAAAACCTTGGCATCTTTACGATTGGCGGCGGAGTTCCTCGCAACTGGGCTCAGCAGGTCGGTCCGTTTATAGACGTCACCAACGATCGTTGCGGCACAGCTTTAACGCCACCTCGTTTTCGATATGGCGTCCGAATCTGTCCGGAACCCGTTCATTGGGGCGGTTTATCAGGCTGCACTTATTCGGAAGGCGTCAGCTGGGGCAAGTTTTTCAGTCCTGCAGACGGCGGCCAGTTTGCGGAAGTCTATTCCGACGCGACCGTCATTCTTCCGCTGTTGGTGAAGGCTGTGTTTGAACGGATGGACGCAGCGAAATCCAGGAAATAGCAGATTTCATCGTTCGGCCAAATCTGCCGGAGGATGGCCGATTTGGCCAACACCTCCATGTCGCAATTTCCCGCGCATGCCAGAACGTGACATTCTGTCGTAAACACATGGTGACGTAGAACGCGGCTCCGGTTTATAATCAGGGTTCGCGCCGGCAGTTTCGTCGGCGGCAAAGAATTGTTTCCACTAAGACATGTTCACATGCACGGAGTTGCAAGGATGCGTTCCGCTCATCTCACAATTGCTGTAATTCTTTTCGCGACTGCTTCTGGTACTGTGGCCAGTGCTCAGACTCCGTCTGCCGAGCAGATTTTGGGGCAGTTTCGCCCTACGCATGCCGACGTTGAATACGACACGCCCGAACCCCAAGACTTTGCCAACTGCAAAGTTGAGATCGAACGTGAAAAGACAATGGCTGGCTTTGTGGTTTACGGCCCGGGTGGACAGGTACTACGCCGCTTCACAGACACTAACGCCGACAACAAAGCGGATCTGTTTCGCTATTACCGCATGGGCCTTGAGGTCTATCGCGACATCGACAGCGACAAAAACGAAAAGCCAGACCAGCATCGCTGGATGAACTGGGGCGGCATGCGTTGGGGTATTGATAAAAACGAAGACGGGAAAATCGATTCGTGGAAACTGCTGTCGGCTCAGGAAGCCGCACGAATTGCTGTGGAAGCCATGATTCGTGGCGACGTGGCGGCGTTGACCGGAGTTATGTTAAACGCCGACGACGTGCGGGCCATTCAGGCGAGCCCCGATGTTGCGAAACTGTTAATGCAGTCCGTGGCTGATCCGGCAACGGAGCTTCGAAAAGTGATGGCTGCCAGCAAATCCCTGAGCGCTCGATCGCGATGGGTTCGTTTTGATCCACCAGTCCCCAGCCTGGTTCCTCAGGAGGAAGGCAAGGCGGCAGGCGACCTGATAGTTTTTGAAAATGCGATGGCGATCATCGAAAACGGCGAGTCCCATGAACTTGTGTCCATCGGTGAAATGATCAAAGTGGGAGAAGTCTGGAAGCTGACTCAGGTTCCACGTCCTCTGGATTCCGAGAACGCTCAAATCCAGATTGGCGGCATCATGATGCAGCCTCAGATGTCAAATGGTGGCTTTAATGCCCCGCCGGAAATGGCCAAGGAAATGGAACAGCTGTTGGGTGAACTTCAAAAGTTGGACGAAAGCAGCCCAACCACCAACGTCACTCCTGAAGCTCTTGCGAAATACAACCAGCTGCGAGCTGACGTGATCGAAAAGGTGATCCGTATCGCTCCGACAGACCAGGAGCGACTGCAATGGATTCAGCAGTTCGCAGACGGTATAGCTGCGGCCGTGCAGACAGGACAATACGACGACGGTTTGAAACGTCTGGTGGCCCTTCAGGATCAGGTGAAAACGAACGACGAACTGCTGGGCTATGTCTGGTACCGTAGATTGTTGGCGGAATACGCTGTTCGTCTGAAAGTTGAAGACAACAATCAGCGGCAGGCTGCACAGGACTGGTGGCTGAAGCAATTGGAAGTCTTTGCCGAAAAGTGGCCTAAGTCTGCGGATGCCAGCGACGCGATCGTGCAGTTGGCCATCAGCCTGGAACTTATGGGACGTCTGGATGATGCGAAGCGCTGGTATAATCAGCTGGTGACGGACCATGCACGCACCAATGCGGGCATTCGAGCTCGCGGTGCATTGCGACGTCTGAATCTGGCTGGAAAACCTCTGCAGCTGGAAGGTCGAAGTTTGACCGGACAGCCAATCAGTGCAGCTCAGTACAACGGCAAAGTTATGCTGGTTGTTTTCTGGGCAACCTGGGCGAAACCATACACGGACGAACTACCCAAGCTGGCTCAGATTCATGCCAAGTACCAGCGTTCAGGGTTTGAAATTCTGGGAGTCAACCTGGATTCAGACGCCTCGGGAATCAAGGACTACCTTGCTCGATATGGTGGCAACTGGCAGCACATCCACGATGCCGGTGGTACCGATGGTCAGCTGGCCAAAGACTTTGGGATCGTGTCTGTCCCAACGATGTTTGTGGTCGACAAGACTGGCAAGGTGGCCGGCGCTGTGACTACAGAAAATCTGGAAGAAGCCGTAAAGACTCTGCTGCTGGGTGAATCGCTGGATAGTGCCACTCGCCAGGGAGCCATTACAGCTCCTCCCGTTAATCGGCAATAGGACAACCGGAAGATGTCAGTCTCAGACAACAGTAATGTTCGATTAAATCGCACTACCGCCCCGAGATTCGTGTTGTTGATTGGCTGGCTGTTGCCGTTTTTGGTTAACGGCAAAGTGTTGGCAGATGCCGAACGCGTTTGCCCGAACATTATTGTGATTTACACAGATGATCAGGGATTCGGCGATGTCAGCTGTCTGAATCCCGATGCAAAGTTTCAAACGCACAATCTGGATCGCCTGGCTTCTGAAGGCATCAGCTTCACCGACGCTCATTGCAGCGATACGGTATGTACGCCTTCAAGGTACGGTCTGCTTACCGGACGATACAGTTGGCGGACTGAACTGAAACGCGGTGTTTTTGGTGCAGAAAGAAAGTGTTTGATCGAAGACGACAGAATGACGCTCGCGTCTTTGCTGCGTGATCACGGTTACCACACCGCCATGATCGGCAAATGGCATCTGGGGATGGACTTTCCCGGCGACACGGCCAGCCGCAACTGGACTCAGCCCGTTCAGGATATGCCGCTTGATAAAGGCTTCGATTATTTCTACGGCATTCCGGCATCGATGAATTACGGGGTTCTGGCGTGGTTCGAAGGCCGACACGCTACGGTGCCGCCCACTTTGTTTACGGCGAAGAAGCCGAATCCGATTGCGCTGGCAGATTACCGCATCATGCCACCCTACGAATCGACGCCTCGCGAAACGCAGCAGAAGTTGGGCGCGAAGGGCATAGAGGTCGCTCCGGATTTTGTGGATTCCGAATGCCTGACAAGATTTACCGATAAGGCGATCAGCTACATTCACAACAAGACGGCGGATGCTGTTAACGGCAAACCGTTTTTTCTGTATTTGCCCTACACTTCTCCGCACAAACCCGTGATACCGTTGCCGGAATTTCGAGGACAGGGAACTGCCGGAGCTTACGGTGAATTTCTAATCGAAACTGATTATCACGTGGGTCGTCTGCTGGCTGCGTTAAGCGAACTGAAGTTAGACGAAAACACGTTGGTCATATTCTCAAGCGATAACGGCCCGGAAACGACATGGAAGCAGCGGGTCGAAAAGTTTCAGCACCGCAGCAATGGAATTTATCGCGAAGGCAAGCGGTCGGTTTACGAAGGCGGACATCGAGTTCCATTTCTTGTGCGCTGGCCCGCTGGTGTGAAGTCGCCTGGTCGAGTTTGCCGCAAGACAATCTGTCAAACGGACGTTCTGGCAACTCTGGCTGAGTTGCTAAAGAAAGAACTTCCTGTCGCTGCCGGTGAAGACAGCGAAAGTTTCCTTGCCGAATTGTTTGACGCCGATACTACTACAACACGTTCGCCAATGATGCATCACGGAGCCTCCGGCGAGTTCGCAATTCGCTCAGGCAAATGGAAGCTGATTCTGCCTCGACGAAATGCAAAAAACGAACTCTACAACTTAAAAGCCGATCCTTCCGAAACGACCAACATTGCCGAATTCCATGCTGACGTTGTCGCCACGCTGACACAGCAGGCGACGGATCTGGTGCTCAAAGGCCGAACCACACCGGGAACCCATCAGCCAAACGATACTGGCTATTGGGACGACCTGTCATGGATCACCAAAGACGCCTACAACTCACCAGGGCTTCGGTAGCCAAGTTCGTGAGATTTCAGCGGTGGCCTCGCCATCACTGAGTTCCGACCAATTCAGTGACATTTCAACACTGTCGTTTCTTTGTTCATAAATACCAACAGCCGCCGCGTCTGGGATTTAGCGAGCTTAAACACCGCTACCAGACACTGGCAAGCAGCACCTGCCCGCGTTAAACCAGTGGCAGTAAGTGAGTGTGGATTTTCAACGGAACGGTCGGAACGGATTTTAAACGTCAACAGGCACGGGCAACCTTCTAACACGCTGGTTTCGGTGTTTGATTTGAGGTTCGGATTCATGCACACGGATGGGACCCACTTGCTGGTGCTGCGTGCTTTTATTATGGGTTTGCGGGCCTTTGGCAGCGGCCGTCATCGTGGGTGTACTGAGTTGACGAAGAGGATTATCTGTTGTGGACTTACCCAATCCCAATCCGAATCACAATCCGAAATCGAGTCCGGCCGTGTCGATCAATGACATCTTTTTGGTTGCGAGGTTGCTGAGTGCCGGTGAGTCACGGGGCCAATATCTTGCCGAGGTGATCGGTGATGATCAGGCGCTGCGCTACCGCATCGACTGCATCCTGGCTTCCGAAAACAGTGCGGCCACATTGGGCCGCAGGCGTCTTGCCGACTGCCGAGCTATCGGAAATTTCGCGAGCGAGAATCCAGTTGCTGCAGCATTTCGGAGACATCGTCCAAACGGTCGCACACGACGTGAATAATGTCGCCTTCTCTCTGCAGCTTGCCTGATGCCATCAGTACGCTGGCGAATCTGGCTGTCTGCCGAAAACGCTGCCAGACGTTTGGGAAGACGACCAGATTGGCGATTCCCGTTTCATCTTCCAGTGTCATAAACGTAATACCGTTTGCCGTTTGAGGTCGTTGTCTCATTAGCACCAGGCCCGCGACTTTTACTCGACGGTCGGGAGTGTGACTGGACAGTTCCTCAGTCGAAATCGCTCGCAACTGCGTTAGCTGCTCACGCAAAAACGAAACGGGATGTTTTTTTAGCGACAATCCAGCCGTCGAATAGTCCTGCACGACATCTTCCTGAGCCGACATACCCGGCAGTTCCGGGTCTGCTTCTTCAGCCAGTGGACCGTCGATGTCTTTGAACAGTGGCATGTCTTTTTGAGCGGGCATGGCCTTCCACAATGCGTCACGGCGATTGACGTCCAGTGACACAAATGCATCTGATCTCGCCAGCAGCTGCAACGCACTACGATTCAATTTAGTGCGTCTTGCAAAATCATCGAATGAGGTAAATGCTCCGCCACGTTCTCGAGCTTCTTCAATCACAACGGCATACTCGTGAGAAAATCCTCGCAGCATTCGCAGACCAAGCCGCAACGACAAACCTTCGTCGTTGTGCTTGAGAAAGTTCCGGTTGTTCGGCAAGTCTTCGGAATCGCCCGAGTCTGGTTCCAGAGTGCAATCCCAGTTGCTGAAGTTCACATCGATCGAACGAAAGCAAACGCCGTGGTCACGAGCGTCTCGAACCAACTGAGCCGGAGCATAAAACCCCATGGGCTGACTATTGATCAGCGCGGCGCAGAAAACGGCGGGGTGATAGCGTTTTAGCCAGGCAGAAACGTAAACCAGTAGAGCAAAACTAGCGGCGTGCGATTCTGGAAATCCATATTCGCCGAAACCGCTGATCTGGTTGAACACGCGTTCTGCAAATTCTCTGTCGTAGCCGTTGCCCAGCATGCCTTTGACAAGCTTCTGGTGGAACTGCGAGATTACGCCGGATTTTCGCCATGCTCCCATTGCGCGGCGCAGCTGATCGGCTTCACCTGCTGTGAATCCGGCAGCGACAATCGCCAGACGCATTGCCTGTTCCTGAAAAATGGGAACCCCCAGAGTCTTATACAGCACAGAACGCACGGCTTTGTTGGGGTATTCGACGGGTTCTTCTCCGGCGCGTCTGCGCAGGTAAGGATGCACCATGTCGCCCTGAATAGGGCCCGGCCGCACGATCGCCACTTCAATCACCAGGTCGTAAAAACAGTGCGGTTTCAGTCGCGGCAGCATGCTCATTTGAGCACGACTTTCGATCTGAAACACTCCTACCGTATCGGCAGCGCTGATCATGTCGTAGACGATCGGATCTTCTGATGGCACGTTCGCCAGACTCAGACTTCGCCCGTGATGTTGCTTTACCAGATCGAAACAGCGACGGATCGCGCTCAGCATTCCCAACGCCAGGCAGTCGACTTTCAGCAGGCCTAATGCGTCCAGATCGTTTTTGTCCCATTGAATCACTGTACGCCCGGGCATGGCTGCGTTTTCGATTGGCACCAGCTCGCTAAGCGGGCCGCGCGACATCACCATGCCGCCAACGTGCTGCGAAAGGTGCCGAGGAAAACCCAGCAGCGTAGAAGCCAGCTTGATCAATCGCCGGCCTAACAGGGAATTCGGATCAATGCCGCCTTCACGCACGCGTTCGGGCATCTGTTCGACCTGGTCGACGTGTTCAAGCTGCGACGCAAGTTTGTCGACTCGGTCGTTCGATAGTGCCAGCGCCTTGGCGACATCGCGAACGGCGGACCGCGGTCGATAGGTAACCACGACTCCCGTCATTCCGGCTCGATCGCGTCCGTAGCGTTCGTAAAGGTATTGCAGCACCTCTTCGCGTCGTTCGTGTTCGAAATCGACATCGATGTCCGGTGCTTCGTCCCGTTCTTTGCTGATGAATCGTTCGAATAAAACATCAATGCGGTTCGGGTCGACCGACGTCACTCCCAGACAAAAACACACCACGGAATTCGCCGCGCTGCCTCGTCCCTGGCACAGAATGCCTCGCGACCTTGCAAAGCGGACGATGTCATAGACGGTCAGAAAGTAGGCTTCGTAATTCATTTCGGCAATCAGACTCAGTTCGTGCTGAATCAAATCGCGGACCTTATCCGGCACGCCCCGCGGATAGCGTTTCTTAGCTCCGATCCATGTCAGGTTCGTCAAATACTGAGTCGGCGTTGTGTTAGCGGGAACAATTTCTTCCGGATATTCATATCGCAATTCGTCCAGTGAAAATTTGCATCGGTCTGCGATCTCCACTGTTCGCTGCAGCAACTTTGAATGAGTTTTGAACAACGCCTGAATTTCAGCCACTGGCTTTATGAAGCGTTCTCCGTTGGGATGCAGTTCGTGCCCCAGTTGCTGCAGGCTTTTGCTGCAGCGAATTGCCGTCAGCACGTCATGTAGCGGACGGCGGTTTGTTTCATGAAAGTGCACATCGTTGGCGGCGGCAATCGGCAGCTGGATGAGTTCGCAAAGTGCCAGCCAACGGATTAGTTTTGCATCATCGTTCGGCCCGCGATGTAGTTCGGCCAGAGCATAGCAACGGTCGCCGAAGATTGACTGATACTGTCGAAGCTGAGCTTCAGAAACTTCTGCCGCGCCACCGGGCTGAAATGTGCCAGTAAAACGCTGGTGGCTTTCGGTAGACAACGGCACACAACACAGCAGGCCTTCGCTGTGTTCCGCAATGTCGCTGACTTTTAGTCGACATTCTCCTTTGGGGGCCCGTCGACGGCCGACAGTGATCAGCTGCGAGAGTCTGCCATAGGCGGCTCGATCAGTGGCCAGCAGCACGGCGGCCGTTCCGTCTTCGGGTACGATCTCTGCGCCGATCAGCAGTTTCAGGCCGGCTTCCTTTGCGGCCACGTGAGCTCGCACGATTCCCGCCAGAGAGTTGCGGTCTGTGACGGCTAACGCCGTGTACCCCTGAGCTTTTGCTGCGGTAACCAGTTCGTCGGCATGAGACGCGCCTTCCAGAAACGAGTAGTTTGTCCGGCAATGAAGTTCTGCATAGCCCATCGCGCCCGCAGCGACTTCAGCGGCGATATTCCGAATCGGCTGACGTACAGGACGCTGGTAAGCAGGTTGTTCTGGCACGGCGGCCGGTTTTCGGAAAGACAACTGGATGTGACATGAAGAAATCGCACCGCGTAAACTCCATTCTACGTCAGGCCAACACCGTCATGCAAACTCGGGCAACCGACGGGGTACGGCATCGCTGTATTTCAAACGGCATCGTCTACAAGCACGCAGAGTGAGCCAGTGAGTCCGGTATTCGCGGGAAATTCACGTGCGAGCGACGCGTGCCGATCAGACTATGGCTTACCTTATGCGCAAAGCGGAGTCTCCGTGGCCGACGGGCGCAGCGGGGCCTGGTTTCCGTCAGAAGCAGTCTATCCAGAATTTGGCGGCCTTTGGTATACTGGGCGCCTGAGAACTTTTTGGCTATTTCACTCGGGCAACACGGATGTACACGACCGTTCATAAATCTCGGCACTTCAAGAAAACGACATGGCAAGCCGGAGCTCTTTCCGCCTTGCTGTCGGAGCTGCTGGATAAAATTAACTCGAAGCAGGCCGAGATCAAATTCACACAAGCTGAGCCTGGCGAAAAATCTGTGACAATTAAGGGAGGCCCTGAACAGGCGGCCGCCGTTACGGAGTTACCCGTCGGGCAGAAAGTTCTAACGGCGCAGTACATTCGAGAACGCGGTGAATCCGACATTGTCAGCAACGTAGATATTCTAAGCCTTGATATGCTGACGGTTGATGTCGTCTCGCTGGTCTTCAACGTGACGGCTGACGAATATCAGGTAGACGTTCGAGCTCGAGATGCAGTTTTGGCAGATTCTATTTTTCAGTCCCTTATCGACCACCTGTCGCTGGACGAAATTTCGCAGGATTAAGCGGCCCTGGAAAATCTGAAATTGTGTGTCTGCGCCGCCAAGCAGAGCCTTGGGCGGATTGCTCGAACGACAACTGGAAACAAAGGCTTATTCAAAATTAGTGACGAAGCCGCCTCGTCCAGTGAGAATTTAGCACAGTTTTTGGTTGCTGGAACTACAGGTGAGTTCGGGATGACGCCGTTCTGGTGGAACGTTGCTGCGCAGCATCCTTGCCGCTGCGCAGTGGTTCTTTGAACTCATCCAGATTTGCTGCTCCCGGGGAAATGTCGCCGGCTCCAATAACGGCGACTGGGGCGTCATTCCTGCGAATAGCTGCAGTGGAAGTCTGCCGTGTTCGTGGTGAAACCGCTGGCGTTTGTTTCGTGGCGGGAATGAATTCATCAAGGATGACATGAGCGTTCAGACCACCGGTTCCAAATGAATCGACTGCGGCTTGTCTTGGAAGTTCGCGGTTGGTGTCCGGGTCACGCGGTGCCATCCAGTTCTGAAGCTGATACGCAACGACGGCGAGTCGTCCCAGTTGATCTTTGAATCCTTATACTGAACGTTGCTGGCGGTTGGGATCTGGCAATTTTTTAATGCCTGTATAACCTGAAACAAACGAGCCACTTCGGCGGTTCTCAGTGTGCGGCTGATACTGGCCCGCACGCTTCCAATCGCTATTTTGTTCAGCCTGCGTTGCTGCAGTACTTTGCTAAGAGTCGACAATGCAGTTGCACGCCAACCTGAGTCGAAGTGGCGTGAGCTTCGACATATCGCAGTAGCTGCAGATCATGAGCACGCTGTTTGTTGGACAGTGCAAGCCAACCGCCGTTCATTTCCACCTCGGAAATGGCATCAATTAATTGAGGGCTCGATTTAACTCAGCCGGTAAATATGTTCAGATTGATGGTCGGTTGCTGACACGACTGCATGGGTGCCGCCTCTTCGTCCATTAACACACGCTGTTGTGGCGACCAACTTAGACTCAGAGCAATCGACGATCAATCTACAATGTCGTCCTCTGAAGTTCTCTGTGATTCACGCCGAACAGATCTTACAGCTTTGCGTAGATCACTTCGTAATGATGGCCGCTCGGGCAGAACCGGCCTGAATTAAATTTAGTGGATGGCGTCTTCTAAAATCCTCAACGGTCAATCCCGGTTGGCAGGTTTTATTAAACGAAAAGAATTCACGAGGCAGGTTATGTCGTCACCGTTAAGTGCCTTGCCGAGCCTCCGCATCTCGCAATTGGTTCAGAACGGCATCTGCTTCGGCCGCCATGTTGGAATAGCCCATGATGTCTCCCTTGCGTTGCAGTTCCATGGCCTGTTGAAGCTTGCGAGCGTAGGTCTGTTCCAGTGTCTTAACAGGATCTTTTTTGAGCCAACCGAACATATTCGTTTTCCGTAAAGCCTGAAGGGTGTTGCGTCGTGACCGCAGCCACACTGAATTGGGCCAGATGTGTTTGTTTTAGACGAAAGGCCGATTTTGTCTGCCGAGTTTCCACATCATCAGCAACGTTAACTTTCGTAGCTCGTCAGTTGTAGATTCTCGGCTAATACCGGGTTGATGTCTGTCAGAGTTTTACGTCAGAAAATATCGATGAGTACATGTTTTTAGACTGATCTGGCGCGGCGAAAGTATCGGAGAGATCTGATCAGAACTCATTTGGGGGGTCGGGGAATTCCACGGCAACAGAGCTTCTGAAACTCCTTTGTGCCTTGATTCTGAGTCTTGAGGTCGGGCAGACAGCAGTCGCCTTCACGTTTTACGCGTGCTGAACCGTCTTTGTGTTGCAGGTCACCAATTTGTCGATGTGGCCTTGCCAGCGTTGTGGAATTTTCCCAAATGCGTAGACTGAGCTGAGTGGGAGTTTTGGGGTAATTTCAGTTGGGGGTTTGGTGATGAAATATCTTGTTATTGTGGCGTTCTTGTGTTTGGCTGGCATGTCAGCTCCGGCAATGGCTGACTGCAATGGTCGCTCGTGCGGTGCGGGACCTTTGAGTTTTCTGACGCCTCAGGGCCATCGTGGTGCGGATTTTCGTGCAGCGTGTTCACAGCACGACAATTGTTACAGCGGCGGGTTATTTTCTCGCAGATCCTGTGACCAGGCTTTCCTGCAAGGCATGTTGTGCGCCTGCAATAACTCACGCAATCCAGCAGCGTGTGCTCGGCGAGCTCGAATGATGCATTTAAACGTGCGTTTGTTCGGTGGCCTTTTCTACGGACAATAAAGCCTGGTTGGCTGGCGTTATTGACGACCGTCGTTTGTTGAATTTAGCCAGCTCACGAAATGCCGATTCGACTACGGTCCAATACTTCCGCTCTGATTTGCAGTGCGGGAGTATTGGCGGGTTTCGTGTCGCACGCTTCGCAACGGTTGTTGGTCCACAAACCTGACCACCCCGAGCTGCCGTTTACCGGGGGCTAAGTGGAGTGTGAGCGGCTTTCATGATGGCGTTCATGTTCGCCACCAATTCGGGTATTGACGTCGCCAGGTCCGTTGTTTCGAACGGATCATTTTCCAGGTTGAAGATTTCCATAGCGTGGGATTTTTCACGATACGCTTTCCATTGGCCCATGCGAACGGCCTGAGAAAAAATGGATTGCTTGGCGTCTTTGGAAAATTCCCAATACAGGTATTCGTGAACCGGCTGCTGATCTGCATGGCCCTGCAAGGTTGGTAGAAACGAAATGCCGTCAGCCTGCCTGGGAATTGGCTGGCCGATGAGTTCTGCCATAGTTGGCAACACATCCTGAAAGCAACTCAGATGGCTGGTTGTTTGCCCCGCAGCAATCACGCCTGGCCAGCGAGCCAGCATGGGCGTCCGGATGCCGCCTTCATGCATGTCGCGTTTGTGGCCTCGCAAGCCTCCGGTCGAGTTCCAGAATTCCGGATCGTGACCACCTTCTTTGTAAGCTCCATTGTCGCTGCTGAAGATCACTAGCGTGTTGTCGTCGACGTTGAGCTTCTTAAGCAGGTCTAGCAGTTCGCCGACTTCGTTATCGAGATTCTCCATCATTGCGGCAAAGCCCGCGATCGGGTTTTGTACGTCGGGGCACGGTTCGTCACCGGCTTTGTATTTTCCGATTTTGGAGTCAAATTGCGGGAACACCTTCCGCCATTTGTTGTGAAGTTCTTTCGGGGCGTGCATCGCTGCGTGCGGAACGGCTGTGGGTATGTAGCAGAAGAAGGGAGTGCCGGATTCGGCGTTGTTTTGTATGAAGGCCAAGGCCCTGTCGATCACCTGATCGTGAACGAACGTTCCCGCTTCTACGGCAATCTCTGTGCCGTTATGCACGACGCTTGCGGGATAATAGGTGTGTGCGATTGTTTGGCTTTTCCAGCCGTAGAATTCGTCGAAACCATGAGTTAACGGGTTCTGTTCGCCGGTTTTGTATGTGTGTCCCAGGCCCCATTTGCCAAACGCTCCGGTGCAGTATCCGGCCGCCTTGAAGACTTCGGGCAGCACCGTCATCGCCGGATCCAGTTCAGCGCCTTTTTCACCGGCAAGGTTGCCGCGAATGTAACAGTGTCCGGAGTGTTGTCCCGTCATCAGGACAGCTCGCGAAGGTGAGCATACGGTGTTGCCGGAATAGTGTCCGGTGAACTTCATGCCTTCCTTAGCAAGCCGATCGATGTTTGGGGTTTGCAGGTTTTTTTGTCCGTAACACGACAGATCGCCGTAACCGAGATCGTCTGCCAGGATGTAAACGACATTGGGTCGGTCGGCGCTGAAGCCCTGCCTGTAGGCCACGGACAAGGCTATCAGTGTAATTAGAATGTGTCTTGTCATGCGGTTGCGTTTCCTATTCGATGCGTTCAGGTCGGCGATGCGTGAATGTGTTTTGTTTCATGCAGTTACAGTCAGTTCCAGAACTGTTCCCTCTGGCGTTTTGGCCAAAATGGTTTTTGACCTGGCGACTGTGTTCACCTTTAACTGAACCAGCACGGGGAATTCTGTATTGCTGATTTGTGAAGCGGAAGTAATAACAGGCAGGTCAGTTTCCGGTACTGAAGTCTGGGAGGGGCTGGCGATGCAGCGGTACAGTTTTCGATTAACGTGCCCCATTGCGTCCAGTCTTGCGATTGGTTCCTGGCCGAGGTAGCAACCTTTGGTGTGGCAAATGGACTGAGTAATTCGGTCTGCTTCGGGAGCCATGTTTAAGTCTGTTACATCGGTGCCGACTTTGGGGAAACGTTCAAGGATTCTCTGATGTTCGAATACGATTGACCCTGCCGGGGTTGCTCCTGCAGCAGTAAGCTTGTTCCATGTTTCAACGCCTGCAGTCGCATCGACCGAGACAAACGCGATTGGAGAATTATTCCAAACCGCTGTCATGACAGTCGCTGTCGAATCTTCATTGCAACCGCCAGTGGCTGGTTCCGGTACCGGCAGTTCAGCGTTGTGAATAACCGTCAGGGTGGCTGGCCCCATTACGGCGAAAGTTGTGCCGGGGATATCTTTCGCCGTAATCGTGACGTCTTCCGTAATGATGTAGCGGTTCAAATGTTTGAGGATGGCTTCTTCGCTGCCGGGCAGCATCTGGATTTCAATTGAGTCGGACTTTGCCAGCAGGTAACCATGAGCAAGGATCTTTGCCTTTACGTCCGTAAAGAACGCTTCGCATGTCTCGCCGGGCTTCATGGCTTTGATATCGTTTGTGCAGAAGTTGTGCAGAAATTTCGCTCGATCAGCCCCCGTCGCCACAATGCGAATCATGTCACCGACGGGGCACACAACGGCCGAGTTCTGAAGTGCGGCAAGTTCGCTTGCGATTTCGTTGAATTGCACGATCGAGAAAGTGCCCTCAGGATTTTCTGTGATGACAGCTTCAAGACTTTGAAAGGTGTCAAGGAGTGGCTGTGAAAGCATGAGCAATTGGTTGCCTTGAGATGTTTTTGGGAAATGGCCGAGTCGCCATCGGTGTGATCTGGCTGCCGTGCGAATTGCGAATCACACGCAAGCGACCACAGGTAATGGGATTTTGTTTCCGGTTGTTTTGAAGGTTCCGGCGGCCACCTCGTTGGGGGCGAGATGCCAGCGTGGTAAGTTGCCACAGCTTGCCCGTTGTTTTCGAATTCAATATTCCGGCCTCACTGCATAGTATCGTTTTGTGTCGAAATTTGCCTTTCATCTGGATGCCACTGATCGCCACACAGCTGCCCGCACTGGGCGCTGGGTGACTCCGCATGGCCTTGTCGACACGCCAGCATTCATGCCCGTGGGGACTTTGGCCACTGTAAAGGGGCTGTTACCGGAACAAATTCGGTCCACCGGTGCTCAAATGGTGCTGTCGAATACTTATCACCTGGCACTGCGGCCTGGTTCGGAAGTTGTTCGCGATCTTGGTGGCCTGCACAGATTTATGGACTGGGACGGTCCCATCTTGACGGACAGCGGCGGGTTTCAGCTGTTCAGCCTCGCCAAACTGAGGAAGATAACCGACGAGAAGGCCGTGTTTCGATCCCACATCGATGGAAGTTTGCTTGAACTCTCACCAGAAAAAGCAGTGAAGATTCAGGAAGATCTGGGAGCAGACTGCATCATGTGCCTTGATGAGTGCCCTCCAGCCGACGATCTCCGCGAGAAAATTAAGGCCGCCGTCGACCGCACCACACTTTGGGCGAAGCGTTGCCGGGACGCTCAGCAAAGGGACGATCAGGCGTTGTTTGGGATTGTTCAGGGCGGCGTCAGCGAAGAAATGCGGTCCAGGTCCGCTCAGGCGTTGCTTCCGATTGACTTTCCCGGCTATGCGATTGGCGGCCTGAGTGTCGGAGAGTCGCCGTCGGATATGTATCAGACTCTGGATTTCACCGTTCCTCAGTTGCCCGTGGAAAAACCGCGTTATTTGATGGGTGTGGGTCGACCGGAAGACATTCTTGAGGCAGTTTGTCGGGGAATTGACCTGTTCGACTGTGTCATGCCGACTCGAAACGGCCGAAATGCGATGGCGTTTACGAGTACCGGGCCGGTTCGCCTTCGGAATGCAATTCACCAGCGGGATGATCGCCCGTTGGACGCTGAATGCGTCTGCACGGCCTGCACGCGGTACTCACGAGGCTATTTGAGGCACCTGTTTGTCGCGAAAGAGATGCTTGGAGGCATTTTGGTCTCTTTACATAACGTCGCATTTTACCAGAAGCTGGTCCAAAACCTCCGAATTGCGGTAAACAACGGCACAGTGGCGGAGTTCCGGGCTAATCAGCTTGCTCGCTGGCAGGGACAGCTTTAGTATACCGCGTTTTGCCGGAAGTCGGTGTTTGGACAGAAGATCCGTCCAGCCGCCGAATAAGGGTTGTTACTTTGTTCGCCGTTTTCGGCCAACTTCAGCGTGGTGTAACTTAGTGAATATTTTCGGACTAAAACTCGATTTAGTGGATTTTCTGACGTTTGCACAGGAAGCGGCAAATCCTCCAGCGGGAGGCGGCGGGGCTGCGCCTGTAAATCCGCTGATTCAGATGGCTCCGATGCTGATGATGTTTGTAGTCCTGTTCTACTTCATCATTATGCGGCCTCAGCAACGAGAGCGGCGGAAGCATCGGGATCTGATGGATTCCCTGAAGAAGAATGACAAGGTAGTGACGATTGGCGGCATCATTGGAACCATCGTGGATATTTCCAGCGATGGTTCGCGAGTAACCGTGAAAGTTGATGACAGTACTCGAATCAAGTTTACTCGAAGCAGCATTCAGGGGCCGTACAACGAGAAATCGGAAGCCGAATCAAACGGCAGTAAATAGCGACAAATCTTTCACCAGTTGCGGCGACCTTGTAAATGCGGTCGTACCAACGCGTTTCTGTTTTCCAGTCGTCACGAAGACGCCTGCTTGAACTGATCAGGAATTATCACTGATGTTGAATATGCTGACTGGAATATTAACGCTGGCGATTCAGGATGGCGGCGTCGCGGCTGGTGCCGTTGAACCCGTTGCTGAAGCAGCTGAAAAGGTTGTGGAAGTCCTGCCAGTTGTTACTGATGGGGCCACCATTGGCGGCGGCACTGCGTTTGCCATTTTTGTCTTCGGGCTTATCGGGGCTTTTGTTCTGGGAGCGTTCATTGCCAAGTCAATAAAGCTCACTGAATGGGGATTTCGGTTTGGCGTTTGCCTCGCTGCTCTGGCAATCGGGCTTATGCCCTTTTTGGTCAGGATGATCAACGGCGAAACACTCGGCGAAGGTATTCGACTGGGTATCGACCTTGCCGGCGGAACCAACATGGTATTCCAGGTTGAGGAAGAAGAAGGCAAAGAGCTGAATGATGAAGTGATGGACAAAATGGTGACTGCAGTTGCCAAGCGTATTAATCCGAGCGGCACGGCTGAAATCACCGTGCGGCAGGTTGGTCGAGACCGTCTGGAAGTGATTGTTCCAGGCGAAGATCCTCAAACCGTTAACGAAATCAAACGTAGTATTACGAAGCTGGGAAGTCTGGGATTCTTTATCACCGTCAACCAGCAGGTTGATGATCCGGTTATGGTGCGTCAGGCACTGGGTATGTCCAGCGATTCGAAGCAGTTGGTTCGAACTCTGGCTGATGGAACAACGGAAGTGTACGCAATGTGGCTTCCGGCTTACGAAAAGGGCGACGGCCAAAAACCTCAGTTGCTGCAGCGAAGCGATGTTGTTCGTCGCGAAGTTGAAAAGTTTCGCGAATCAAACGGCGTTAAAGAGCGTTACACGACGGAAGAATATCTTGTGCTGGTTGACCCTGCTGAACAACAGGTCAGCGGGAAATATCTGAAGCAGGCATCGTGGGGCGTTGATCCTGAAAGCGGTGGACAGATTGTGAATTTCCGCTTTGATACGCGTGGAGCATTCTTGTTTAGCCGACTAACGAGTCGCTTTCAGCCACAGACCGGTAAGCCAAAGCGAGGGTTGGGGATTGTTCTCGACGGAAAGCTTTATAGTGCCCCGGATATTAATGATGTGATCAGCGACAGCGGTCAGATCAGCGGCAACTTCACTATCGAAGAAGTGCGTGAACTCGCCGGCGTCCTGAATGCTGGTGCATTGGAAGTCCCAATTAATCGCAAGCCGCTGAGTGAAGCTACAGTCGACCCAACTTTGGGCGAAGATGTTCGCAAAAAGGGCGTTCAGGCCGTCATGTTTGCTGCCGCGTGTGTGGTGGTGTTCATGCTGGTCTATTACAGATTCGCCGGCATTGTTGCGGTTCTGTGTCTGTTTCTGAATCTGGTGCTGGTACTTACCGTAATGATGGGTATTAACGCCACGTTTACCCTGCCAGGATTGGCGGGGTTGGTTCTGACGATCGGTATGGCAGTTGATGCAAATGTGCTGATCTTCGAGCGAATGCGTGAAGAATTGGGCCGTGGCTCAAATCTGCGAGTCGCCATTCAGAACGGTTTCGGCAAGGCGTTCGCAACCATCGTCGACGCAAACGTGACGACTTTAATCACCGCCATCATTCTGTTCATGATTGGAACAGATCAGGTAAAAGGCTTTGCCGTTTCCCTGTTCATCGGGATTGTGGTCAGCATGTTCACCGCTCTTTACGTGGGCCGTCTGGTCTTTGATGTTGCTGAACGAAGGGGTTGGATCAAAAACCTGAATATGATGAGCATTGTTGGAAACACCAACATTAACTTTCTAAGTAAGCGTACCTTTTGCGGCATAATGTCCGGCCTGTTAGTTGTCGCTGGCCTGGCGGCATTCGTGTCTCGTGGAGAGAGTAGCTACGATATCGACTTTACTGGTGGCACCATGGTGACATTCCAGTTGAATCAGTCGGCAGAAACTGAAGCGGTGCAGGAGATTTTGAAAGGACAGTTCACTGATAACTTTACAGTTGAACGCCTTACACTGGCCGGTGAAGACACTACTTCCGGAGGCAAGCACTTCCGTCTTCGTACGACGGAAAGCGATAACGCCGAAAATGCCGCGGAAGCAACTTCAGCAGAAGATCGCGTCCGTACAAAGGTCTACGACTCGTTTAAGGGTCAGTCCGACATGAAACTATTGATGGTTTCCATGGACTACTCAGATATTCAGCCGTTCGTGATCGACGCTGGCGACGAGTCCGCTGAAGCGTTGCAATATCAGCGTTTCAGCGGTGGTCATTCGGTAAAAATCAAACTGTCTGCAGAAGTTGCCGCAGGCACGATTTCAGACATGCTGGGCGGTGCCATTAGCAGTATTTCTATTGAGGATAATTCGAAATATCCAGAGCCGGAAGCGTTTTTCGAAATTCAGGGCCTTGGCGGTACTGGTAAGGGGGTCACTGGACAGCAGGTGCAAAAATTTGACGAGGTTCTTGTTCGGGCGACTCCTGACCTGCCAAAAGAGGATCTTGAAACGGCTCTGGCCGCGATGAAGACTCAAATGGATTCCAGTCCTTTGTTTGACGAGGTCAACACTTTTGCCAGTGCAGTTGCCAGTGAAATGAAAACGTCAGCTGTGTTGGCAATTTTGATCAGCCTGTTGGCAATCGTTGCCTATATTTGGTTTCGCTTTCAGAAAATCACGTTCGGTCTTGCGGCCGTTGTGGCGTTGGTGCACGACGTGTTAATTGTGTTGGGGCTCATGGCTCTTGCTTCATACTTGAATGGTAGTGCAATTGGAAATGCCCTGTTGTTGAACGACTTCCGGATAAACCTTCCAATGGTTGCCGCGTTTCTCACGATTGTTGGTTACTCATTGAACGACACGATCGTAGTGTTTGACCGTATCCGCGAAGTGCGTGGAAAGAACCCGAAACTGACCGACGAAATTGTGAACACTTCGCTGAACCAGACATTGTCTCGTACTTTACTGACATCACTGACAACGTTTCTTGTGGTTATCATTCTGTACGTAATTGGTGGCGAGGGAATTCATGGCTTTGCGTTCTGTCTAACGCTCGGTGTTATCGTCGGTACATACAGTTCGATCTATGTGGCCAGTCCTGTGCTTGTCTGGTTGATGAACCGCGATTCGAAGCCCAAAACCGTCTGATTTTCCGGATATTAATCTTCCCGCTTTTGGCCTGTTACCATTTGTTGGGATTCAGGCGTTACGTATCAGCTCATCTAGCTGATACGCGGTGTGTCTTATTCCCTTGGAAGTGTTCAGAATGATTGATTCAGGCCCCACGACGTGGAGTTCCACGGACGCAGCTGAGCTGTATGACGTTTCTCGCTGGGGAAGCGGTTATTTTTCAGTGAGCGCCGGCGGAAACGTCTTAGTCCATCCGGACCGAAATCCGGATCGTTCCATTGACCTGAAAGAGCTGGTCGACCGTTTACAATTGCGAGGGTTGGATGTCCCGGTCCTTGTAAGATTCAACGGCATCATTCGCGATCGTTTAAAGGTGCTCAACGACGCCTTCGCGAATGCGATCAAGGACCACGACTACAAGGGCAAATATGCCTGCGTATATCCAATTAAGGTTAATCAGCAACGTCAGGTTGTTGAAAAGGTTGTTGAGTTCGGCCGTGAATTTGGTTTTGGTCTCGAAGCAGGCAGCAAACCTGAGTTGCTGGCCGTCGTAGCGATGACGGAACCATCAACTCCGATTATCTGCAATGGCTTTAAAGACGCCGAGTTCATCGAAATGGCCCTCCTCGCACAGAAGGTTGGCCGCCATGTCATTCCGGTTGTTGAAAAATACACGGAACTAAAAATGGTCTTGGATTATGCCGAAAAAGTCGGAGTCCGGCCCGTGATTGGTATGCGAGTCAAACTGGCGGCGCGTGGCGCGGGACGTTGGCAGTCTTCCGGTGGCTATCGGTCG
The DNA here is from genome assembly GCA_041689795.1 of Fuerstiella sp. Classification (GTDB taxonomy): domain Bacteria; phylum Planctomycetota; class Planctomycetia; order Planctomycetales; family Planctomycetaceae; genus Fuerstiella. The sequence goes on along the minus strand of JBDNFN010000217.1, from coordinate 1,746 downwards.
AAGTTTGGTCTTCGAGTAAACGAAATTCTGATGGCTTTGGACGAGCTGAAGTCGCGCGGAATGGAGGACTGTTTTCAGTTGCTGCACTTCCACCTTGGAAGCCAGATTACCAACATTCGGCAGGTGAAATCCGCTCTGAATGAATCGTCTCGGATTTATGCCGACCTCGTGAAACGCGGTGCCGGACTGAAGTACCTCGACGTGGGAGGTGGTCTTGGTGTCGACTACGACGGGTCTCAGACTAACTTCGAATCAAGCATGAATTACACGATCGAAGAGTACGCTCGCGACGTGGTCTATCATATTCAAACTGTCTGCGATGACGCGGAAGTTCCGCATCCAAATATCATTTCAGAAAGTGGCCGCGCAGTTTCTGCGTTCCATAGCGTGCTTCTGTTTGGAGTGTTAGGCGTTTCGCAGCAGGGACGTGAGCATACTGCAGAAGAACTTCAACCACCAGAGGATGCGGTCCAACCGATTCTGGATCTGTTCCAGACATACAATGCTCTGACGACCCGTAATGCTTTGGAGAGCTTTCATGACTCGCAGCTGGCCATTGATGTTGCAATGACTTTGTTCGCTACCGGGCACCTTTCACTTGATCAAAGGTGCCTTGCGGAGAACTTGTACTTTGCGATTTGCCATCGCATCTGGATTCTGACGGAGACGATGGATTTCATTCCGGAAGAGCTCGAAAAGCTGGACCGAATGTTGTCCGATAATTACTTCTGCAACTTTTCGTTGTTCCAGTCGATTCCAGATTCATGGGCGATCAAGCAACTGTTTCCAGTGATGCCGATTCATCGACTAAACGAAGAACCGAGGCGGCACGCAGTTCTTAGCGATATCACTTGCGACTCGGATGGAAAGATTGATCAATTCATTGATCGTCGAGACGTAAAACGCACGCTTCTGCTACACGAATACGACGGATCACCGTATTGCCTTGGCACCTTTCTGGTCGGCGCATACCAGGAAATCCTGGGCGACCTGCATAACCTGTTTGGTGACACAAACACGGTGCATGTTGATCTTTCAGACAGTGGAGAAGTTGTTCTGGATGCCATCCTGAAAGGCGAAACGGTTGGCGAAGTTCTCGACTATGTGCAATACGATGGTAAGGATCTGATTCACCGTTTGCAGGTCGCCGTGGAAGAAGCTGTTCGCGAGAATAGACTTAGCCACGCCGAAGCCGGCAAGTTTGTTCGCTTCTACGAAGAAGCACTCAACGGCTATACATATCTGGAAGAACCATCGACCGAGTAAACCAGCTTTCAGAACAGAGCAATGTGCACGCTTGCTCTTGCCAGTTCGGTTTGACCCGCTTCGTTTATTTTGTCGCCTTAACCTGGTTTGTGAGTTGGGTGGCCCCACATAAGTGGACTCACGGAATGCGTGATACTTTATGTCGAATGTATCACTTGTTTTTGCGTGACTGAAGTTCCGTAGGTTCCGTGGGCGCGGAGTAAGGTTGTTTGAGATAGGCATTCTGTCTCGGTGAAATGTTGTGCGAGGATTTGTCTTTTTCGGAGCCGTTGGTCGTTCAGTCACTTACTGTCGTGAACGATCACCGGCGGAGACGAATGCGAATCCGGCCGCTGTCTTTTGCAAAAGTGACATCCAGCGTGTGATGAAGTGTATTTTCGATGCTCCCGTGTTCGCGAAGATGGCGTGCGTGACGTCGCACCAGCGGCGGCAGGCTGCTGATGAAGATACGACGTTTAGGCTTGTATCGTGCCATCGTTG
>JBDNFN010000216.1:0-30989 GCA_041689795.1 Fuerstiella sp. | reverse complement strand
TTGATGAGTCGCCATTGACAGCTGGTTCGATATGCGGACCTCCCCCGACACTTCGCGTGCCGAAATTGATCAACATACCCAACCCCTCAGTGGCCGGTTTTAACCCGCACATCAATGGCTGGTTTTAAGCGCTCACTGACAATCAACTGCACGCGGCCATATTGACGGCTCTGGCAAGTGTCATCTCGCAATCAGATAAATGCCGCACACGGCAATGAGAATGCCGACAATAGCCCTGATCGTGATCGCGTGGCCGTAGAAGATTCTCACCAGAGGAACGGCGAACAGAGGCGCGGTCGCCAGTAGGATCGTCGCGTGAGATACAGTTGTGTTCTTGTAAGCGACCTGACACAGCAGGATCCCCAGCCACGTGCCGGCAAGGACAGCGGGAACAAACTTCTGCAGCAGATTCCGATCGTTAATTCGACGAAGAACGTCACCAACCTGCCGCAACCAAACAACCACCAGAAATGCGCCCAAGGCAGATACGACAAGTCGAATCATGGTGGCTTCCACGGGATCACAGGTTCCATCCCGAGCTTCGAGCACACCGCACCGCCAGCCTGGCAAACAGCCCCAAGCGTGCCGGTCATTACGCCCAATCCTGTCGACCCGGGAAACAAGCCAGCTGATTCATTTGTAGTGTGGCGCTCTGCCACAACATACACGACTCCTGCAGTGGCAATCAAAATACCCGCTGTGATTGTCACTGTCAGCGATTCACCAAGAAACAGAGCTCCGAAAACAGCGGCAAAAATCGGGGCCGTGGTCGAAACAATCAATGCTTTTCTTGGCCCCGGAATCTGCAGGCTCCTGAAATAGCATGTGTCGCCAATCACCACTCCTATAAATCCGCTTAGTCCCAGCCAGAACCATGCCGTCGAATCTGCCTGCAGGACCGGCTCGCGTCGACACCACGCAGAAAGTGCCAGTTGCAGCAACAGAATCACACTGGCCATGACATCCTTGGTGAGATTCATCCCCCACGCAGAAAGTCTTGTTCATCCATACAACAGACTCGCACTTGACCCAAGAGCAACCGCACCAAGTGCTGCCAGTTCACCAATACCCAGACAGCGAAAGTCCAAATAAACACACCTCGGCCAAAACATGCCGAGGTGTGATGTGGAACGAGGCATCCAATGCGAGCAGGAAACTAGTTCACCAGAGGAGTCGGTCTGAATTTCCATTCCGGACTGCCTTTAGGATCTGGCAAATGGATTGACTGGCCAAGCTGCAGTTGATCAATCGTCAGATTTGTATCCCTCCAATATCCCTTGTCATTGATAAAGCCAAAGAAGCTTGGGTAGAAAGGATCGACAAAGTTAACGTCAGCCTTCACCGGAACATCCTTGTTCAGAAGAAAGTAGGCAGCGTTTACAACCATGCGACGCAAATCTTCAGAGACAAAGTCTACTGATGCGCCCGCCGTTGTGCAGAATGTATGACCTTCTGCTGTTCCATCCGGAGTTGTGTAAGTGTGCAGCCATGCAAGAGCCTGCATAGGCGCATTTTTTTCGCCTTCGATAATTTCCGAGGCAGGGTCAAGAGAATCGGTAACTGCGCCTCGCATCAGTACCTGATCGAATTCTGTCAGATGAGTGACACCGTAGACGTCACTTGGCGCGAACACGTCTGTGACGCCATTCAGGATAGCGTGCGAGGCGGATGCCGGTTCGATCACGCCTCGACAACCCTCTCTCTTATGTCCACCGTGGTGATTGACCCATTGTTCCCCCAGGATTTTTCGGCCAAATTCACCGAAGCCAACGCCACCAAATGATCCGTTTCCATTGAACGCATGCGTTGACGTGCGAATGCCTATCAGTGGCTTCCCGGCATTCAGAAATTTTGTGATATGTTCAGCCTGAACTTCATCGGGTTGGCGAAACCGTGTGCCAATTATCATCAGGTCGGCAGTATCCAATGCTTCCAGCCCACGTAGTCCTTTTTGATTATTCGGATCGATGTAATCGGCACCGTCTGGTCCGAATGAAAAAACGACCGTGCACTTGAACCCATGCTTTTGGCTGAGCAGCTTAGCCAGCATTGGCATCGTTTCTTCTGTGCGATATTCCTCATCTCCGGCAACAAGCACCACGTGAGGAGCCGCACCTTCGGAATTCTTCGCTTCAAAAACCAAAGTATCGCTTGCCAGTAACCTACCAGCAAACAGCATGGCAAGAGTGACCAAAACAGTAATCGCCTTCATGAAATCTTTCCCAAACTTTTCAATAGAGTATTCTCAAAACACTACGGAGCCAGCAGGTACTCCAGACGCCGTTCAACGGTCTCGTTTTTTCGAACAGCAGGCTGAAGCAGTTCCCTGGTTATCTTGAAATCGTAGCCCGGTTTTCCGTCGCGAAGAAGTGTGAGCGAATTCAAAATCAGCCCTGCTTCGATTCCCGAATTCGTTTCGCGAAGAGCCTTGATAAAGACGGCCTGCGGTTCAGCAGCCTCCAACAGCCCCAGAAATTCGGCCGCTCTTATTCTTACCAGAGTGTGACTATCGCCTTCCGCCATTTCTTTTGCATACGAAACGAATTCGTTAGCCGCGGCACCATGAGTGCTGCAAACAATCAGGCCCCAATATCTAACCATCGGATCATCAGATTCAAGAGCCGCTTTGATTCGATCTTTGGCGGCCTCAAAAGAAATCAGGCTTAGGTCAGCAACATCAACCAACCGACCGATATTCGCTTTCATATCTCTACCAAACTGAACAGGGTTATCAAAAGCACTTTCGGCCAGCACACTTTCCGGATACATACTGAGATCCGGCATCGACTTTGCTCTGGCAGTCAAACGCTCTCGCATCGATTTTAACACGTCGGCATATTCTGGATTCGTCGCAAGATTATCGACTTCGTGTGGATCTGCTTCCACGTCGAAAAGCTGTTCTGCTGGGCGAGTCCGAAAAAACTGACTCTGCACATCGTTTAGCTTTCCTGCTAAAAACAATTCCCGCCATTCTTCGTAGGCCAGCATCTTGTAACGATAGTTGTTCTGCAAACCGTCGGGATTGAAAGGCTGGTAGTTGCGAATGTACTCAAATCGGCCCTTCCGCAGAGTTCGCACCTGGTCGTATTTTTCATCAAACCGATCAGCGTACCCGAACGCTTCATCGCGACTATCGACGTCTGCCTGCGATACTCCTTCGCCCAGAAACGGCGTACCGTCAACACCGATTGGGATGTCAACGCCAGCCAGATTCAATACTGTTGGGCCGAAGTCGATGAAGCTAACAAAACCTTTCTGGCGACTTCCAACTTTTGCGTCAACAACGTGTTTCCACTTCTTAGGAACACGAACAACAAGCGGCACATGCAAGCCGCTTTCGTACGCGTAGCCTTTGCCTCGAGGTAGAACGCCTCCATGATCACCGAAGTAAAAGATAAAGGTGTCTTCCAGCAATCCATCCTTCGTTAACTGATCCACCACCTTGCCAATCTGTCGGTCCATCTCCATCATGCGATCTCGATACCGAGCATTCGCATAGCGAAACGTGGGAGTATTCGGATGATAGGGAGCCACATGTACAGTTGCCGGATCTGTGGTTGTCTTTTCAGACGCCATGACGTCTGCCGAAAAATGCAGCGAGCTTTCGTGACAGACAGCAAAACTCTCCATGTAGAAAAACGGCTGTCCGTCTTTTCGACTTCGCCATGTGGCGTTGCCTGATGAATTGTCCCAGACATTTTTCCCAGCTACCGCGTTGTAATCGGTCTTCCTGTTATTCGCCGTGTGATAACCAGCCGAGCGAAGGTACTCGGGAAACATGCGAACGCCATCGGGCATTGGCACGACCACTGAACGGCGATGATACTGAGTACCAATGCGAGGCCCGTAGCATCCAGTAGCCAACGTTGTTCTCGCCACACTGCAGACCGGAGCGTTTGAAAACGCATGATCGTAAATCAGCCCGTGAGCGGCTAGTTCTCCGATCCGTGGCGTCGGAGCTCCATGCTTATCGAACATATCCAGATAGTGCACCGAATTATCTTCAGACACCAGCCATACAATATTCGGACGGTCTGCAGCAAAAACTGAATTCATGGCAGCGAGCCACGAAACCAGAAAAAACGTTGGGCGAAAACAGTAGTGCATGCGGAATCCTAAATCGACAGAAGCGAACGAAATAGCCCCCAAAGGATAAAGTAGACCACAAGTATGATCGGTCTACGGCAGGAACTCCAGCGATACGCAAACGCGACACGAAACCCAACTGCGTTCCGCCCGTGCGTTAATTAGTGAAAGCCAAAAAATCGGCCCGCAGAAAATCAGCGGCCGACTGGAAGTGCTTTTAACACACACGAATTTATGGCAAGCCCTTGATTATTTGACGGGCCAGAGGCATCTACATCGCTGTGGATGATTCTGTTACGCGAATTTCACAATAGTAAATGGCAGAAACACGCGCCCGTTTTCTCAGGTGTGCCTATTCAGTAGAATTCCTTGCGAATTGTGGCGTTCATTTAGGCGTACGATGCTGCACGGAAGCAGCGAGTCTGAAACCAGAGAAAACAGTTCGTGTAGTTACAGCGACCAGAATCGCTGGTTAAGTCTCGGGTTTACACGACGGCCGGGGCCGTTTTTTTACCGACGATCAGCCCGATTGTTTTTCTCATTGCCCAAACGCGGTGGCTTACGATAGGTGCGGTAATTTCTGGTAACGGTTTTTCACTGCTCCAGCTTGCTTCCGCGATGACTGAATTCGACCAACTCAAACTCAGCAAGCCGAACGCAGATCAACACCCCAAGACAGGTTCACCAAAAAGGCAACAACTCATTTCTTGATCCACGCGATTGCTATGCCGTAAACGCAGTGAACCTTTTCTTGAAGTGCGCTCAAGCAAAAGGCAAAGCACACTTCAGGCGGATTTCCCGGCGCGGTGGAAAGCTCATACAGCGCAAGGCTGTCGCCCCGTTCGATCACCTTCAACCAATTAGGGGCGATACCATGTTCCAGCTGGCCGAAAAATTCCTCATCGTTTCTTATGTCATAGCTGCAACACATAACGAACTCCAAAGCGGCCAGCGTAGTTCAGGGTCCGATCGTCAGCCCATATCGTGTGTTCTGTATTGAAGTAATCCGTCGGCAGCCCTAGCAATGGCCTTTTCAGAAAAAGATTCACAATCTGCGGTTGAGCACTCAACAGTCGAGCAGCTTCCGACACACATGAACGCAGCTTCTGAAGCAACGTCTCTTCACCAAGGAGTTGCCCCAGAACATGCGCAACTGCTAGGCCACAAGCTGCATCCACTCGATATTCAGCAAACGAAAGTTGCTGACCGGCGGCAAAAGAAACAACCAACAACGTAGAGGCCGACAACAGAATCCGACGAGCCGCCGCTGCGGTTTTCAAAGCAACTTCTACCAGCCGACCCATCGTCATCGCGATAAAAGGAACCAACGGTGCCAGCAATCGAGTGCTCATCCCGGCGTTTTTTGTCGTATCAAGATAGAACAGAAACGCCAGATAAATCGGAGCAAACAGAAACACCGTCAACTGCTGCACACTGGCCTGTTTAACCCAGGCAACAAAACCCGGAAGCGAAAGTGTTCGCATCAGAATTACGAACAGCGCTACACCCGCTGCCAATTGTCCGACCGAAGCGGGGCTCTATGCGATCGCTCAAACGATCCAGCTCGTGCCGCCATCTCCTGATATCAGCGACGCCCGGCTTCTATGCCATCCTCCCTCTCCTAAAATCCGTGTCATAGAATATTCAGCATGTTTAGAAAAGTGCGACGGTAGTACTAGTTGTCGTAGTCAACTTCGATGACTCCACCGCGTGAAACGATATCAACTTCGTACCGGCCATAATCCAAACGGATCTTCGTTTTGCATGGACTTACCCTCATTCGCTGAATAGGACAGGGTGGCACCAATACTTCAACATACACCAACCGCTCAATGCAATCACAACTTCCAAATCGGCTGAGATGTGGATCGCGTACCACAACCACAACAGGAACGGCCCACGGAGCCACTTCATCAGCATCCTTGATTCGCACGCAGGTTTCCAGCCGTACAGGACAGATCACAACGTCGCCCAACTGATGTGGAAGATGCCCAAACCTACCGACTATCGGTGGCTGCGTTCCATGACCGGGTGCTAAATAGGAACCCGGGAACGGCGTAACGGGAACCTGAGCAACGCGTGCCTGACTTCCAATGCTGATATTGAGTGACACACGGCTTCTTGATGGAACAACGACGGTGTGCTGCCGCGAGGGTCGGGAATGATGAATATCGACAACTGCTGGTTCGACGTGCCTATGTCGGTCATGATGAACGGACCCGGCACGCGATCGAGCTGATACGGGTTGATACTGTCGAACGGGTGGCCCCTGCAGGGCTCGTAAGAAGTCAACAATATCGTTCGCGTATATCGTCGGAGATGTCAGACAAATAATACTAAACAGAAGAATAGATGTGCGGGGCATCGTGAGGCCTTTCGTCTTGATGGCTAAATTCAGATGTGCGTGTCCCGATGTCGTGTCCGGAACAACCTACTAAGATTCACATCTGGTGCCAAAAACAAATAAACGACCTAAACTGTTGTATATCAGCGACTTATAAACGAGTGATATTTCCGAAGAACATTCAACGATGTGTTCCATCTGAACACATCAAAAGTCAACACGATTCACGCAACCTTGGCGCAAGTGTTGCTAGGTTGCACGGGATGCATTTGCCAAAAACAGTCGCCCCATGATTGGCTGGAACAGAAAAACAGCCCCTGCCAACGCTAATTCCAGTCGGCGCAAATCTCACCCACTGTTCCAGCATGGCAAGACGTCACCTGTCCGCCTCAACGCGCGTTTAGAACGGATACTTCAGTCAGCATTTTCAAGAAGGCGTTCTTCATTAGATTTACGACTTCATCCAACGGGCCAGCCAGTGTTGCTCCGGACGCCAACTTATGTCCACCACCTTTGAACTGTTCTGCGACAGCAGCAACATCATGCGGTGGCTTGGAACGGAGACTGATTTTCACCTGTCCCGATGGAAGCTGAACTGCAATGAACGCTGCCTCCGAGCCTGCAATGGTCAGGCATTCGTTGACAAGACCTTCGGTGTCCGAAGGCACGGCACCGGTTTCCTTCAAGTCTGTTGCGTCGACATAAACCCACGCCAGTCGCCCGTCGTCCGATGTTTCAATGCGGCCCAAAACGCGGCCACCTAACCGAACGCGTGCCAATGACCGCTGCTCGTTCAGGTAGTTGAACAATTCGTGTGGGCTGGCTCCCAGATCCATCAAAGCAGCGGCAACACGCATTGTGCTTGAAGATGTCGATGGAAATCGAAACCAGCCTGTATCCGTCGCGATGGCGGCATATAAAGCAGATGCCGTTGGAGGATCAAACGATACGCCGAAATATTCAGCCGCCTCAAAAATCAGCTCACCCGTGGCTGCTGCCGTTGTGTCTTTAAATTCAGTGGCACCCATGTTGTCGGAACTAACATGGTGATCTATGACAACACGTTTCTTTCCGGCACTTTGAATCACTTCAGCCATGGCCCCTAACTGCTGCCACGCACTTGTGTCCACAACCACATAGACATCAACCGCCGGGAGGCTTTCCCGCTTAATATTCTCATTCAGTTTCAACACTTGCTGATCTGGATTAAGAAACTGCAGATTAGCCGGAGGAGCGGTCGCATTGACAATTGTGACCTGCTTCCCAAAGGCACGCAGAATCGCCGCCATTCCCAACTCAGAACCCAGAGCATCAGCATCGGGCCTGACGTGACTGGAAATCAGAAATGACTGATTGTTGTCGATAATGCTCCGTAACGGAGCCCAGTCCAAAGATGACACTGAATAACCCTAAATTAATTGCCACTTAGACAGCGACAGGAAAACAAACCCGCCACTGAACTCACATCTGCCCAAAGCTGGTCGAGGAACAGCAGCACGATGGATTTCCGGCTGCGGCATTAAATACTAAAACTGACCCGCGACGTTATCAAATGACACGAGGGTGGACAATTAACAATTGACCTCCCTACGAGAATGAAAGCAGTTTTGCCGCCGTTCGCTAAATGCTATTTAAAGCTGAAGACATCTGCCTGAGGAAGTTCGTCCAGAGATGCCAGGCCAAACAGCTCAAGAAATCGCTGACCGGTTTGGTACACAATATCGGTCCTGCGGTCTCCCGTTCGTTCCACTTCCACAACCTGCAGCCGAATAAGGCGACGGACGTGAGCCAGTGTGTTGCGCTGCCTGATCGATTCCAGATCCTGCTTTGTAACCGGCTGGTTATAGGCAACAAACGCCAGCACTTCCAGAACCTCGGGGGACAGCTTTACCTCGCGAGGGCCAAGCCCAAACACCTTCAGCTGGACGTTCGCGTATTTTTCCTGCAACTCCATTCGAAACCCGCCTTCATGCAGGCGAATTTCATACGGACGATTATGAACGGCGTACTCATCGTTTAGTTCGTCAATCAGCTTAACTGCCAGACGGGCGTCAGTGTCGTTGCCGATCAAAGACGCCAGACGTTTCGCCGTCAGAGCAACTTCTCCACCGACAAATAACGCCGCTTCAATGACGGATCGTGGAGAAACGCGAATCGCTCCATCAACAACAGCTTCGGTAATCAGCGTCGATTCTGAAGCAAGCTCATCCGCGAGTTCATCGCCAATAGAAGCAAAGGCCGATTCGCTTTCGAACGACGTAGATTCATCATCACTGACCAGTTCTCGTAGTGCTGACCCAACCTGTAGTTCGGCTTCATCGATTGATCGCAGCGCTTCTCGATAAGCCAACTCAATGTCGTCAATCGGCTGTGAATCTGCGGCGGTTTGTCCAGACATCGAGCATCCCTGCAATAAACGTCAGCGACTTTGATACAAGCAAACGAGTTACTACTGAAGATTGTTCTTCGAGTACAACGCAAGTTGACGACCAAGAAATCGCAACACGCCGGTGTTCACAAAGATTTCCCCCGTCGCCTTGCCATCAACAACCTTAATTTCAAATCGAGCGTCGTCTTTGTCTTCAAACGACTCAACAGCGATTTTCAACGTTCGAAGCACGTCACGTCGTTGCTGCTGCAGATCCAGTGTTTCAGGTTCAGGCGAATCTTCAATAAGCTTTGATGTTCGTTTAGCCCACGGCTGAAGACGAGACTCGACCGTCAAAACAACATCCGATTCTACTGGCTCTTTCAGATCCGTAATACTGGCTTTAAGCGCCTCAAGCGAACCTTCTCCCGTGGCGAACCAGGTTAAGTCTTTTGATGTGCCGATGTAAGCTGTTTTGCCTTCGCCAAAAACGCGATCGAAAAGCTCAAAGTAACCTTTCGCAAGTTGCACTTCGTGAATCTTAACGTTGTCGACGGTGGCGACGTCTGGTGTCACTTTGTTGCCCTTGCCCGTCTTGGCGATCACTGCCAAAGCATCGGCCAGACGCTCGCCGTTCGTTGTCGAAACGGCCCCAAACGAGATCTGCCGGCCTTCTTCATCAATTGTCGATTCGACAAATGCATTGATATTGCCCGACTTAACGCCGTCTTTAACAACGTCCATAATACCATCGAAGAGCTGCTGAGACGCTGTTTTTTCGTCGGCACTAAGTTGTTGATCAGCCTTGAGTCTGGCCTCGGTGTCTTTTCGCATCAGGTCAATAATGTTCAACGCATTGGCTTGGCGCAGTTCATCAACCGGGTGGTTGGCACGTAATGACATTACGCTGTGTTGCTGTTTAGGAACAGTAGCGAACGCATCAAGGTGCTTACCAAATAGTGCCAGGCTTTTCCCATATGAAGTGTCTGCAATGGCTTCTGATACAAACAACACACGTGCGTTGGCTTCGTTTTTGTCCAAAAAGATTCTGGCACTGGCGTTCAACGCCTCGACCGTCAATCGCTCTAATTCACTTAGCTGATTCGCGACAAGGCCCTTTCGCAGGTCGAATTCCGTTGCTGATTCAGCCGGACGTTTTTGCAGAGCATCCATTCGGTTTGAGCGAACTTCCGCAAACGAATCTCGACGTTTCTGCTGATCTTCGACAGAAACCGCCTTATTGAGAAGCTGCACACCCATGTTCGCACCATTTACCAGCAACGGCTGAATGGCGGGCAGCGGGTCGCCTAACTTCAAAATGATCTGTTTGAACAATGTATGATCTGCCGGATTGGTCAGAATCAAAATCGCGTACTTCAAGTCCGGCAGAACGCGAAACCAACCCGTTTCATCAGGCAGTAGTTCCGAGAGATTCGGACCAATATCTTTCAACACAAACTGAGCTTCGATGTTGTCCACCTTTAGATCTGTCAACACATCATAAGCGCCCCAGATAATGTACGTGGATGGTGTGGTCCCAGTCATGATGTCGACGCGCAGTGGACGCTTTTCGTCCATGCCGAAGACCAGCAGATCAATGAAGCCAACGATATTTTCTAACTGCTCCTGTTCTTTCTTCGATGTGAAGCTGAGCAGATATTCCAAATCGGCTTTCAGTGTCTCAACACCGCTGTGGCCGACGGAGACTTCCGGATGGTGAGGCTGTTGAGCCTGAACCGATTCGCCAGCAAAAAACGCTGCGGCGAAAGCAATTGCAATTGTGAAGAGTTTAGGGTTCATAGAGAGCTGAACTTTGGAAAGGGGATCTCCGAGACGCCTGCCGCGAACTCCGGATCGAATCAGTGTGGAATACGATCAATGTTAATCCTGATCGCGGAACCTATTTCCCGAACAGTACGGAAACTGGACAGTCGCCCCATTCTATGACAATCCGCCAAAAGACGTAAAGGCTGGGTTTCCCGGCAATTAGCAGTCTTTGGGGGAAGGGAGTCCACCTGTAGGGTGGAAAATGGAATATATAAACCGACGACTGTTTGACCTTGTGAGGTATTCACAAAATCGGCTCCACAGTCAGACGAATCGACCATAATTCGAAGATTCGGCAATGGAATTGGAGTCCAGATGACTCGGTGACAAGCCGTGCTGTCGCGCTTGCGGCTCAACCAATGGAGCCACGTCTTTTTTCCGGCGAACCACTACCAGGACTGGCCGACGACTGACGTCACCCGCTGCGATTTCGAACTTCGTGTCGCGGCTGACGTGCTCATCAGCAGCAACTGACGACCCGCCCGCCGACTGAACTGCAGCGATCGCAGCTGCCCCGGAGGAAATCTTTCCCGAGCCAACGGCAAGTTCGATGGCATCCATGGTCTCCTGCGAAAACACTACAACCATCTCGCCGAAATGCTCATCCGAACGGCTGGGAGTCTTCATCGAGTCCACAAACCGAGCTAACAATTCATCACGATCAAGATCATCAATCTGCTCGGGATTCCACTCCGTTTCGACATCCTTATTCTCGCCAGTCAGCACGTCAAATAACTCACCAGACACTATGCTGGAAGCAATTTGCGGCGCCACCTCGGAACCCGCAGCAACATTGTCCGTAGCTCCGGAATGTACCTGCAGTCCGTTTTCCTCAAATGACTGACGCAACTGCTGAACAAGCTGCCGGTCGTCGCCATCAGGAACCGTTACCAGCACAACGTCCCACTTTGCGGGATCTCCAAAAGAACTGATCGCGGGTAGATCTGACGCACGATTAGCTAACGCTGCTATGTGGGCATCGCGTTGCAATCCGTGACCGTCGGTTAGAACCATGAATGCCACTACAAGAACAGAGGCCACTGCAGTCAGAACAGCGGTAGTCCGTGCGAATCCATGTACAGAACGAACCGGCGGCGCCCCGAACGCTACAACAGAAGAGTCCACAGAAACCACTGGCTCACGCCCCTGCAACGCACACTCATGGCGTACAGAACTTGCCAGATCCGTAGAAACAACAGGGATCTGTCGGAGACAGTCACCAATCAACTGCCAGGACGCCAATAGCTGTCGATCTGACGCAGATAGCTCACTAACAGACGCATCTAACGCCGCTGATTGGCAATCGAAATCCTGAGAAAGGATTTCTTGGTTTTTGGGTTGGCGGTGTGGCATGATTAAACTAGGCAGAAGCAGCAGGGCGGTGCGCAGTGAATACGTATCCTAGCTGGGACGCCGCCAAGCACCTTTAAGTTCCCGCAATCCCAAAATTTGCCGCAAATGCTTGTTCAGGAAGCACTTAGAGAGCAAACTCTGACGATAGACAAGCTGCAACACATCAAGCACCGGAAATGGCTCGAACTACGTATCAACGCAGTCCCAGCCTCACATCACTTCCCCGGAATGCACTAGGACCGCCTGCGATCCAGCATGGCAAACACGCCTGATGGGTCAATGGTTTCTGCCATCAGCAGTTCAATTGCGTGATCGGCCGGACCACTGACTTCTTCCGATTCAACTGATGCCTGAACAGCTTCACGAGCCACTGATTCTGTTTTTTGCTGAACTGCGTATCCCGCAGGTTGATCAACCTGTTGCAATTCACGTTTTTCAACTGGCCGTTCAGCCGTCAAGGACACCAATGCCACTTCAAGATCGGAATCAGCCTGTTCAAGGTTGACGGTGAGGTCATCAACAATGAAAGACAACGAGTTGCTCCAACCGCTGGCAGTCCCCTGAGAATTGAAAGCTCGAACCCAAAATCGATACGTACCATCCTTAAGTGCCGACGTGAAGGAAGCGGTTCCCAACGAGCTATCTACATCAAAGGTATCAACCCGGATAACGATATTTTCCTGGTTGCGAAGATCTCGAACAAGAATTTCGTAACTAACGCTGTCGGTAGAATGCAGCCAGGTGAATGTCACATTGCTTGACGTTACGGTGCCTGTTGGGCCAATAGCAATAGGAGTTGTGGCGTTGGGGACATCAATTGTGAAGACGTACCAACTGCTCCATTCACTAGTTTCACCAACCGTATTCAGTGACCGGACCCGAACCTGATATCGCCGTTCGTCAAGATTCACAGGAATCGTATAGGTCTGCGAAACGATCCCGGTCTTGTTGACAATTGTGACACCGGTAACAACATCCTGAAGTTGCAGATCATAGGTCGCACCAGGAACAGTTGTCTGCCAACCGATTGTTGGAGTCGCGTCATTTACCGTACCTACTGCGTTCGGAGTTGGAGCAACAATTTTTGGTACAGAAGGTGATGGCACGTCCAGGTAGAACGTGAATGGAGCACTCCATTCGCCAACTTCATCCGCGATGTTGTAGCCTCTAACCCAAACACGAACATTTCCCTGAGGCAGGGCAAGCGTCGACGTAAAGCTTGTCGTCGTCAGGTCTGTTTCGTGGATTACCTTGCTCGTTCCCGAATCGACATGATTCACCCAAAGTTCATAGCGAACAGCGTTGTTGGCTGCGGTCCAGGTAAACGTTGGAAACTCTGTAAGAATATCAGTTGACGGCGCGTTCGCACTCGCAACAGGTCCGGTCACTTTGGGTCGTGATGGTGGCAGCACGTCGATATTAACGATAACTCGCTCGCTCCAGGCACTTTCCTCACCGGCCGCGTTCGTTGCCTGAACCCATACGGCATGTCGACCCTGACCAAGGGCAACTGTCGGAGTGTACGACGTGGCTGTTAGACCGCTAATGTCAATCACTCGAGCCTGCCCGGTGCTTAAGTTATTGACCCACAAACGGAAGGTTGTTCCTGGCGTATAGGCATCGCCGCTGGTTTTCCAGCTAAACGTTGGAGTTGTATCTTCAGTGTTTGGAATTGGATCGACAACCGGCACTGCTGGCGCGGGAATGTTGATCGTAAACTCCTCGGGGGAACTCCAACCACTGGTTTCACCGGCTGAATTAAATGCTCGAACCCAAACCCTGTAATGCTTCTCCGCCAACGGCAGGAAGTGCGTATAGTTGAGCGAGTTGTGATCAATTACGTGAATGACCCGATCGTACACGGCCGGCACCTGAGCCGTACCGGTTCCATCCCGCAGCGCAGCGACCCATAATTGGTAGGTGCTGGCAAGAGGGCCACCCGATGTCCATTCGAATGTTGGAAATGGATTGGTAGTCGTCGACACCAGCGGAGCCGTAATCCTCGGCACCAGCGGCAGGCCAACAGCATCAACAGTAAACCGAACTGGGGTGCTCCATTCACCAACGTCGCCGATAAAATTGATCCCACGAACCCAAACTGAAGCAGATCCTTCGTTTAACGCCTGAGTCGGTGTGTAGGCGCGTCGACCGTTTCCGAGGTCTGCCCCCAAAGTCGTTACTGTAATAACTTCACCGGCCGACACGATGTACAGTTCGTACTCAGTCGCCCCTGCAACAGACGTCCACTGGATTGTTGGATTGCTGACAGTGACTTTCGCAGCGTTTGCCGGTGAAGTGATCGTCGGTGCAGCAGGAATTACCGGATCGCCAATGTTAAAGATCAACGGATCACTAACCGGACCGCCCTGCCCAAGAGTGTTAAACGCCTGCACATTGGCCTGATACAATCCGTCTGGAAACGGAAGCGCAAAAGAGTAGTTCTTCGCAACAATGTCCGTCACTCTTCGAGACTGCTGTCCCGTCAGCAGATTGATCACGGTCAGTGTGTATCGGCTTGAGTTAGCATCAGCATTCCAGGAAAAAACCGGAGTGCTTGTGCCAGGTACCTGAGTTGGACTGGTAATGACCGGCTTCGTCGGAATCGCCCCGTCATCGTCGATGGATGTCACACTGACAATCAGGTCCTGCACATTGCTGTAGATCGCATCGCTGGCTGCGTCATTGATCGAAATCACAATGTTTGTCATCTGGTTGCCATCTGCAATCAGATCTGAGACGCCACTAAGATCAACCGTTTGAGCTGTCCTCCAGTTAGCCGGAGTGAACGTCAGTGTGGCAACGGAGACCGCTACTTCACCTGGATCCTGGCTGGTGATATTTAACACAACGTCGGAAGTCGGGCGAATTCCAATCGACACGTCAAACGAGTCAGCACGGCCAAAGTCCGAAACAAGACTTCCGCCATTAGGTTCAGTGACGCTCAGGGTGTCAGCGAGAGTGTAGCCAATATCCAGCAGAATTCCGTTTTCGATATCCGAAAGCATTCGATTCTGTGGTCCAGTGCCTACTGCGTGATTCATCAAAAAGCCAGCATAGGCGGGATTCGTGGTGTCGATATGACTAACACTGCTACCGGGGTTCCACGTTGTCGGAGTATACAAGCCGATTGGCTGCCCGTTGTTTGCAGACATCGCAGCCGGGCCATTAAAAAACAAACCGTTCCCTGAAGCACTGTCACCACCGACTGATAGAGCGGTCCAAAGTGCCGAATTCAAAACACCACCTGAATCAACGACGCGGGTTTGATTTACGTCAGTAATAAACTCGTCAAACTTGGCCCAGTTTCCAGCGTTGCCGGGAGTCGTGCCAAAAACATCATTTCCGTTTTGCGAAACGTAGGAAAGGAAACCCATCGCATGCAGAATTTCATGATAACTCACAAAATAAAAGTCATATTCGTTGTTACCCACTGCAGCAGCATCGGCACTAATGTTCCATGGCTGCCCCCAGTTGACGTTGACGCTTCCATCAGCCGTCCCGCCGTTCAAGTCGTTTCCGGTAATCACTTTGTTTCGGACAACGCCCATGCCACCAAACATAGTGTTGGAACTAACAATGGCAGAACCAGCCGATGCAAGAGTGCCGGAATTCGGATCGTCCGACGAGGTCACGGACAGCGTGACGGTGGCATTGTTTTCAAACATGGAACCAAGTCGAGTAGCCGCATCCTGCAAGGCGTCTCGACGCATCTGACCATTCGTGGCATCTTCAAACCCAACCCCGCTACCTAGCGCACCGGCATACTGAAAAATGAAATCCACCGTCAACAACTGGCGAATTTCCAGCAATTCTGCGCCTGCTGTGGTGTTGGTTTTCTGAGCACGGCGCACCGCCCGAGTCTGGTTAACGCCGAAACTGTTGCGTACTCGTTCGAGGAAAGATCGTACGACCATCTCTTCGTCCTATCGTTAATTGGCCGGTGGCCATACTCAAAACACACATGCACGCTAATACGCGTCCGCTAAGCCGTATTCCAGCTTTGCCCTATTTCAAAGAATAGTCGTCGCTGTTTCCATTAAATGTTTTGCCCGTTTCATACAAAACCACAGGAATCTATGGACTTTATGACATTGGGCAGAATTCTTTAGCAACCCGACAACGTTTCTTTCTCGCTGCAGACATCAGACGGCAGTTAGAAACAAAACCAACAATCAGGGAATTCGGGTTTCCTAAGACGCGACACCGCACCTTTGGGCAAAGTTTTCTAAATGTGACGGGAAATACGGACAGCTAGACCGCACCACCGGCGAAACGGTAACTTGCGGCCAATAGAGTCAGTGCAAATGGAACCTTGCGCAGCTCAAAAAGGCAGCCAGACACTACCTGACGAATGTTAGACGTGATCCCAAAATCGGTCTCTTCTCAAAGTCTTTCACCACGAATAATGTTCAGCTTTTCGATTTTCCCGCCCGTACTGCCGTTTCCCTTCTTCAATTCGAAGACGTGACACAAGATTTCCCAACCATTATTTGCAACGTCCAATCCTGAATAGCGCAGCGATTCCCATCAAGCGAAGCCGCTTTTCGGACTTCAAAAATTCGCCAGCATCCGAAAAATCGTTAGAGTCTCCAAATTCGTTATCGGTTAAACCAGCGTGGACCGGAACGGTATCACTGAAAAACGTGCTCGTTCTACCGACCTACATACTTTTTGCGACGACGCCTCGCCTGTATTGTTCGGCAGTGTCGACTAAAATACGCCGGCTTCCCGCTGGGACTGCTTCTTTTTCGCTATCCATTTGAACTCACACTTCGCGACCAGAACTCATGACTGAATCCGCAGAGCACAAAGACTTCGTTCGTCAAATCGTCGAGGAAGACAATGCCTCCGGCAAATGGGGGGGGATCGTGCATACCCGGTTTCCGCCCGAACCGAATGGCTACCTGCACATTGGCCATGCAAAGTCGATCTGCCTGAATTTCGGCATCGCCAAAGAATACGGCGGAAAATGCAACTTGCGATTCGACGACACCAACCCGGAAAAGGAAGACGTCGAATACGTTGAGTCCATCAAAACCGACATTAAATGGCTGGGATTCGACTGGGAAGACCGAATTTTCTTCGCATCGGATTACTTTGAGCAGCTTTATGACTGGGCCGAACAGCTTATCAAAGATCGCAAGGCATATGTTTGCAGCCTTTCTCTGGAAGCAATTCGAGAAGGCCGCGGCACGCCGGCGATTCCAGGAACGGACAGTCCTTTCCGCAAACGCAGCGTCGAAGAGAACCTGGACATGTTTCGCAGGATGCGAGCCGGCGAATTTAACGAAGGCGACCACGTGCTGCGAGCCCGTATCGATATGGCTCACAAGATCATGCTGCTGCGTGATCCTATCATGTACCGAATTCGCAAGGTGGAACACCACCGCACCGGAAATAAGTGGTGCGTCTATCCAACTTACGACTACACGCACGGCCAGTCAGATTCGCTGGAAGGCATCACTCACAGCATCTGCACTCTGGAATTCGAAAACCGACGGCCGCTATACGACTGGTTCTGCGAAAATCTGGACATCCATCATCCGCAGCAGATCGAATTTAACCGCCTGAACCTCACTTACACCATGATGAGCAAGCGACGTTTGCTGCAACTGGTAAACGAAAATCATGTCAACGGCTGGGACGATCCTCGTATGCCAACCATTTCCGGACTTCGTCGCCGAGGCTACACACCGGAATCAGTCCGCAGCCTGTGTGCCCAGGTCGGTGTCACGAAGCACAACGCCATGACAGATATGGTTGTGCTTGAGAAACAGATTCGCGACGAATTGAACCGATCAGCAGATAGACGGATGGCTGTGCTTGATCCCGTAAAAGTGATCATCACCAACTACCCGGAAGGTCAACTTGAAAACCTTGACGCCGTCAATAATCCAGAAGACGAATCTGCTGGTTCTCGACAGGTGCCGTTCGGGCGAGAAATCTACATCGAGCGTGATGACTTTATGGAAGACCCTCCTAAAAAATTCTACCGACTCGGGCCGGGCCGCGAAGTTCGTTTGCGATGGGCTTACTTCATCAAGTGCGACGACTTTGTGAAGGACGACGAGGGAAACATCACCGAAATCCATTGCACCTATGACGCGGAAACAAAGGGAGGTAATGCTCCCGATGGAAGGAAAGTTAAAGCAACAATGCACTGGGTCAGTGCAGACAAGGCGATCGATGCTGAGGTGCGACTGTACGACCATCTTTTCCTGACAGAAAACCCCGATGAAGTGGCTGACGATTCACTGGACTGGAAAAGCAACCTGAATCCGGATTCACTGCGAACGGTTCAAGCGAAACTGGAACCTGCGCTGGCTGCTGTAAGTCCCGGTTACCGCTGCCAGTTCGAACGCCAGGGCTATTTCTGCGCGGACAAAGACAGTGCACAGCATCAACTGGTCTTCAATAGAACGGTTACGCTTAAGGATGCATGGACGAAACAGGCCGGAAAGAAATAGCCGTTCGACACAGCTGAATTACACCAACCGGGGCCACCTGCAGGTTCAACAACACACGCTGCGTGGCGGCAACAGATCCAAAACATCGGGCGAGTCACCCTGTGGGATTGGCGACTCGCCCGATAGAAACGCTGGCAATTACAGGAAATAACTTTGATTAAGAGAGGAAAGGAATCAAAGCTGCTTTTACTAGCTGCGGGTCAATAAATGTGACTCCTGTTTTCCTGTAATGGAATCAGAACAATTCCGATTGCCCTGGGAAACCAGCCCATTGCGGGATGGAACCGGTTACCGCGTTGCGTTCCTGAGGGAGATGCTTTCTTTGAGTGGAGGATGATTGGTCATTGATTTCGTAACTAAGTCCCGTCGATTCAAATTCCGATCGAGAGGAAGATGCGGCTTCACTGGACGAAACTTCTGCTGCACCAAAACGAGTCGGCGACCCATCAGTCTGATATCGCGAAGACGTCGTGGATTTTCCTGGTGGAGTTTCCTTGAATTGTTGATTAACGGCAGGCTTTGGCACTGGAGCATGAAACGTTCCTGGAGGCCCTGATCGCGCGCTGGCCGGAGGTAGCAACGATGCTCGCGATGAATAGCCCGCAGCCGATTGGCTTGCACTCCGACCAGTCGCTGGCGAAACGTCATCGGTTCGCTCTAGCTGCGAAGTCTCAATATCGCCTGTCGACTCTGGCTTGACATCGTGGCGTACGCCAGCAGTATCCTGCGAGTAATCAAAGAACCCCGTGCTGCCTTCCGGGCTTTGAGAACGCACCGTTTGCTTCGCCGGATATTCATCCAGAATCTGCGGTCTGGAAACGCCAGTTCCGCGGACGGCGGCGGACGGCGAAGCGTCATTGGAAGATGCCAACATTTCGTCTTTCGGAAGCGTCAGCTTTGGCATTCCGGCCATCACCCACCCCTGCCAGTTCTTCTGCAGAGATTCCACGCCGTCGTGGTGATAGTTGGACTTGATCGCTTCCGTCCATCCCATGGCGTCGCCATCGGCGAGAAATTTCAAGTACTTCTTCTGACCACCCTGTTGGACAAGAAAATCAGCAAGGGCATAACCCTCCGCATAGAGAATCAACATTGGACGGTATCCGCGAGGATACTCTTTCATGGTTAGCAAATTTTTTAGACTGATGAATTCTCGGTCACTCTTGATAACCTGATTCAGCAACCCGAGCTGCTTCACCTGTTCCGAACGATGCTCAAACAGTGTCGCGGCTCCTTCATCTGCCCAACGTGGCAGGGGACGGCGAAAGTGACACGCAAAAATAGTGTGGTTCACTTCATGAGGCAGCACAGAATCCAGAATTCGCTCCAACGATCCCTGTACATACATGTCCCAGTTCAGAACTTCTTTGCCAACGAACTGAAACTTGGTTTCTCCGCCAGCCCCCATTGACCCATCTTTGACTCGCAGCTTGCACGGGCGAGACCAATTGGGAAGTGGCTGACCCAACCAGAATATGGACAGATCACGGCGATACGTTTCCGCAGCTTCACCAACCGTGCGAGCAATCTCGTCGGTGGATGCGGTAACTGTAAAATTGCGAGTTTGAAAACCGGCACCCGTTGAAATAAACAACGAAACCAGAATCAAGCTACATCGCAGAATCGGAGCTTCCATGCCCGTCCTATGCGTAAATTGTGTTCGTGCGAATTGGCGACAAAAGACATCCCGCCCTAGTCTCCTCGGCCATCGGCGAATCCATCCGCCAAAGCCGGAAGATCCAGCAGCAAATGCCGAACCAGTTCAATGAAGCACAAACCGGTGGCAGACGCCTAAAAAACGCAACCCTCTACCTCAAAACGCTTTACAGCATTACATTTCAACACCAATCGGAAATTGCAGTCGCGCAGATCTTGCAGTTGTTACAACACCAGCGGCAGATTTGTCGTTTCTACATGCTAGGCAATCGCCTCGTTGGCCTGTTTTTTCCGGCATAACCCCGCCAACAGAACAAGAATTTGGGACATGCCATCCTGACTCCACCGGATTCTGTGCCTCGTCCTCAAAAAACCGACGATCTCAGACTGGGGTCCCGCACCGCAACCTTGCTTTCCTTTACCGCCTATTTGCACAGACCTACAAAGACCCAGCCGATTTATTGGTCAAACCAACATGCCGCTCATTCTTGTCCCCATATTTCTCGTCTTGTTTTCCAGCTGGATGCTCTGGGGATGGGTCGTCGGTGAATCCAAAAACATCAAGTGGCTACGTGCGTGTTGTGCACCAACGTTTGTCATCACAGCAATGCTGATTTCTGCCGGCACTGGAGCTGTGGCTACGCGAATCATCCTCAAACGCGAATTGCGACAGAATGTATCCGACCTTCTGACTGCCATCGAATCGCAAATCGCCGCAGGTGGCGCGCAACAGGTTTTGTCAGAGATTCGTGCGACGGACCACACAGGTGACCCGGATGCCAATGACTTCGATCTGCTGAAACACCTGCCAACAATGAAGGACAACCTGACGGCAAAACAAAGTTCCGTTGCCAGTAATGCAGGGTCTCAGCGGCATTAGTCGGACCTTAGGTACTTTGATCAAATCGCGTTCAACCCAGCACGCACCAATTGCTCGGTTGCAATCAGAACACCTTGTGCGACCTTGTACAGGAACTCGCGGTCCAGCGTTTCCGGTGTGTCAGATGGTTCGTGATAGTGAGGATTTCTCATAAAACTCGTATCGGTCACCATCAGTGCTGCAAAACCTTCGTCCCAAAACGGACTGTGATCGCTAAGGCGAGTTGGAGACAACGGTAATCCATTGTTGGGCACCTGCAACGACTGGCAGGGTAGGTCGGCAACGGATTTAAAGGCCGCTGAAAAATGCTGAATCAGCGATGTGGAGTTCTGATTTCCAACCACCGCGATAAAGTCACCAACGTCCGGATAGAGGCCTTCCAATCCCGGTGGCAACGATTGGCTGCCCGGTTCGTGACTGCAATATCCGAGCATTTCCAGCGATACCATGCCGCACAAAACACGCTTTTGGCAGCGACAACCGGCCGCATGAAAAGCGCCGCCGAGCATTCCGTGTTCTTCCAGATCAAACACCACAAGTTCCAGTTCGACGCCCGCTGAACGCCATTCGTCGTCCGAAAGCCTGTGGCCAATCACCCGAGCCGTTTCCAGCAGCACGGCGACAGCCGAGGCGTTGTCGTCGGCTCCAGGTGTGTTTTCCCGAGAATCCAGGTGAGCTCCCAGAACAAAAACCGGTTTATTGCTGGGCGGAGACTGATGCCGACGATGAACCACAAGGTTGATTCCATTAAGAGTCTGCAGCATGCCATCCAGAGCGGTAAAATCCTGTCGATTTACGCTCCAACCAGACGCAATCAGCTCCGTTTCGCAATATTGCCGACATTGCTCCAATCGGCTGGATTCCGCAAATCTAGGAACCGCAGCAATCCATTCCAGATGCTTCCAAATTCGGTCAAGTTCCATCTGCATGATTTCGACTTTTCTTTCGTTGATGGGACTTTGAGCGTTTGGCCTGGGAATTTGCTCAGTTTCTGCAAAATCAGACAACAAACGGCCCCCGGAAAGAATCATCCGGATCCACATCGAAACAGACGCTTCGCTTAAACTTGCTTCCGCACCACAACCGAGTATATTGTGTCTACTTCGGGGCTGACTGCGAGTCAGTTAGCTGCGACGGAGAGATGGCAGAGTGGCCGAATGCGCATCATTGCTAATGATGTGACCGGGTCAAACTGGTCCGCGGGTTCGAATCCCGCTCTCTCCGCTCATCATGATGCCTCTGAGTCATAAGTTTATGGCTCAGAGGCTTTTGCGTTTCTGAGAGGCTCTCAGAGAAACTCGTTTGTGGCACTTTTGTGGCATTTTGCGGGGGAATCTTCTCTGAAAGGAGCCTCTTATGGCGAAATCGAATTCGTTCCGTGTTGGCAAAGTACGCGCGGACCTTCGTGGCAATGTGTGGTATCTGACGTACCACGAAGATGGACGTCGAATTCGACGTCGCGTCAGCTCTGATCGAAAAACCGCGCAGCAAATGGCGGCTCAGGTAAACGCTCAGATCGAAGTCAGCGCCCCGACGGCTTTCAGCTTCGAAGCCATCGGCATTGACCAGTTACAGGAACGGTGGTTGAAACACCACGAACATGTCCTCAGGTCGTCTGTGCATACCATGCGCCGGTACCGAACGGCAACGCAACATATCATCAATTTTGTGCGCTGTAGAGCGCCGCGACTCCAGACGGCACAATTTACGCAGCGGCACGCCGAAGACTTTGTGCGTTACCTGAGAACAATCGAAGTTGCACCGAACGGTCATGCCAACACTGCTAAACGCCCGTTGCTGGACAACGGAGTCCGCTACATCCTCGCGACCTGCCGATCGATGTTTGTGTTTGCAGACAAGCACAGACACCTGTCCCCGTACGCCCAGAATCCATTTTCGTCCATTGACCTCGACCGAATGCCAACAGACGACGCGCGACCAATACACCTGTTGACGTTCGAGCAGGAACGGCAATTTCTTGAGCAATGTGACGACTGGCAGTTTCCAATGTTCCTTCTGCTGATGCTGACCGGAATGCGGCCAGGTGAAGCGACTCACCTTCTGTTGCCAGACGACGTTGATCTAAAAAAGCGTCATTTGTTGATCCGGAATAAGCCGCAACTCGGATGGCAGGTGAAGACTCGAAACGAGCGACAAATTCCAATCGTCCCCGATTTGGTGGATGTCCTGGCACGCTACATTGGTCACCGTAAAACTGGTCCATTGGTCACGCGTCGATTGATTCAGTTGTGCCCGAATTCAGGATCCGTGTTCTCTGGTACGAAAGCGATGGAACGTGCATTTGTGGATCACACGGAGCGTTTGCGGAATGCGGATACAGACGTGAGCCAACGTGAACTACAGCAGAGAGCAGCAAAACAGGTATGGCGAGAAGCCGGAGCCATTCGCACTGATCGAATTCGATCCGAGTTCATGCGAGTGACTCGTTCCGTCGGACTGCCGGAGATGACTGCGCCCAAATCGCTGCGACATCTGTTCGCGACAGAATTGCAGGACAAGAACGTCGATCCATTTATCAGATCAGAACTCATGGGGCATTCGACGAACCGAGACGGTGGAGGGCTTGGGATGACCGGTCGCTATACTCACACACGACCAGAAACCAAGGCACGAGAATTGGAACGTGCGATGTCTGGACGCGCAGCGATTCTTGTGGCTCGGGAATGGCTGAAAAAGCAGGGCAGTGACTCAGACAATGACCAGATAACTTGACTGCGGCGAAAGACGCATCGTTCCGCCTGAAACCTTACGTCATTCTGTTCGGCTCTTACGGACGATCAGCGTTCAATTGCGGCAAGCAGTGGCTTGAACTTTTTTTCAATGGCAGATCCGTACTGCTGCCTGAGATCGTTTAAGTGCGTGTAGTTGACGAGCGCCGATCGCCCGGGAGACTGGCCGAGTAAGTAACGCCGATAGAATTCAGGCATCCCCGCATTCTGCATTTCTGTATTAAACAGATGACGAAAATCCTTTAGCGTGGCAGTTCCTGGCCAGTCAACCTTCCGTGCGATTTTTTTGAATTCGTGTTCGATGTGATCGTAGGTGATACCTCCCGCTCTTCTCAGCAGGAGAGTCTGGGCCCGACTTTTCAAAACCGAATTATCGGTTCTCAACGCTTTGTATTCAGCGATGAGCTTTGTCATATCGGCGGTGAGTAAACGTGGCGTCACACGGCCCTCGTGAACTCTACGGTTGTGAAATAATAAACCAGTCTGGTGCTGATTGTCGTCACGGAGCAATGCTTCTATTTGAGGCAACAAAGGAAGCTTCTTGTCACGTCGCCCCTTGGTGAAATATGCGAGTTCGGGGTGACACACAATGGAGACCCAGTCTAGTGTTAGCGATTCTCGGACCGCCAATGTCAATTCAGAAGGACGCAGACCATAGAAGACCAGCAGTGAAAACATCGGGAGTTGATACGCATCACATTCCCTGAGGAATGCTTCCGCCATTGTCATGGTAATGTCCGGCTCTCCAAACAAATCTCTGGCGACACGTTCTGTCCGTCGTTTAACGCTCGCGAACGGATTTGCGAATCCATCCCCGAGAATCGCACCGCCATTCGGATCGCACGCCCACCGAAACATTGCCCTCACGATCGAAATCACATAGTCCGTAGACCTCAGTGGTCGTTTCATCGTGTTGGCATGCCCATTTGGTGAAACCTTGGCTTGCTGGAGGAATCCCTCAAACTGCAAGGCAAAGTCCTTGTCGACTTTGTTAACAGTGTCGACATCGGGGATCGCAGCTTCCCTGACATAAGTCAAGTAATGTGCCAGCGCCGTACGATATCGCTCGCAAGTATCGTCAGTGATTTCACCGGCCATCGCGCGGCGTCGCTGGTGTTCGATAAAGCGATCAACAAGCTCAACATGAGTGATTCGTCCAGCACTCACGCCGGATCGGCGATAGTTGATAATTCTGTCGTCGATCTGTCGCGCACGCATGATTGCGTCAAGAAGATCACCATCAACGCGGAGCGATACGTTCTTCTTACGGGACGGATCCCACCAATTCAGAACATGGTGGTCCGACCGACAATAGATCCGCACCTTCCGGGGCGCTGAGATTCCTTTTGGGAAATCATCGATACGACGCCAGTTGTGCCGTCCGCCGTACTTCTCGGACCATGGAGAACTTTCGCCCTTCGAGTCCATCTTGAATAATTTTGATTCCATCGCTTCACCGTTAGCTGCACCGAATATGTCGCTGCCGTAGCATTTTCGCAGTCAACTCTGCGGCCTGGACGATAGAATTTGAGTGTCACATCCTGATCACGATGACGTGACAGTTTTGTGATAGTTGGGCTGCTTGTTGGGCAGTTTTCTACTTTGTTGTGGAGGATAAGCGTTGGATTCTCGAGAGCTCGCCGTTCAACAATTTGATCTGATTCGCGATTCTGTTCGGGAGCAATCGTTGCCGGGTGCGGCAGTTGTGGCATGGTTGCAGAACTACGCGATACCAGCGATTGCGGAATACTGGGAGCGACCGCAGTTTCGGAACCAAGCGACGTGGAGCATCAGAAACCTTGACTGCTCCGCAGCTTCAGACAAACGCCGTTTCATCGATGAGCTCGACTGCAGCATTCGTCGCGTTTCTAAAACGATTCTCGGTTTGGCGGCCAAGCCCAAGGTGTCGCGCTTGATTCAGGAAAAGCTAGTCAGTACGTCATCGGTGCCGGCACAACAGGATGTGGGCGTTGATCAGGATGAAGGCACAGAGATCCCATCGTCGTTTACTCCGGCGCATGGTGCGTTTACTCATCCAAACACGCTGAAACGCTTTGCGAGCGGTGACTTCAAACTGGCGGACATTAATGACTACTTCGAACCTGTTCAGGAGTTTGTTGCATATGACGACAAACCCATTCAGCGGGGAGAGTTAATCCTGTCTTTGAATCCGGCGTTCATACCGATTGGCGACGTGATCGTGCAGACACTGCTTCGCCGCATCGGAGTGGCAGAGGAAGTGATCCGGGGATCGCATCGAACGGTGTTGAAAGCGGTTTCGGAAACGGGAAGCAGCTATAAAGCCATGGTTGCTACAGCAGCTGACGCGATGGCCGAATTCAATGCGTTGGTGTCTACCGTTCGCTCAGATTTCGTAAACAGCCCTGAGGCTAAGCTCCGACACTCGTGCTGTGTTCTCACGCAGGTTTATGCGGCAAAGAATCCTACCGCCGACTGCGAGTGGCTCGGTTTGCCAGCGCCATTCGTTGACGCGGGCCGAATGAGCGTTGATATGCGGCTGGGATCCTGGCGGGGGCCGCAGGTCTTCCTTGTTATTGCCAACGCCCTGTCCGAATTGGCAAGACTGTATCAGGGAGGGCAGGAATCCAGCGCGATCGACGAGGCGATTGCCAAGTGCCGGTTAGTGATTGTTAAGGAATCTCAACGAGTCTGGTGGGATCAACACGAGCTTCTAATTGAGTTGACGCCCACAGAATTCAGGACACTGCTATTGCTTGCTAAGGGCGCTTCGGGGCGACGAGTCGTCTCAGAAAATGACGTCTATTCGGATTCTGCAAGCCGGAGTCGCTGGCCGACAATGATCGGTCGATTGAAAGATCGTCTTTCCGATAATTTGGCCTACACGATCATCAAAGGGAAAGTCCCCCGTACCTATCGTTTGGACCTGCCCGGTGAACAGGTACACGTCTTCAAGCGGTAGTGACGACGTTCCGCCCGCAGATGTGCCAGAGGCTTGAAGTTCTGCTTTGGCGTAGCAAAGTGTTGCGACCAGCAACGCCATCTTTGGCGAACGAGCTACCTCGTTCGGAAATGACCGCAGCGGCCCGGACAGGAATCGCATTCCTAAGTTTTGCACGCATGAACTATCACAAGATTCGTCCTTTGATGTGAACGATTTGTGACAGTTGTTTTCTAGTCTTCGTGTGCCCTGAGTGATCGTCCTTCTGGCAGTCTGGATTACCCGCTGTCACGTTCGCTCGCAATACGAAGAACAATCGCGGTGCCCGTCCGTCATCACATTCTGAAAACGATACACGCAGTCGATCCGCCGCCACCGTCCGGTGCGACTGATCGTTCCAGAATCAGGAGCCACGGCAACGCACGTGGACCGCCGACACCAAGCACTCAGTTTCCACAATCAGCACGCAATGCCTTGCCAACGCGTTTCTGGTGTGGCTGTCATTGCGTGCGATACCGAGAGGTGACGCCAATGAATAGCCGAAATGGTGTCCCGCCAAGCCCAGAGTTTTTCTCGAAAAAATCCGCAGCATTGCTGATTTAGTCGTCAATGGAGAATCGCCCATTTCATGAGGCGCCTCGTGACGAGCTTGAGTCAGTGGTTCAGCAATTATGCCCCAGAGTAGGAGTCAAGTAATGACGAGTTCTCGAAATTTTGAACTTCCACCGCCGAAACGTGGTGGTAAGTACCAGTTGCTCAGCGTTGCTCGCATCAGCACCGATCACCAAAACCAGATGTGTCTCAGCGACCAAAATATTCTCTACGACGAATGGGCCAAACTAGAATATCCGGTCGGATTTGAGATGGATGAGATTTCCAGTCGGGACAGCGGCGAGGCACTTGATCGCAGTGAGTTTCTGGATCTCACGGCACGAATCGAATCCGGTCGTTACGATTGCGTCGTAACGGAAGACTTGGGACGCATTGCTCGTCGAATACACACCGTCTTACTCTGTGAGGCTGGAGAAGACTCCAAAACCCGGATCGTAGCGATTAATGATCGCGTCGACACATTTGACGACAGCTGGAAGCAAAATGCAATGTTCGCTTCAATGCGACACGAGTCCTACAATCAAGATACGTCTTTGAGAATTCGACGAAGTATCCGGGGGCGATTTGCGTGCGGCAAACTCCCGCTACGTTTGATTGCTGGCTATGAGGCTAATGGCCCTGATTGCCTTGAAGAGAATTGTCGCAAGAATCCAGACGCCATCCCCATCTACAATGAATGGTTTGATCGGCTGGACCGCGGTCAGTCTTTCGCGCAGATCGCTGACTGGCTTAACGAGATTCGATTTCCTGTGGGCCCAAGTGCTCGGAAAGCGAATTGGAACGGCACCCTCGTCGGACAGGTGACTAACAACTCGCTGTTGAAAGGGCTGCGTGTCCAGAACAAGCGAGTTTCTATGAGGATCAATCGAACGGGCCGCCGAAAATCCGTGAACGGAGATGCGGATCAGATTCGAAAGCGTGAAGTGCCACACCTCGCGTTTATCGAGCCGATTCGATACGACCGCATCATCCGAAAGATCAAGGAGCGGAATTCTAAATATGTGAACGGAATTGCGAAGGCCAACAACGGCCTCACAGGACGAACGCGAAAAGACACGCGTTGGCCCGCTCAACACTTACGGTGCGGAATTTGTGGGCGAAATTTCGTTTTGGGAGGCCACGGACGCAAAGAAAGAATGATGTGCGACGGCGCTCGCCGCTACCAGTGCTGGAATGCCATGACAATTGACCGTCCCCAGCTCGCAGCCGCAATCTCGGAATGTGTTCGTCGGCAGATCGTGGAACTTCCCGACTTCGATGCACACTGGACAAAACAGCTGCGTGCTGAAGCCAACAGTCTGTCCGACAGTAAAACCAAGGAGCTTAAGAAACTCCAAAAGGATCGAGACAAGAAAACCCGTGAAGTTGAAAATCTCGCGAAGGCGATTGCCAACGGCAACTTCAGTGAAACGCTGTTGAAACTCTTGAAGGAGACGGAGAGGAGTGTGCTTTTGTTGAAAGATGCCTGTCAGGAAATCGAGAGCCAGATGCAGGAACAACTTGTCATTCCGACGGCTGATCAGATCCGTGAAATCTGTGAATCAACGTTTCTAAACTTGGCTGTCGAATCGCGAGAATTCGGCGATGTCATGCGGGAGGTGATCAGCGACCTTTTCGTTTTGCCCTACCGATTGATCGACGGCGGGCACATTCAGCCACGTTGCAGATTCACCCTGAACCTCAGCCGGTTGGATAGGATCCAATTGCCAAATGATGTAAGTCACCTGCAAACAAGCTGCCAGGTCGATCTCACAAAGTCGCCGCAACGGGATGAGTTTAGATCACAAGTGACGAAGATGCGAAAAACGGGCATGGGTTACCAAAGCATCGCGGCCGAATTAGGCATCACGATGCCTGCTGCACAAAATGCAGCAAAGCTACAGAAGCTAATGGACTCGCACGAAATCACTGATCCATGGGAACCTGTTCGCACCGAAGCTGACGCTCTTCTATATTTCAAACGCATCAAGAACCCACGTCATCAGTTCATGCCGATGAAGGGCTTCAAAGCACAATTTCCGGAGGATACTCGCGGCCAGTAAAGCCAATCTCCTTCCTTCAACAAACTTTCCTAGACCTCTGCAGCCAAACGTTGCAGAGGTTTTTTTATTGAGGACTCGCTTATGCCAGAGAGAGTTGAAACCTACACGCCGACACAACGCCTGATACACCTTTGGGCACGAGAAGTCATCACACGATTCAGGACTGAACACAACCCAAACCATACCCGAGCTCCGGCGGAACAATCCGTGTTGGACGCTGAAGGGTCAGAGCTGCAACATCCGCGGAATGAAGGTAGACCGGACCGGAGCAATTAGCGGATTCATTGTTCAGGCGGCGATATACAATACTCGACACGATGCACACGGCCTTGTTGTCGGGGCTGTTGCCCTGACAACTTTTTTTTAGCTATTGGACAATGTCTGATACGCCAATCGGAGTCGTTTACAGTCGTGGCGTGGATAAGCGGACGGGCTGTCCGGCAAGGTCACGCGATCGGCGTTTGAGCCATTGACGCTTGTCAAAATGGGACACCGTGTAGGTACAGTTCCAAAGACGTAGACAAGGGGCGTCACGGTTGTGACAGCTGGCGTTCAAATGCAATTTTCGATTCGGAAAATGATCGCTTAGTGCGTGTTCAACTCGGCCAATTCGCCTCAGTTCAACCGCAGCCTGCGGTTGAAAATCGTTGACTGCAATTCCTTTGTCGGCCAGCAAAATCGCGAATGAAGGGCCTCTTTGCGGAATTAGGCAATCGCAGCCCTAAACAAAACATGCCATAACCCAATACTGGGCATGGACTTACATCGCAAACCTTAATTAAGGTTTTACAAACATCTTCATCTGAAGGCGCTCATGAATCCTTGATCGCGTGGTCGACTATGCGATCCTGCGCAGGCCGTTTTGAATCCCAATGAACGATCAAGGCCAACCTCACCGCGAATTCATCGAGAAGCATGCGTGAGACCATGGAAATCGCGCAGTGCAAGTTATCGTTCTGGTGGGAGACATAAAGGTTGAGTCCACGAGACACAGAGGTTGAGCACCGGCGCGACGCTTCGCGCACGTGATGACGCTTGAACCCAAATGGGCGACCAACTCGAACCTCACTGCGAATTCATCGAAAAGTCTGCGTTAGACCACGGAAATCGCGCAGTACGAACGATGTTTTTGGTGGGCGACATAAAGGTTGGAATTTGCGACACAAAGGTTGAGCCCACGCGACACAAAGGTTGGTACCTGCACGTAGAGTTGCGCACGTGATGGTCCGTGAGTCGCAATGAGTGACTAAGTCCACCCTCACTGCGACTTCATCGAGAAGACGGCGCGCGACCTTAAGAATCGGGCAGTCTGAATGGCGTTTTTGGTGGGCGACATAAAGGTTGGATTTTGCGACACAAAGGTTGAGCGCACGCGACACAAAGGTTGGCACCTGCGCATCGCTCCGCGCAGGTGATGGTGTTTGAGTCCGAATGAGCGACTAAGTCCACCCTCACTGCGAATTCATCGAGAAGTCGGCGCGCGTCCGCGAAATTCACGCGGCGCGAATTCAGATCGAAGACCGCTCCTAAAGGTTGGTCTCCAAGTGGACTTCCCCGTGAATAGTGGGCGCTCATTTAAGCGTGCTATGCTGTACGCAAGGAGCGAAATCGATGTCGAAGAAACCCGTTAAGATTGTTCGTCGCAGTTATAGCGACGAGTACCGTCGGAATGCGGTGTCGCTGA
>JBDNFN010000215.1:0-7690 GCA_041689795.1 Fuerstiella sp. | reverse complement strand
CGCGGCGATCGCAGCGCTTGCAAAAATCCCGTAAATCCCCGTAAATCCCCGTGGACAACGCCATTCGTCTCTGCCGCGTCATTGCACGCAACGTTCGGTCATCGGCATCTTGAATCACGACGGAGCATTCGCAGACACAGTCTTTGTGCCGGAAGGCAATCTGCATGTCGTGCCACAACATGTGACTTCTGAACAGGCCGTATTTACAGAACCCGTCGCCGCCGCATGCCGGATTCTGGAACAGGTGCAGATTTCTTCCCGCAGTAGAGTGCTCGTTCTTGGTGATGGTCGACTCGGAAATTTGTGTGCTCAGGTGCTAAAGACCACTGAGTGCGAACTGTTGGTCGTTGGCAAGCACGACTGGAAACTGAACCAACTGCAGCGGTTGGGGATCAGAACCTGCCAGCTGACAGAACTAGTTCCAGCCGTCGATTATGATTTTGTGGTCGACTGCACGGGGTCACCGTCCGGCTTCGAAGCGGCTTTGCAATGCGTCAAGTCGTGTGGAACCATCATCCTGAAGACAACAGTTGCCGCAGCTCAGCCCGTGCATCTTGCTCCCGTGGTCATCAACGAGGTCAATGTTCTGGGATCTCGCTGCGGTCCGTTTGCACCGGCATTGAAAATGATCGCGAATGGCGAAGTGCGGGTCGATGCCATGGTCAGCGCTAAGTATCCGCTGGAAGACGCTGTACTGGCTTTTGAGCACGCTGAGCGACCGGATGCTCTAAAGGTGCTGTTTGAGATTTCTTAGACGCAGTCACGAATTCTGCCACGGCGACTCAGCTTTTGAAGCTGCAGACATTGAAGGCACGCAGTCCCAGCGGGTCAGCCTTTCAATCGCCCAAAGTTCATTCGCCGCCGCTGCTGTGCGCTCGCACGACAGCGTGCATACTGATGTTCAGGCATGAACACCAGTGCCGGTGCTGCCGCATTGAAAATAATCCTGCGGATCGTTCGCACTGCCTACGAGCCAAACGTCTGCTGGCTGAACCGCTCACCGAATATTCGCGGGCAGCCAAGCACAGCTTTTTGCAAATTTCGGCAATAAGCCGTCAGACTCCAGTCCGGCCTTAAACTGACGGTTATCCGGCACGAATACTGAACGAATTCAAAAACGTTCAGCTCGGTTTTGATCAGTTGCTTTCCCGGGGCCTAAAACGAGCTAGAATACAACAATTGCATTTAACTAAGCGTTTTTCGGCTCGATTGCCAACGCGTTTTATAATGGTCTTGAAGCTTTGGTGTCCCAACACTGGGCTTCGAGCAGCGTAAGCGGTGTGCCTGAAGATTTTCGAAACATCTCGGGCCACTGATAAAACATCGCGAGAAAGAAGGTTTTGGCACGTTCTTTCTTAGTTCAAGGTTTTTGAAATCCTCGGCGGTTTCCATGAGTCCCACATCTATTTTTACCTGCCCTGACTGCGGTTTGCGCTTTCGAGTTAACAACAAATACCTCGGCAAAATCGCGGCGTGTCCAGCTGACGGCTGCGGGCAGAAGATTCGCTTGAATGCGCCCGCTAGTGGTGCGAAGCCGGCGGGTACGACTGGCCAAACCAGCGGCAGGCCGCGCAATGCTAGTCAGCACGCAGCAATACGTCCTGGGCAAGGTCGCGACGGCGCCATCAGGCCGAGAACCGTTACTGCAGCTTTTGTTGAATCACCTGCCGCACCTTCACCGGAACATGTAGCCGTTTCGACAGCGGCCAGCCTTGTTCCATCGCAATCACAGCCCACACGAAGTAAGTCAACGTTCAGCGACAATTCAGAAACTCTGGCCGCTGACACCAGCGCCCAGTCGCCATCTGAAATTCGGCGAAGTCAGCGTGCTGCCCGCCGACGAATTTCCGGTCAAACGCCTCCAACGCCCGCGAAACATGTGGCCATAAATCCGCTATGGATCGGGTTCGGTACCGTGGTGGCAGTAACCGTGTTAGGGGCCTTGGCCTTGTCGTTTGTTGGTGGCCCCAGCGTCGACGACCTTCTTATGGGCGAATCAGAATCGTCTAAACAAAACGGCATTTCCAATTCAGTCAGAATTGCGACCCTGCCGGGCAGAAGCGAAGCGACGCTTGTCAGCCTGAGAACGCCATTGGCTAGCCAGCTTTCTCCGGAACAGATTGCGGCGAATGACAAAGCAAAACGTCGTGAACAACAGGCAACCGCCAGCACGAAGCATCTCAAAGAAAAAATCCTGCCCTACCTCAACCAGTACTGCATCGACTGTCACGGACCGGATATGCAGGAAGCGGGCATCAACGTCAGCAAACTCACGTCCGGAGAACAATTACTGACTGAACGTAAAACCTGGGAACGAATCTATCGGATGATTAATTCCGGCGCCATGCCGCCATCGGACTACGACCCCAAACCCAAACTGGAAGTACAGGAAAGTGTTGCCGACCTGCTGCATGAAGAACTTTTCAACTTCGATTGCGAACTTGTTTACAACCCCGGGCGATCCACCGTTCAGCGTTTGAATAAATCTGAATACAATAACACCATTCACGACCTGTTCGGCATCAACCTGACTCCTGCCGACGACTTTCCAGCGGACGACGTGGGCGAAGGCTTCGACAACATCGGCGACGTTCTGTCGCTGCCTCCGTTGTTGATGGAAAAGTATCTGAACGCGGCAGAACAGGTCGCTGCGGCCGTGGTAGACAGTCGCGATTTTTCGAAGCCAGTGCAGATCAAAGCTGAAGGCGGCGGCCTGAAATCGTCACTTCAGAAGGGTGTAAAACGTGGTGAGCCCGTTTCTCTGTACACAAACGGAGAAGCCATTGGTGTGTTTAACATACCAGCGTCCGGCGAATACGAAATCCGCGCGGTTGTCCGAGCTGACCAGGCGGGGGATGACAAGGCCAAATTCGCCATACGCGTCGAGGGTCAATCGATTAGCGAATTCGAGGTGCAGCAACATCACAAGTACGAAGACTTCGAACCTCGGCATGCATTAGATGGCGGTATGAAAACTATTACCGTGGCATTTCTTAACGACAAAGTGGTGGATGATGGCCCGAAGGATCGCCGCGACCGCAACATTCTGGTGAAGTCGATTGAATTATTTGGTCCACTAAATGGCGGCATCCCGATTCGTTCGAATGTCCACCAGCGACTTGTCACGCACACACCGAGCGACAATTTGTCTGTAATGGATGCGGCTCAGAAAGTGTTGCAGCCCATCATGCAAAAAGCATTTCGTCGGGAAGTCGCGACGTCCGAAGTGTTTCGTTACGCCAGCCTTGTGCAAACGGCTGTCAAAGATCTGGGTGAAACATACGAAGGTGGAATTTCACTGGCGTTGCAGGCAATTCTAGTCGCTCCGGATTTCCTGTTCCGCCTTGAAAAAGATCCTGACGCCGGTCAGTCTGAACGTTCCCTCGACGACTATGAACTCGCGTCGCGTCTTTCATACTTTCTATGGAGCAGCATGCCGGACGACGAGTTGTTCGAAGTTGCGCGGCAGAAAAAGCTAACCGACCCGGAAACACTGCGGCAGCAAATCAAGCGGATGCTTCAGAATGAAAAATCAAATGCTCTTATTACCAACTTTGCATCGCAATGGCTTAACCTTCGTAACCTGGACGATGTCACCCCGGACACCGATATTTTTAAATCGTTCAATAACGATCTACGAGCCGACATGCGGCGTGAAACCGAATTGCTGTTCCAAACAGTCATGAGAGAAGACCGCAGCATCGAAGAATTACTGTCCGCCGACTTCACGTTTGTGAACAAACGACTGGCAGAACACTACGGCATTTCCGGAGTCAACGAAGATAAGTTTGAACGAGTTTCACTTAGTGGCACCAATCGTTCGGGAGTGCTGACTCATGCCAGCATTCTGACCCTGACGTCCAATCCGGGAAGAACCAGCCCTGTCAAACGCGGAAAGTGGATTATGGAAAACATCTTCGGCGATGCTCCACCGCCTCCACCTCCGGACGTCCCTCCACTGGAAGCCACGGAAAAGGTTTCACCGGATGCCACACTTCGTGAACAACTGGCAAAGCACCGAGAAGATCCCGGTTGCGCGGCCTGCCACAAGGTGATGGATCCGTTGGGGCTTGGTCTGGAAAACTTTGACGCCGTTGGCCGTTGGCGCGACAAAGAAGAAGGACGGGATATCGATGCTTCCGGAAGTCTGCCATCCGGCGAAAAATTCTCGAATCCTCTGGAACTGATTCTCATCGTGCAGGCACGGCGTGAACTATACTTCCGCACAGTCACTGAAAAGATGCTGACTTACGCCATCGGTCGTGGCACCGAGTACTACGACAAATGTGCCGTCGACCAATGTCTGACGCTGATGAAACAGAAGAACAATCGCTTTTCGGCGATGGTGGAAGGAATTGTGCTGTCGGATCCGTTTCGAAAGAAACGGGCGGCGGACAATTAATTCTGAGCGTACCAGTTCTGTTCGGACCAGCACACTTAAGCCGTTCTGACTTATCGGGTTAGAACACAAATGAAGAGCTAGCTTTGCCGACAGGTTATAGAATTTTTCCTTTCAGCTGGCTTTTTGTGAAGCACTGTCCGTTATAATTAACATGTTGACACACCTCAGCCAAATTTGGCTGGCCGAATCCTCTTCGGCTCGCAACCGTTAGATTGGGAGATTTCCAATGAACTCACTTCACTTAAATCGTCGTACTGTTCTGCGTGGTGGAATCGGAACCGCGGTGGCCCTTCCTTTGCTGGATGCGATGCAACCGGCTGCGTCTGCCGCAACTCAGGCTGCTGGAGCAACCGCGCCCAATCGCATGGCCTTTATTTTCTTCCCCAACGGCGCGATCATGGATCAATGGAAGCCGGAAGGAGAAGGCCATGACTTCAAGTTCAACAACAGCATGGCATCGCTGGAACAGCATCGCGACGACCTGTTGTTGCTGGGTGGTCTGACTCAAAACCATGCTCGAGCCAACGGCGATGGCGGTGGCGACCATGCTCGCAACGCCAGTGCCTTTCTGACGGGTGCACAGCCCAGAAAAACGTCCGGTGCTGATATTGAAGTCGGTGTTTCTATCGATCAGGCCGTGGCTCAGCGTATTGGCAATCAAACAAGGCTGCCCTCTCTGGAACTCGGAATTGAACGGGGTCGCAATGCTGGCAATTGCGATTCAGGCTACAGCTGTGCCTATTCCACCAACGTCAGCTGGAAGGCTCCCAACACACCGACAGCTAAGGAAATCAATCCCCGACTGGCCTTTGAACGCCTGTTCGGAAACCCGGAAGCCGCTGCAACGGCAGAACGTCGTAATAAGTTTCGCAAAAGCATTTTGGACTTTGTTGCGGAAGACGCCAACAGGTTGAACGGAAAGCTCGGCGGTAACGATCGCCAGAAACTAGACGAATATTTCACCAGTGTTCGGGAAATCGAACAGCGAATCGATCGAGCTAACCATCTGCGCCCATTAGAAATCCCCGAAGTTAATCTTCCGGAAGGCGTACCACCAGAGCTAACGGAACATCTGCGTTTGATGTACGACATCATGCTGCTGGCCTTCCAGACAGATTCAACACGCATCGCTACATTCATGGTCGGAGATGCTGGCTGCAATCGCACGTACCGCGAGGTTGATGTTAAAAACGGCCACCACGAACTGTCCCACCACCGCGATGACAAAGAAAAGATGGAACAGATTGCTCGCATCGATAAATATCTGGTCGAACAGTTTTCTTCGTTTCTGACTCGTATGAAACAGGTCAAAGAAGGCGAAGGCAATCTACTGGATAATAGCATGATTCTGTACGGTAGCGCGATTTCAGACGGTATGCGTCATGCGCCTCATGACCTGCCAATCATTGTCGCAGGTAAAGGTGCAGGAACGCTGAAATCCGGCCATGCGCTGAACTTCGAAAAAGAAACACCACTGAACAACCTGTTCCTGGCCATGTCCGAACGCATGGGAGCTCCCATCAAAGAACTGGGCGACAGCACTGGCACTTTGAGCCTCGGCTAAGACGTCAAAAGTCTGGCTGCTTCCGCTAATGCCCGGTCCCGATGTTGTAAAACTTTAGATCCCGTGGGTATTACCAGAATCGTGTTTCGGCACGTTAGCTGTTGATGGGTTATCGTGTGTAGTCTGGCCGCTGTGTTGCCAGGTTTCTACCATCAACAGATTATGCCGATGACAGTTCATTTGTTCAATTTTGATTCTTTGTTCGCCGAACTGACTCAACAGGGTTTCGGCGAATGGATCAGAGTTATCAGGGCGTGCTGCGATACAGCTTTGGCGCCCGCCATTCACGGAAATCTGGACAATTGGATTGCCGCTTGGGCCCAGCTACCGAAAGTGTCCGACACCGTGCTGGATGCGGTAAATGGCTTTCACCTTTCCGGCAGCCTTTCAAAAGATCAGCAGCACGTTCTAAAAGAAACGTTGATGTTGCTGCATCCGTGGCGGAAGGGCCCGTTTGATGTATTCGGAATGAACATCGACACAGAATGGCGGTCCGACTGGAAGTGGGACCGATTGAAAAATCATATCGAACTACGCAATCGAAGCGTGTTGGATGTTGGCTGTGGCAACGGATATTACGGATGGAGAATGCTGGCGGCTGGAGCCACTCGGGTTGTCGGGCTGGACCCGTTTCTGTTGTACGTCATGCAGCACGAAGCTATCAAAAGATACGCGGGGCCGAACGCTCCTAACTTTGTTCTTCCTCTGGGTGACGTTTGTCTGCCAAAGGATCTGCAGGCCTTTGACGTGACGTTTTCCATGGGCGTTCTTTACCACCGTCCAAGCCCGATCGATCACCTGCAAACACTGTTTGGAACGTTAATAAAGGGTGGCCAGATGGTTCTGGAAACTTTGATCGTTGAAGGCGATCCCAACCGAATACTCGTGCCGGAAGGACGCTACGCGAAAATGCGCAACGTATGGTTTATTCCGTCCATTGAACAACTACAACTGTGGCTGCGTCGAGTCGGCTTTCGCGATATCAAGCTGATCGATATTACGTCAACGTCAGTTCAGGAACAACGCAGTACAGACTGGATGACATTCGAATCGCTGCCCGACTTCCTGAATCCGGTCAACGCCACGCAAACCATCGAAGGCTACCCCGCTCCTTGTCGAGCGGTCGTAATCGCCACTCGATAAGACAGTTATCACCCGGATGTTAAGCCAGTTTCGCGATGCGAATGTTGTCAAAAATGACGGGCAATGAAACTGTTAAGCAGTGGTATGGTGAGTATGCAGCAAGACATACCAGTGTGAAATCCTCAGGCGGGTGAATCTGGCCTCAAGGCCTTTGCGATGGCTCCCGGCCCACCCTGAAGATTGCCGACATTGCGCTTACGCTGAGTCTATGTCGTATACCAGAAACAACAGTTTATTGTTCAAGCTGCGAGTCGAATCCGGCAATATTCAAACTTGCGTTTGCTTCAGAACAACGGCACGCGACATGGCCTGCGAATAATCCACGATGGCTGATCGCGGAGCCCACTGCCCCACAGCAGGCCGATGAATCTGCCCGTTGTCATCGTTTCGTCAAACCGGATCAGGAGAGGCACCGCCAGCCTCAGCCTCAGCATCAAAACTCATGGTAATAATCCGAAAAGCGGCCCGAATTTCAAGTTCCCTAATTCCGTGGGTCCAGAATTACGTAGGACACGACTTCAGCAGGGTTACTGTCAAATGTTGTGTTCAGGAAAAGCTGATCAGGCGACGATTTCGGTTTG
>JBDNFN010000214.1:0-8412 GCA_041689795.1 Fuerstiella sp. | reverse complement strand
TTACGCATGCAGGGGCATCAGGTCGGGCTGATGGATGCCGACATCTATGGGCCGAGCGTGCCCATGATGATGGGCCTGGGGATCATCGACCAGAAAACGACCCAATTTCCCGTCGATAAGTACGGTCTCAAGCTCGTGTCGATGGGCTTCGTTGTCGGTCCCGACCAAGCTACGATCTG
This sequence comes from Fuerstiella sp., assembly GCA_041689795.1. Classification (GTDB taxonomy): domain Bacteria; phylum Planctomycetota; class Planctomycetia; order Planctomycetales; family Planctomycetaceae; genus Fuerstiella. The sequence continues at coordinate 8,233 of JBDNFN010000214.1, read as the reverse complement.
GCGTGGCCCGATGGTCCACAAGGCGATCACGCAGTTTCTCACAAGCATCAACTGGGGAGAGCTTGATTATCTGATCATCGACATGCCTCCCGGTACTGGCGACGCACAGCTCACGCTGACGCAGACAGCCCCACTGAGCGGGGCCGTCGTGGTCACCACACCGCAGGATGTCAGCCTGATCGATGCCCGCAAGGGGTTAATGATGTTCCAGCAGGTTCGAGTGCCTGTCCTGGGAATCGTGGAGAACATGAGCTACTTTATCTGCGACCGTTGCGGCGAAAGGCATGAGATCTTCCGCCACGGGGGAGGTGAACGCTGCGCACAGGAACTCGGTATCCCGTTCCTCGGTGCCATCCCGCTCGACCCAACAGTGGCCCTTCAAGGCGATCTCGGCGAACCTATTGTTCACAGTCACCCCGATTCGCCCATCGCTCAGGCCTACTTGACGCTCGCCAGCGCGGTGAAGGCACAAGTGGAAGCGATGCAGAGTGAATTCCGGTTGCCGACATTGGAGTTTCAATAGGAATCGGTGATGGCTCAAAACAAACACACGGACTGCTGTCACAATTATCAGGATGACTTATCATGCCGAAGACCGTCAAGGTCGAAGGGAATGATGTACTTGTCGAGGTGGATTGACATGGTTGAAGAAACGAAACATGCGACTCGGGAAATCGTCAAAGAGAACAGCCGGTTGCTGCACGCACGATTGCTGAGGAACTCGCACGCGACACGCCAAATTTCAGCTCGGACAACACAGGATTACCAACGCGTATGCAAGCCATCTTTCCCACTGCACTGAAGATTGTCGAAGATAACAAGCTGCTCATTGACTGGAGTGACGGTCTCAAGTACGTTTATTCTTTCGGCGAGCTACGCGACCTGTGCCCGTGCGCCTCGTGTCGCGTGAAGCGCGAAAAGCAGGACGACCGGCAACCGGCGACATTGTTGTCCATATTGACGGCCGCTGAGGCACGGCCGTTGCGTATCGAGGGAATTAAACCAATTGGCAACTATGCTTACGGAATCGCCTTCAGCGATGGCCACAACACTGGCATCTATTCCCTCGAGTTCCTGCGCACTCTGGGAACACGGATTCTCTGACCGGGAGAAGAACCTTATGTTTGCGGCAAGAAAATGTTCTGGACACGTTGTCCCAGTTCCTGACACGTTGTCCCAGAGCCACCAGTGGCGAAGAAGTAGCGAGGCATAAAGGCATGGATCAGTTCATAAAGACGTGTGCTGTTGGTGACATTGCGTCCGGGTCCGCCAAGGTCGTGGACGTGCAGGGTCAGCAGATCGCGCTGTTCAATGTCGCCGGGGCTTTGCATGCCATCGACGACCGTTGCCTGCATCGTGGCGGGTCTCTGGGCCAGGGTCGTCTGGAAGGCAGCGTCGTAACCTGTCCGCTGCATGGCTGGAAGTTTGACGTGATCAGCGGTGCCTGCATCACGCAGCGCGGCATGCAGACGAAATCGTACCCGGTGCGAGTCGAGGGTAACGACGTGCTGCTGGCACTGGTATCGGAAGCTGTTAAACAACCCGAAGATCATGAGGCAGCGCGGTACCTAGTGCGGTATGGAACGATGGGACATATTGGCTGGTTTGCTGCCCGGGAACGAGGTGAGTACGGCCATGGTGAACAGGTGGTCATTCGCACCAGCCGTGGCGTTGAGACCGGCGAAATTCTGATGGGCGGCGAAGCGACGCAGGCAGCAGATGACGGACCTCCCATGGGTGATTTGCTGCGAAAATTGACACGGGAAGACAAGTTGCAGCAACAAGCCTTGCTCGAAGGAGAGGAACGGGCCTTCAATGCGTGTCGCCAACTTCTCAGCGAGCGCCATATTGCAGCCGAACTGATTGACACGGAACAATTATTGGATGGTGAGACGATCTTCTTCTATTTTCTGGGTGATCCGCCAGCAGAAATGGCGGATCTGGTTCAGGAATTGGCCAAACACTACGATGCGCGTATCGAATTTCGTCAGTTCGAGGCAGGGCTCGAAGCGGGCTGTGGACCGGGATGCGGCACAGAGGAAGCACCGGGTTGCGGCAGTTGCGGCGACGGGGGCTGTGGCACCGCTGCAACCTGTGCGGTCGCGCCACTTCGCCGCGAATCGCCAACGGGCCCGGCCGATTGATCTGCAGCAGATTCGGCGGAGTTTCCGAGCAGACCGGGGACCACGCGCAGCAACAACAATGAAGGGTTACATAAGTGATGCAGCAATCAGGATCGATACTGCTGATCTCCTGCTACGAGCTGGGCCATCAGCCGCTGGGGCTGGCTTCGCCTCTGGGGTTCCTCCGGCGTGCCGGATTCGCGCCGGTGGGACTGGACATCGCCCGCGAGGAGTTCAACGAGCAGTGCGTGGCCCGCGCCCGGTTCGTGGGAATCAGCGTGCCCATGCACACTGCCTTACGGATCGGCGTCCAGGCGGCGCACAGGGTGCGGAGCATCAACCCGGATTGTCACATCTGTTTTTACGGTCTGTATGCCTCCCTGAATTTGGAGTACTTGCTAGACACCTGCGCGGATTCGATCGTGGGTGGCGAGTACGAGGACGTTCTCGTCAACCTGGTCGAAGCTCTCGCGGAGGAGCGGCCCATTCATCCGCTGCAAGGCTTGGTTAGCCGCCAGGGCCTGTCTGCCGCAAAAAGACGCGATGTCTCCCCGCAGGACATGGCTCCGAAGACTGGCAGCCAGATTGCCGTTCTGCGCCGACTGGACTTCGCCGCACCGAGTCGCGAGGGATTGCCTCCGCTGGAAAAGTATGCCCGCCTCCAGCGAGACGGCCACGAACGGCTGACGGGCTACGTGGAAGCGAGCCGGGGCTGCTTGCATTTGTGCCTCCATTGCCCGATCCCGTCGGTCTATGAGGGACGCTTCTTTGTCGTTCCCAAGCCGATCGTCTTGGAGGACATCCGTGGCTTGGTGCGCGCCGGGGCGGAACACATCACCTACGGCGACCCTGACTTTTTGAATGGACCGAAGCACTCGCTGGATATCGTGCGGGCCATGCACGACGAGTTTCCTGATCTGACTTTCGACATCACGACGAAAGTCGAGCTCATCCTGAAACATGCTGCGCTCATGCCTGAGCTGGCGGCGCAAGGTTGTGTTTTTGTGGTATCGGCCGTCGAGTCGCTCAGCGACCTGGTGCTGACTCACCTGGAAAAGGGACACAACCGAGCGGATGTCTTCCACGCACTGGAGATACTCCGCTCGTGCGGAATCCCGCTGCGCCCATCGCTGGTCTCGTTCACGCCGTGGACGACCCTGGATGATTACCTCGACGTACTGGACTTTGTGGATGAGCAGGGGCTGATCGACTGCGTGGATCCCGTACACTATACGATCCGCTTATTGGTCCCACCGGGAAGTGGGCTGCTGTCGAGACCAGCGATCCAGCCGTTTCTCACGGGACTCGATCAGACAGCGCTGACCTATCGCTGGACGCATCCCGATCCCATAATGCACCGCCTGTACGAGAACGTCTCGGCGCTAGTCGAAGACGCCAGTCGGGCGGGCGAGGATGCGGCGAACACTTTCCAACGCGTGCGAGATCTGGCGTTCGGGATGCACGCAGATCGTCGGCCTGCTGGTGAAGCCCGCCCGTTGAGACCGGATAGAAGTCGTCCGCCACGTTTGACGGAACCTTGGTTCTGCTGAGCAGAGCCAACCGCAGACCAGTTTGGTCCGCTACAACCATCGGTGTAATTGCGTATCACTGCCCTTAACTTGAGGAGATTCTAGTAATGACTGCAGATATCAAAATCAATGCCGAGCCGGAGTCAAACGCCCGGTGCAAGTTTACGGTGGACCGGCCGGTCTATCCTGACAGCTCGTTCTACTTCGATAGCCAAGAGCGGGCACAAGGTTCACCGTTCGCCGAGCTGATTTTTCAGATTCCAGGCGTGACCAGCGTGCTGATCTCACACGAGCGGGTCACCGTCACCAAGAGCGACCGGGATGACTGGCCCGTGATCGGCAGACAGATTGGTGCGGCCATCCGAGCACACCTTGCGACGGGCCAGCCCGCCGTCTCTGACGCCGTGCGCGCGACAATTCCTCCGGCCGCGGACATCCAGGCCAAAGTCTCGCAGGTCTTGGAGGAGGAGATCAACCCGATGGTGGCGGCGCACGGCGGTCACGTCTCACTCCTCGGCGTCCAGGGCAATACGGTTTATCTCAAGTTGGGAGGTGGCTGTCAGGGATGTGGTCAGGCCGATGTGACGTTGAAACAGGGGATCGAAACCGCCATTCGGAAAGCGGCCCCCGAAGTCGGAGACATCCTGGACTCCACCGACCATGCGTCCGGTAAAAATCCGTACTACACGCCCTCGGCGAAGTAGGCCGCGTAGGTGACAGCTTCAAAACCAGGTTTAAGCAAACTCGCGGAAAGAACCAACAACATGATGCATCAGGCAGACAGTCTGCAAGAACTCTTAGGGCTGCTTTGGCCACCAGTGGCCATCGCTTTTCGCTCCACGCCGCCGGCAGGGGTTTCACGGATCGACTCCGCAGCCCCGGCAGGCTGCGCTTACTGGAAATTGGCGGCGGAAGGAAAGGTCTTCTACACCGCAGCCAGCGATCACTACAACTGCCCAGTCGGTGCCCACACTCACGGCATTGATCTTCCGCCGGCACAGCAAACAGAACTCCAGGGAGTGATCGGAACGATGGTGCAGTTGCAGTATCTTCGGGAAGCAGACGTCAGTGCCATTCCCCGCCGGACCGAGCCCTTCGGCGTGGCCGTTTATTCGCCATGGGCTCTGGCCCCGGATGATCCCGACGTCATCCTTATACGAGGCAACGCCAAGCAGTTGATGCTCCTTTCGGAAGCTGCGCGAGCCGCCGGAATTGGTGACGCCGGTGAGCTGATGGGACGCCCAACCTGCGCGATGATCCCCGCGACGCTCCAATCCGGGCGGGCCACCACTAGCTTGGGTTGTATCGGGAATCGGATTTATACCTCGCTGGAAGACGACGAGTTTTATGCGGCTGTTCCCTGGCTCAAGATCAACGACGTGCTCCATCAACTGCCTGTGCTTGTGGATGCCAACCGTGAGTTGGAAGCCTACCACCGTCAACGGGCGGTTTCGCTCTCAAGCTAATCCTAAAGGAGTTAAACATGCCTCGGGTTCTGTTACTGGTGCCGACGACGACGTATCGGACCCACGCCTTCATGGAGGCGGCGCGGCGGGTGGGCGTAGAGGTCACTGTCGCCTCGGAACAGGCGAACGCCCTAGCCAAGCTGAACCCCACCGGTTTACTCACGCTTAAATTCCGTAACCCCCAGCAGGCGGCACGCCAGGTGGTTGAGTTTGCCGCCCAGCACCCGATTGACGCTGTCGTTGCCGTAGACGACCAAGTGACGCTGGTCGGGGCGGCCATTTGCCAAGCGCTTTCGCTCCGGCACAATTCGATGCCTGCGGTCCTCGCCGCGCGAAACAAACAGACCATGCGTGAACTGCTCGATCGCGCCGGCGTTCCGCAACCCAGATACAGACTCGCCTCGCTCACCGACGATCTCGCCCGCTTGGCGGACCAGATCGACTATCCCTGCGTGATTAAGCCGCTCTCTCTGTCGGCCAGCCGCGGAGTCATTCGTGCCGATGACCAGCGCGAGTTCGCGATCGCGGTCGAGCGACTCGCAGCCATTCTGCGGACGGAAAACCCTCCGCCATCCGTGGTCAGCGTTCAGGACTCAGGACTCGATACCGAGGACTCGGTAGCCGCGGATGCGTTTCTTGTCGAAAATTTCATGGCGGGGCCAGAAGTTGCTCTGGAAGGTCTTCTCACTCGCGGGCGACTACGCGTGCTGGCCCTGTTCGACAAGCCCGACCCGCTGGATGGCCCGTTTTTCGAAGAGACCATCTACGTCACTCCGTCCCGCTTGTCGGCACTCGTCCAACACGAAGTCGCCCAGTGTGCCGAGCGGGCGTGCCAGGCGATTGGGCTGGAGGAAGGCCCGGTGCATGCCGAGCTGCGGGTCAGCCCGAAAACCACTCACGACTTACCGCACACCGCTCAGCAGTCCGGCGGCCCGTGCGTCATCGAAGTGAATGCCAGGTCGATCGGCGGCCAGTGCTCGCGCGTGCTGCGATTCGGCACCGGAATCTCATTGGAAGAGTTGATCATCCGTCACGCACTCGATCCCACATTTTCCCCGCCGGCACGCGAAGGCCTGGCAGCGGGAGTGATGATGATCCCCATTCCTCGGGCGGGCGTGCTGCGCGAAGTGCGCGGACTGGCGGCAGCGCGGGACGTGGCCGGCATCGAAGAAGTGACGATCTCCACGCGCGTTGGGCAAGAGCTGGTTCCGCTGCCCGAGGGCGGGCTCTACCTGGGCTTCTTATTCGCGCGCGGTGCGGCACCCGAAAAAGTCGAAGCGGCGCTGCGGGCCGCCCATGTCCAGCTTGAATTCGTCATCGAACCGCCCAGTGTACCCGCACCCAAATCAGGCTGAGAATCAACACACAGAACCACAGGTGAAAAGGTTTTATGACACCTTTGTTTCCATCCGATACACCCAAGATCCGACATACTCGAAATCCGACATACCCGAATGGAGAGACGTATCATGACGACTGATGACACGAATACTGACGACACAAACACAGTTGCCGCAGCACCAAGCCCGGGCCTCGTGGACACAATGCCCATCGCGGCCGAACCAGGCTCCTCGCACGACGACGTGGTGCCTGCGGCGGCCGCAGCGGCGTCTACGCCGGACAGTACAAGTCGTGCGGCGGAGGCATCCACCGACGATGAAGCCGCGTTGACCGATGCTCTGCGCCAAGTGATCGATCCCGACTTGATGATCAACATCGTCGACCTGGGCCTCGTTTATTCGATCAACCGCATAGACCGCCAAGTCGTGATCTCGATGACGCTGACCAGTCCGGCCTGTCCCAACGGCCCGCAGATCATGTCGGAGGCCAAGAGGTCGCTGGAGAGGCTCGACGGTGTGGATGCGGCCGAGATCAAGCTCACGATGGACCCGGCGTGGAGTCCCGATCGAATGTCCGACGAAGCACGCGATCATTTGGGAATGTTTTAACACGACATCGCACCTTGTAGCTGAACTCGCCAAAGTTCAGACCCGAAGTCTGGCGACTTCCGCTACGGGTAAACTTCTATGATCTGGCATTATTCATGGCAACAGACCAACCCGACTCCCCGGCAAGTTGGAACAAGACAGAATGAACGAGCAAGTGAAATCCCTGAGTAAACTGGAAGCGATTGTCGATGAGTTCTCCGATTTGGACAAGCAGGACCGCCTGGAACTCTTGTTCGACTTTGCCGAGAATCTGCCGGAACTGCCGACAAAGTACCAGGCCGATCTGGATGCCGGCGAACATCGGGTACACGAGTGCCAAACCCCCGTCTTCGTGTGGGTCGAAGTCAACGCCGGACGGGTTCAAATACACGCCCACGTGGCTCGCGAATCACCGACGGTCAAGGGCTTCGTCGCCATCCTGGTGGCGGCGTTTTCTGGGGCATCTCCCGATGAGATCCTGGCGGTCAAGCCCGACTTGCTCCAGAGGTTGGGCCTCGCGGAGGTTCTGGGAATGTCCCGCATGCGCGGGCTGACAGCAGTCCAGGGCCGTATCCGTCAGGAAGTGCGACTGGCTGCGGCCGCCAGCTCTTCCTGATACTTTTCCTCCTTTTCCTTGCCCCCGTTTGCAAAGTCTCAGCGTTTCAAATTTTCACCTCCACTTAAGGAACGTTTTGCCATGAATAAATTATGTCCAAGCTGAATGTCACCGATCGCAACGACTCACTGCTGCCGCCGGACCTGAAGTTAAGCCCACAAAGGAACCAAATGAACGCCAAACCGAAATTCCTGTCCGCCACCGCCATGGTGGATGAACGCGCCATCCTGCCGCTGCCGAATTCCCGCAAAATCTATGTCGAAGGCTCGCGCCCCGATATCCAGGTAGCGATGCGCGAAATCAGCCAGTCGGATACCGAAGCCCCCTACGACGTGGAAAAGAACCCGCCGATTTATGTCTATGACTGCTCCGGGCCGTACACCGATCCCCATGTCAGAATCGACATCAGTTCCGGCCTGCAAACGCCGCGCACGCCATGGATTATTGATCGTGGCGACAGCGAGGAGTTATCCGGCCCGAGTTCGGCTTACGGCATTGAGCGCATGAATGACCCGAAGCTGGCCGAAATGCGTTTTAACCTCACGCGCAAGCCGCGTCGCGCATTGCCAGG
>JBDNFN010000213.1:0-2523 GCA_041689795.1 Fuerstiella sp. | reverse complement strand
GGCCGCACCGAACCGCGAGTCAACAAACGCAGACCCAAGGTGCTCGCACTCATGCAGAAACCCAGGCACCAACTTCGAAAGGAACTGAAAGCCGCTGCATGACGTAAACCCTTGGATACCAAACGGCAGTGCCATTCGTACTTGACACCTTTGTGTTCCCTAGAAACACAGAGCCACTTGTTTCAGACGATTCCGTTGACTGCGTGGTTTCGAATTGTGTATTGAATCTTGTTCGCACCGAAGATCGTCGTCAGATGTTCAACGAAATCTTTCGAGTCCTCAAATGCGGTGGGCGAGCGGTGATCAGCGACATTGTCGCCGACGAAGATGTCCCCGAACATCTGCAGCAGCATCCGGAACTATGGTCCGGATGTATTTCCGGTGCGTTTCGGGAAGATCGTTTTCTGCAGGCGTTGGAAGAGGCAGGTTTTCACGGGATCAGTGTCGTCAGCCGTAACGCAGAACCGTGGCAGGTCGTCGAAGGCCTTGAGTTTCGTTCTGCAACAGTACAGTTGTTCAACGGCAAACAGGGCCCTGCCTGGAACGCAATCAGGCCATGGTGTACCGCGATCCCTTCAAACAAGTGGAAGATGACGATGGACATGTCTTTCCACGTGGTGAGCGATTGGCGGTCTGTGACAAGACTTTCCATCTGCTGCAATCCGAACCGCATGACGGTCTTTTCGACGCAATTGAACCGTTGACGGAAATACCGCATGATGTGGCTGCAACGTTCGACTGCCGCCGCTTGAAACGCTGCAATCCGCGGAAAACCAAAGGTCTTGACTGTCACGCCACATCGGAACCTCAGGCAGATTGTTATGGTTCTGGCGAACCCTGCTGTTGATCAATTCCCACATTCTGACACGGAACCATCGATGCTTACTCTTTTACGTCAACACAATCCTCTTGCGGATCCAGCGCAGCAGCGTTTGATTCTGGAATCCGGCGGGCTGAAGTCGTTCGGGCAAAGTGTTACAGAATCGGGTCTGGGCCCGCTGCAGGCGACAGGCATTGAAGTGTTGCAGATCGACGTGGGAAAGCTTTGCAATCAAACATGCAAACACTGCCACGTGGATGCCGGGCCAGATAGACGCGAAGTCATGTCGCGCGAGATCGCGGAACTGTGTCTGAAGGTGCTTTCCGAAAACGACATTGCCACTCTGGACATTACCGGCGGTGCTCCGGAAATGAATCCTCACTTTCGCTGGCTGGTCGAAGCAGCTTCTAAACTCGGGCGGCGTGTGATCGACCGCTGTAACCTCACCATTCTGATGGCGCCTGGGTTCGACGACCTGCCTGAGTTTCTGGCTGAACATCGTGTTGATATCGTGGCTTCGCTTCCATGTTACCTTGCAGAAAACACAGACGCTCAGCGCGGCGACGGCGTCTTTCAAAAATCAATCGAAGCTCTGCGGCGACTCAACACACTTGGCTACGGTCAGCCGGATAGTGGCTTGGAATTGACGCTGGTTTTCAACCCGACTGGGCCGACCTTACCACCGCAGCAGGCGTCGCTTGAAGATGCTTATCATCGTGAACTTAAAGCACGCCATGATGTCGTCTTTAATCGCCTGTTCACCATTACAAACATGCCGATTGCTCGGTTCCTGGACGACCTGATTTCGCACGGTCAATACGACGAATACATGCAGACATTGATCAACGCGTGGAATCCACAAACCGTGCCGGGCCTGATGTGTCGCACGACGCTGTCTGTTTCGTGGGAAGGCCATTTGTTCGATTGCGATTTTAATCAGATGTTGAACCTTGGCCTGTCGCCTGGACAGCCTCAACACATTCGCGACTTTAACGCGCTGGAATTGATACAGCGGCATATCTCGACTGGTCAGCACTGCTATGGCTGCACTGCGGGAACCGGTTCCGGATGCACCGGAGCAATTTCCGACGAATCGGCATAATGAGTATTCAGTTCGTGCATTGATCGAGAAAATTGAAATGACAGCAAGTCGCAGCCAATCACCAAGGCCGCCACCATCACCTGAATTGCTTTCCGATCTTTCTTCTGTCTTCGTCATTATTCCTGCTCTGAACGAAGAATCTTCGTTCCCGCTGGTTCTTCGTAATCTGCCCTAGGTCGGGCGTGTGATCGTAGTGAACAACGGATCAACCCGACAAACGTGGCAGCGGAGGCAGGCGCGACGGTAGTGACCGAGCCTAGTCGCGGGTAGGGGGCTGCATGTCCGTCCGGACTTGCGGAAATCCACCGATCCATCGTGCAGGGTGATTTGCCGCCACGTGTGATCGTTGTTCTGGACGCCGACTACAGCGATCATCCGGACCTGCTTCCGAAGCTGAGCGAACCGATCCTGAACGGCAAGGCCAGCGCACACTTAGATAGCATTGATACCAAGGACTTGCATCAAGAAGTCATCATTCCATCCGCAGATTCGTCGTTTCATAGCGAGGCTGTCCTTGCCGGGATGTTGTTTGAGCAAAGACAACGTGAAGCGCCGAATCCATGCTAAATTCTCCGCGATCGTACGTTGGCGAGTTCTTAAT
>JBDNFN010000212.1:0-10077 GCA_041689795.1 Fuerstiella sp. | reverse complement strand
CCGAATTTGAATCAGATATTGCCTCATGACCAACAAGCCCGACATTCGCGAACTTCTGGACGAACGTATTCTCATCATCGACGGATCGATGGGCGCGTTGATTATGTCGAACAATCCGACCGAAGAAGGCTATCGTGGCGAACGCTTTAAAAACCACCATATCGACGTTCGCAATGCGACGGACCTGCTGGTGCTGACTCAGCCCGATCTGATCGCCGGTATTCACCAGCAATACATCGATGTCGGCGCTGACATCATCGAAACAGACACGTTCAACGCCAACATTGTTTCGCTGGAGGAATTTGAGCTTGCTCATTTGACCTACGAAATCAACAGGACGGGTGCCGAACTAGCGCGGTCGATTGCCGACGCGGCGACAAAATGGAACTCAAAGAAACCGCGTTACGTTGCCGGAAGCATCGGTCCGACCAAGATTCAGTTGTCAATGAACGCCAATGCGCCAGGCACTCGCCCGGTGACATTAGACCAGATGGTCGAATCGTATGCAGAACAGGTTCGCGGTTTGATGGACGGCGGTGTTGATCTGCTGCTGCCGGAAACCAGCTTCGACACGCTGAATCTGAAGGCGTGCCTGTTTGCGATTTCAAATGTGTTCGCCCAATTGGGACGGGAAGTTCCGGTGATGATTTCCGGAACCGTGTTTGCCGGCGGAGTCACTTTGCTGGGACAAACCATTGAAGCGTTCTATACATCAGTCGAACACTTTCCATCGCTCAGTATTGGCGTCAATTGTGCTCTGGGTCCCAAGGAAATCAAACCGTATCTGGAAACACTGTCGAACATGGCCGACCGCTATGTCACCTGCTATCCAAATGCCGGTATGCCGGACGGTATGGGTGGCTTCGATAGCAATCCTCAGGAAGTAGCCGCCACGTTGCGCAGCATGGCCAAAGCTGGTCATGTGAATGTTGTGGGTGGCTGTTGCGGAAATACGCCTCAGTACATCAAAGCAATTGCCGAAGCTGTTCAGGGGGTTCCTCCGAGGAAAATCCCACAGGGCAACGGCTGGTCAACGTATTCCGGCTTTGACTACCTTGCTCTGCGCCCGGACACAAATTTCATGAACGTTGGAGAACGTACCAACGTCACCGGATCGCGCGCATTCGCTCGGTTGATTCGCGAAGAGAAGTACGACGAAGCCATTAGCGTTGCTCAGAACCAGGTGGAAGGTGGAGCGCAAGTGATCGACGTCAACATGGACGAAGGTCTGCTTGACGGCCCGCGCTGCATGGAGAAATTTTTGTGGCTGCTGCACGACGAAAACATTCGCGTGCCCATTATGATCGACAGTTCCGACTGGAACGTGATCGAAGCCGGGCTGAAGTGCGTTCACGGCAAGTGCATCGTCAATAGTATCAGCATGAAGGAAGGCGAAGAAGACTTCCTGAAGAAAGCGCGACTTGTTCGACGCTACGGTGCCGCAGCAATTGTGATGGCTTTCGACGAAGTTGGTCAGGCTGTGACGTGCGATGAAAAAGTCCGCATCTGCAAACGAGCATTCAAACTGCTAACAGAAGAAGTTGGCTTTCCGCCAACAGACATCATTTTCGACGCGAACATTTTGACGGTTGGCACGGGCATGGAAGAACATGCCAACTATGCCGTTGAATTTATTGAAGCAGTTCGTCGGATTAAAAAGGAATGTCCCGGAGCAAAGACGTCCGGCGGAGTCAGCAACATCAGCTTTAGCTTTCGGGGCAACAATGTTGTTCGCGAGGCCATGAACGCGGCGTTTCTGTACCACGCCATCAGTGCCGGGCTGGATATGGGTATCGTGAACCCAACTCAGCTGGAAGTTTACGACGAAATCGATAAAGAACTGCTGGTCTATATCGAAGACGTGCTGCTGAATCGTCGACCAGATGCCACAGAACGCCTGATTGAACATTCGGAAACTGTTAAAGAACGAGCGGGCGGGGAAAAACGGACAGAAGAATGGCGAAACGGCACCGTTGAGCAGCGTCTGCAGCACGCGTTGCTGAAGGGTATTACCGATCACGTCGACCTGGACACAGAAGAGGCACGTTTAAAATACGGTCGACCTCTGGACATTATTCAGGGACCGTTGATGGACGGCATGAATGTCGTCGGTGAACTGTTTGGTGCTGGTAAGATGTTTCTGCCGCAGGTGGTCAAGTCGGCTCGAGTGATGAAAAAATCAGTGGCGCTGCTGGAACCATTCATGGAAGCAGAAAAGGCCCTGGGCGAAGACCGCCGTCTGTTTTCAGACAACGGTCTGTTTACCGGAACGCGCGAAGACGCTCTGGCCATTGTTGGTAAGACTGAAGAAGGCTCTGATCCCAATGCTCCCGACGATAGTGCTCGCGGTACTTTTTTGATTGCGACCGTCAAAGGCGATGTTCACGATATCGGCAAGAACATTGTGGCCGTCGTACTTCGCTGCAACAATTTCAAGGTGATTGACCTTGGTGTGATGGTATCCTGCGAAAGAATTCTGGAGGAAGCTAAGAAGTGCAACGCTGACATCATCGGCCTCAGCGGACTTATTACTCCGTCACTGGAAGAAATGATTATTGTTGCCCGCACAATGGAAGAACAGGGCTGGACAATTCCTCTATTGATTGGTGGAGCTACCACCAGCGCAAAGCATACGGCTGTAAAAATCGCTCCGGTGTATAGCCAGCCCGTGGTTCACGTCGGCGACGCTTCGCTTTCCGTTGGCGTGGTTGAAGCGTTACTGGATAAAGATTCCAAGGCCGCGTTTGTACAGAAGAATCTGGGCGCACAGGAAAAATCTCGAGCATCCTTCGAACAACGCCAGCAGGCAACGCTGGTTCCATATGAAGATGCTTTGGCTAAACGCTTCACAATCGACTGGAATAGTTACGAGCCTCCCACTCCGGAATTCACGGGAACTCGCATCATCGAAAATCTGCCTCTGGCGGAACTGGTACCATACATCGACTGGTCACCGTTCTTTAGCAGTTGGCAGTTGATCGGCAAGTACCCTCGCATTTTCGAAGACGTAGTTGTTGGAGAAGAAGCGAAGAAACTCTTCGACGATGCTCAGGCAGAACTAAAACTTCTGCTGGCAGATAACCGCCTGACCGCAAAGGGGGTTTACGGTTTCTGGCCAGCAAATTCCGATGGCGACGATATCGTACTGTGGACCGATGAAAGTCGCAGCACAGAACTCATGCGTTTCCCGATGCTGCGTCAACAGTGGGAACGTGTTGGGCAAAAGGACTTTCGTTCGCTTGCAGACTACGTCGTACCGGTTAACGGCGGTTCGGCATCGAAGCCAGACTACATCGGTGCGTTTGCTGTGACGGCTGGGCACGGCTGTGATGAACTGGCAAAGCAGGTCGAAGCAGAAGGTGACGACTATCGATCAATCATGATCAAATCGTTGGCGGACAGATTCGCAGAAGCGTTTGCGGAATACCTGCATGCCAAAGTGCGATCCGAATGGGATTTTGGGAGAAACGAAGGTCTTTCCAACGTCGATTTGATTGCAGAAAAGTACCGAGGCATTCGGCCGGCGTTTGGGTATCCATCGTGCCCGGACCATCTGCCGAAAGGACCGCTTTGGGAACTTCTGGATGCTGAAGCCGCCACCGGAATGACGCTAACGGAAAGCTTTGCGATGTTTCCAGCATCTTCTGTGAGTGGCATGTACTTTGGTCTGCCGGAAGCTCGTTACTTTGCTGTGGACCGCATCACCAAAGATCAGGTGGAACATTATGCGGATCGGATGAAAATGACGGTGAAGCAGATCGAACGCTGGCTGGCACCTAATCTCGGCTACAACCCTTAAAGTACATTGCTACTGACTGAGAAGCTTCACGCCGCGAAGAAATTGGTTCGCGGCTTTTCATGTTTTACGGAACAAACACCATGGCAGTTTTTCTCGGCATCGATATCGGCACCAGCGGCACAAAAACATTGGCGATGCGTGAAGACGGAATTATTCTCGGTTCAGCAACCGTCGAGTATCCGCTCTACAGTCCAAAGCCCGGCTGGTCAGAACAGCATCCGGCCGATTGGTGGGAGGCTTCTATTAGCAGTGTCAAGATGGTGATGAAGGCTGCCAAGTTGAAGCCTGCTGATATCGGTGGTATCGGGCTTAGCGGCCAAATGCACGGCAGCGTTTTTCTGGACAAATCCGGAAACGTCATCCGTCCGGCTTTGCTGTGGAACGATCAACGGACAGCGGCCGAATGTGCGGAAATCGAAAAGCTGGCTGGCGGACGCAAGAAGCTGATTCAAATGGTGGCTAACCCGGCATTAACGGGATTCACGGCACCCAAAATTCTGTGGCTGCGAAATAACGAAAAGAAGAACTTCGACAAAACCGTGCAGGTGCTGTTACCCAAGGACTACGTTCGTTATCGACTGACGGGAGAATTCGCAACGGAAGTCAGTGATGCATCGGGCACACTGTTACTGGACGTTGTCAAACGCAAATGGTCGAAGCTGCTACTAGACAAGCTCAGCCTGGATGCCAGCCTGTTTCCACAGATGTACGAATCAGAAGACGTAACCGGCGGACTGTCCGAAGCTGCAGCCAAAGCCATGGGGCTGAACGTCGGAACTCCGGTTGTTGGCGGTGGCGGCGATCAGGCGGCCAGTGCGATTGGCAATGGTATTGTTCGCGCAGGAGTTGTATCCGCCACGATGGGCACCAGCGGAGTTGTGTTTGCTCACAGCGACGAAGTTCAGGTAGATCCAGAAGGTCGACTGCACACGTTCTGCCATGCAGTTCGAGGCAAATGGCACGTGATGGGCTGCGTTCTTTCGGCAGGTGGAAGTCTGCAGTGGTTCCGCAATCAGCTATGTCAGGAAGAAATTGGGGCCGCCAAAAAACAGAAGGTTGATCCATACGAATTGATCACGCAACAGGCCGCCGCTGCTCCGGCTGGCTCAGAAGGCCTGTTCTTCTTGCCGTATCTTACTGGCGAACGCACGCCATACGCCGATCCCAATGCTCGAGGCTGCTGGGTCGGCCTGAGTCTGCGTCACGGCAAGGGCCACATGGCTCGTTCGGTGATGGAAGGTGCAACCTATGCGATGCGCGATTCATTGGAAATTGCGAAGGGGATGAATATACCCGTCAAGGAAATTCGTCTTTCCGGAGGCGGTGCTCGCAGCCCGTTCTGGCGACAGATGCAGGCCGATATTTACGGTCAACCGGTCGTGACGATCAACGCTGAAGAAGGTCCTGCATACGGAGTTGCCCTGCTGGCGGCGGCTGGAACCGGAGCCTACAAAGATGTTGTCGAAGCCTGCAAAGCCACTATTTCCGTGGTCACGAAAACGACAGCTCAAGCGGCCGCAAAGAAAACCTACAACGCCGCGTATCCCGTTTATCAGCAACTATATAAGTCTCTAAAAAATGACTTCGCCAGCATTCAGGCACTGCTATAAGGCACGATCTTTAGCACACCAAGCGGCGAGACGGGCACCACTGTCCGTTCTCGTCGGTTCTGCTGGAAGCGGTCCCCCCAAACCGCAAATTCACAAGCACTTGTCGCGAGCAAGTCAATCGAGGCATTGCAAAATTCGCTCGTGCTTGTGTCGGGAAGTTAGCGGGCCGGTTTTTAGACTGCATCTACTGCAACAGCGATTCACACCGTTGTTGTGGCGGGGTGTGATAGGTATTTATCGACATCGTTGCTGACAATGACTCCAT
Organism: Fuerstiella sp.; assembly: GCA_041689795.1. GTDB lineage: Bacteria > Planctomycetota > Planctomycetia > Planctomycetales > Planctomycetaceae > Fuerstiella. Next base: position 4,403 of record JBDNFN010000212.1, on the reverse strand, counting down.
AATTGACCGCTCCCAGCCATCCGGACATGATGATGCCGACCGAACCGGCGTGGTACAGTCCGCTGATTTGAGTGGGCAGATCTTTGCTGACCTGCAACCCTTCGAACTTTGTGCCGAACGATGATCCCGCAATGTGTTTCGTGTAATGCTCGAACGTGCGCGGTGTGGCGGCTTCGATGTGATCCAGCTTGGCTCGAATGTCCGGCACGTATTGTTCCAAACAATCCAGAGTTGTTTCTTCAAGATGCTTTTTAGCGGCCTGATAATCTTCTTCGGACAGATCAGCCCAGTCGCGATAATTTGCGTTTGTCGAAGACACAATCATCCAGCGATCACTGCCGGGGCGTGTTTGAGGATAATAGAAGCTAAAAGTGCGACTGCTGACATTCATGCTGAGAATGGCATCAATATCGAAGCCCTCGTGTTCTGAATGAAACAGCAAATCGCCGCAGCTGTCGTCAAAACTTTCTCCCGGTTTGAGTGCCATATACACCTGACAACTGCTGCTGTTTAGACGCACGGCATTGGCTTCGTCGACATATTGTTTGTTAAAGTGTTCTTCACCAACCAGGTTCAGAATTGTCGACTTCAAATTTGCGTTGGAAACAACGGCCCTGCACTTGATGCGTCGGCCGTTTACAACAACGGCCTGCACCTGTCGGTCGTCTGACACTTCGATTTTTTCCACCAGCGTTCTGATGCGAAGATCGACACCGTTCCGTAGAAGTTCTTCCTTCATTTTGCCAACAAGAGCATCCGTACCGCCTTCAAACGTATACACGCCCTTTTGCATGAAGTTCGAAAACACAATGCCATACGTGATCGCCGGATCTTCCAGAGTTGATCCGTTAGCATAAGTGATCGGTTCCATTAGCATTCGAACAACATCGCCGCGTCCGGGGAAGAATTCATCAAACAGTTCTCGAACGGTCCTGGCCTGATCGTCGAAGAAATTCATCCCGCGAGCTTTGTCAAAAAAAGCAACGACGGTCTCTTCGGGAACATCAAACTTTTCACCCAGAATTCTGGTGAAGTCCTGTCGGTCGAAAGTTGTTCGCACAGAAAACTGAGGATTCTCGAAGCGAATTCCCTTCAGCTGCACAATCGAATCCGCAATATCCTTTGTCCAGTACTTGCGACAGCTTTTAATCATCCCGTGCGGAAAACCGTGCAGCGAAATATCAAAGATGTGGCCACCGCGACGCTTGAACCACGTGGCCATACCGCCCAGTTGGTAATGATGTTCCAGCAGCAGAACCGAATGTCCCTGGCGAGCCAGAATGTTGGCCGATGTTAATCCGCCAAGACCGCTGCCGATCACCACAACGTCATATTGGTCTTTGGCGTTTTTTAAAAAATCCTTCGCCATTGTGTTTCGTCTTCAGCAGCCAGATAAGAACAGGAAAACCGGATTCAACAAGTCAAAGCGACAATGTCCGGCAATTGAAATTGAAAGTATTAACGGCATCCCGTGGATAGCCATCAGAAGTCACGCATCTGGCGCCGATCGAAGCGGACACGTCAGCCAGGTTGAAGGCCTGGCCTGCGGAACATACTGAAACCAACAATGTGCAGCTACAAAGAAATGTCGCGCCATCAGTGCATGGTTCAACGCACAAATCGTTTGCCTGAATGTGTTCAATAAATACAAAAACCACTGGCAGCAGTGCTGCCAGTGGTTCGCTGACTCGAATCTACCTAGCCTTTGGCTGCGGCAAATCGCTTGGCCACTTCTTCCCAGTTTACAAGGCTCCAGAATGAAGCGATGTAATCAGGTCGACGGTTTTGGTAGTGCAGGTAGTAAGCATGCTCCCAAACGTCCAGACCAAGAATTGGCGTGCGGCCATCGGAAAGTGGCGTGTCCTGATTGGCCGTGCTTTCGACAACAAGCGTGCCATCCGCTTTAACAGACAACCACGCCCAGCCACTGCCGAACCGAGTCGCACCAGCTTTTGAAAATGCATCTTTGAATTCAGCAAAGCTGCCACAGGCGGCGTCGATGGCAGCGGCCAGTTCGCCGGTGGGCTCGCCACCGCCGTTTGGCGACAAGATTGTCCAGAACAGAGAATGGTTAGCGTGTCCGCCACCATTGTTGCGAACGGCGCCCTGCTTGTCAGCAGGTAGAGTGTTGAGCTTCTTCATCAATTCGATGATGCAGGTGTCGGCGTATTCTGTGCCTTCAAGAGCTGCATTGACGTTGTTGATATAAGCTTGGTGATGCTTGGTGTGATGGATTTCCATCGTACGAGCATCGAGATGAGGCTCAAGAGCATCGTAAGCGTAAGGTAGATCGGGAAGTGAGTAAGCCACTCTGGTAAACTCCTGTGTTAGGTTCGGAAAATTAACAAACGCCCCAGTGCCAACAAAAGATTGCGCTGCGAGCTGTGATTGACGTTCAAAGAGCCGCGTTCAGCGAAACTCAGCCGAAACCGGGCGTCGTACCGCGAATTCTACGCTTCTGACCTCAATTTGCTATGCTGTAAAAAGTATGATCCGATGGACTCCGGAATGTGGTAATAGAAGCCTAAAAACGCTCAGGAATTCAAAATCTGTGAGTTACCGTTTTCCACCAAACACGCTCACGGTTTTACCCCACGAAGACTCAGCCTCGGAAAACAGGTAGCCCGTGGCCCTACATGCACACAGCGCCCGGAAGTGAATTTTCTGCGAATGCCGGACTTACTGGCGGGCGATGTGTGCTTGTAGACAGTGCCGTTTGGAACGCTGATTTTGCCGTGGTGTTTGACCGCACAGATCAATTGCCGACGTTACGACTATTTCCGCAATTTTTGAAATTCCGCCACCGACTGTTCCCAGCGTTCGGCAAGTTGCTTCACCATATCGGGTTTTTCTGCTGCCAGATCGTGCTGTTCCGCTCGATCACTTCCAAGATCGTAAAGTTCCCACGCTTCGCCCTTCGCCGCAACCAGTTTCCAGTCGCCGATCCGGACAGCTTTATGGCCATCATGGAACCACCACAAATGATCGTGGTTTATGCTTTCGTCTCGTTGAAAAACGGGCAGCAGACTCTTCCCCGGTGCCATCGGAACGGCGAGTCCCTGCCACTCGGTAAACGGCTTTGCGTCACAAACGTCTAGAATGGTCGGCACAATATCGATGACGTGCCCGGCATTCTTCCGTAGTTCGCCGGATGCTGAAAATCCGGCGGGCCAATGAACGATCAGTGGAGTCGAAATGCCACCTTCATGCACCCACGTTTTGTGGCGGCGAAATGGAGTGTTGCAGGTGGTTGACCAACCGGGCCCGAGACACAGATACGATTCCGCAGATCCACGACTAGCCGCCGGATTGTGGCCGTCATCACGAACCATAATTTCGGCACTGGCACCGTTATCCGACAAGAACAGAATTAAAGTGTTTTCGATCTGCTGCATATCGCGAAGCTGCTGAAGTACTCGACCGATTTCCTGATCCATGCGATCGATCATGGCCGCGTGAATCGCCATCTTATCAGCCTGAAAACGAACCTGCTGTTCGTTTAGTGAATCCCAGGCAACCGGCCGATTAACCTCAACGTCACCCAGAATCTTCAAGTGCTCGGGAAAATTATAAGGTGGCCCCAATTTGGCTTCCACATCAGAAAGCCGGCCTGTGAGCAGTCCCATGCTTTGCTGACGATTCCATCGTTCCGTGCGCAGTGTCGTCCATCCGGCAAGATATCGGTCACGGTATTTCGCTATGTCTTCGGGCATTGCCTGCAAAGGAAAATGCGGTGCCGTAAATGCCAGATAGTGGAAGAACGGTTTCTCGCTGTGGTTCTGATGGTGATCCCGAAGACATTCTAAAGCGTGATCGGCAATTGCCGTTGTCCCGTAATAGCCGGAATTCTTCGGAACCGGGGGCAGCGGCGAGTCGTCCTTCCAATGCCTGGTCGGATTGAAAAACCTCCCCTGATCCAAAACGTAATACGACTTGTCGAAGCCACTCTGCAGAGGTAGACCGTCAATGTGCCACTTGCCGGAATGGTATGATCGATAGCCGCCCGGTCTGAGCATATCCGGCAAGAGTCGAGCCCATTCCGGGCGTTTGTTTTTATAGCCACCGCCACCGCCACCTGCCTTGCCTGGCAATGCGTCTCGGCCAACCTGCTGAGCGTAATAGCCAGTCATCAGAACGGCTCGAGTCGGCCAGCAGCGAGCCGTATTATAAAACTGAGTAAAGCGCAGTCCGTTGGCAGCCAGATTATCCAGATTGGGCGTGGCGATTTCGCTGCCGTAGCAACCCAAATCAGAATATCCAAGATCGTCGGCAAGTATGAGTACGATGTTGGGGCGGCTCGGAATTTCTTCCGAAAACGCAACATTTACAGGGTCTGCAGCGTGAATGTGTGGGAGGGCGATCAGGCCCATTGCACTAATTGCCTGCGCTAAGTTCATGTTGTT
>JBDNFN010000211.1:0-13672 GCA_041689795.1 Fuerstiella sp. | reverse complement strand
GGTGCGATAACGAAAAAATTCTTGCCGCGGTCAACGCGAGCCCTCACGCTGCGCAGATTCCAAACAAATTTCGCGGCAGTGCCATTCGTTCCTATTACCTTTATGTAGCCAGCCTTTATGTAATCCTAGAAATCCAACACGACGGAAGACAGTCAGGCTCTCCACAAACCACTTATCATTACGGCAGAGTCTTACGATATTCTTCAGCCAGACTGCTGCATTCTTCCTCGGCATCGAAGCGGCATTCTTCTGCCAATCATGTCGGCACATTGCCGTGACGAAACAGTAGTCGTGCAGCCGAGAAGCGACACATCTGACACGTATTATGAAAGTAGGCGATCTGTGCCAACTTTGAACTGTCAGCCGATTCGTTTGCTTCCCACATCTTTCTCAGATCCATAAGCATCCATTGACGTTCGCATGGGTCTTCCGGCAATTCGACATGATCCCGTATTCGTTGTTTGCCACCCTTTTTGAAATTCTTGATCAGGAGTCCAACCGGGGAAATCTTGAAGGTGTTCTGTCGAATTTGAGCAATGGCAAGTGTTCGAATCACTGGGTGTGAATTCTCGCACAATACGTTGAATGCTTGTCGCTGAACTTTTTTGTCCGCATGGCTGCACAGATTGATTAGTCGGGAATCAAAGCGATGCATTGGTCGAGTTGAGAATATCTGAAGCAGATTGACGATGACGGTGGGATTTGTTTTATCCAAAGCCGCTCCAGAATAAACTTCCGGGCCATCCAATCACGTTTGGTTATTTTGGATGGCCCCAACTTTTATTCCGAACACTATTGGGGGCGCAGATCCGTGTTTTAAAACCGCAGCCTCCCGTCGCTCGTTTCGGTTTAGCAGGAGGATGAAGGACAGGACGATTAACTGCAACGCGATGCAAATCGTCCTGTCCTTCATCGTCCTGACAACCACGCCAATTGAAGGGAGTAGTCCCGATGCTGGCGCAGATAACACCTGTGCTTCTGACTTCGCTGTATTCACGTTCCCGGAAATTCACTGACCACGGATTGCACGGATCAAGACATTCCTTCATCCGTGATATCCGCGTAATCCGTGGTTGCGCAATGCGACGAACCGCGAGGGCGACGTTGCACAGAAACGTCAGGAGAAAGATACGCTTCAGAGCCCGCTTCCAGTCTAATGATTTTTTACCGAGTTTCACGCAGGCAATAGCGAACAGCCTTATTCATCTCGACAGCCACCATCTAAAATGTTTCCAGCCTTGATGGCGTCCTCAATGATCGACTTGCCAGAACTCTATTCGGTTTGGTCAAGTTGAGCGGTTTCGGATGCGCGGCGGGCAGTGCGGTATTCATGGACCGCATTCAGAACGGTTCCAGAGGTCACCTTTTCCAGTTCATCGAGATTACCGGCATCGGCCTGCAGCAACGAGGCGGTTTGATTGATGACGCTGACGTCTACATTGGTCAATGCTGCAGCGATGCGGGGGAGCTTGTTGTTGGCGGCGGATATGATTTCCCGAGCGTAGTCATGTGGAGACGTGTACTTGCCGTCGCCGTTGGAATCGATGCGAATTGGCCCGGTGAAGCTCAGTGTGTAGGGCGTGAATTCGGGCGTGTCCGGTTGATAGGGTTTTGCTGTTGGCCAGAATGGTTGAGCGATTCCGGGGCCGGTTGCGAGAGCCGTGAGCCACACGTCATGCTTCAATTCCGCACGCGGAATCGTCCATGTGACGGTGCCTTTGATTGATGTACCATGCGTTGTCGTCGGGGTTAGCTTTGATTCAAGACGACGACTGCCGCAAATGTACAGGGCGACTGTTTCGGCCTGTGTCCATGATGGCCCGTGGACTTCGGCGGTCACTGTGATTTCATCTGCGTCATTAAGAACTTGAATCATTTCTCCGGGACCATAAGTCTTGCCGTCGGCAGCTTGCGTCACCGTCAATCGCGTGAACAAACCATAGCTGACTACGACACGGCTTTCCAGAAAAGCATCAACGGCTTGATCGATTGGGATTGCGGCCACGTGGGAGTCGTCGCACGCAATATACGTTCGGCCCTGTCCCACGATATATCGCGCGACATCGTGCGAATCGCTTGAACCGACGGGAGTCACCGACAGACCGCGATTGATCAGCCCGCACCAATCGGCAAACAGATTCAGCGGGTCTGTCTGAACAGCGCCGGAATTCACGACTTCCATGGCGTTGAATCCATAAGGCCGATGTTCGAGACTTTCACCGGTCAGGCGGACATGCCGTCGTGCAGAAAAGGGGCGGAAGCCGCTGTGAACGTCTTCGGCATGATTCAAGATGGCGACTCGCACGCCTGGCGTGGCGAAAATGTTTTCAAACAGTGGCTGCCAGTCATTTTGCGTATGATCGGGGATCGGGCTGCCGGCTTTGATCGGGAAGATATTGAAGTGTCCCTGCTTTGTGGTGAATTCATTACCGATGACTGCCGTAAAGTGAGATGCCACACCAGTTGAAATTGCCGTTGCCGTATAATCGATGTGTTTGTTGTGGTCCGTCGCAATCGGCAGTTCGATCCCTTCGCCCGCCAGAGTCGCCATGCGTTCTTCAATTGTGCAGTCACCGTGCCCAGAATGTGTCAGCGTATGCACATGCGTGTCGCAGGCAACCCACCCTGCCGTGTTGACTTCGCGTTTCAGCTTCAGCGTACGTTTAATGCCCTGCCCCGATACCGCAGTCACGTCCGTTTGATCGATACCGTATTCAAATCCGTGCCCAGCGAAGATGCGATAAGTTCCCGCGGCGACTCCCAACGAAGCATTGCCGGTTGACGTATAAACAACGCCTGCACGAACAGCCAAACCATTTCCGGAATGTGCTCCAACTGGCATCAACGTTCCCGCCTCGTCAACAATCGTGATGCGTCCAGGCAGCGGCGATCCGGATTCGTCAGTCAATAGGACTTCCAGAGTTGTTGCGGATCGCAGCGTCTTTGGTGCGACGTCATGCAAGCGAACTTCGCCGACTCGAATGTCATCGCTGACTTCAGAACCAGCCTGAAAGATTTCCAGATGATTCTGGCCATCGATAATTCGTCCCGCCGGGATTTCGAAATCTGTGCGCAGATCATTTTCATCCGGCACAAGTTTTCCAATCGACTGACCATTCAAGTGCACTTGCCATGTTTGCCTGACATCCTGCTGTCGCAAGGACAATGTCCATGGTGTTGTGTTGGCAGCGGAATTAAATTTCCGGTCCAGCCGTTTGCCCTGAGCAACTTCAGGAAACGACGACCATTCGCTCGGTTCATGATTCCGCAGATGCAGAAAATCACGTTCGATAACTTCAGTTGCTGCCTGCTCTGCCGGTTTCGTCAGAACCTCGTCGGACAGCTGTTGAAACTGATCCAGCCACGATGCGGTGATGGCTTCCCCGATTGTGGGCTTCTCGGCAGCCCGCAACTGGTTGGCAGATTTACCCCAGTAGAAAGTGATCCAGCCGTCGGCGATGTTCGACGAACGGCGGACGAATTCGACAAGCTCATCCTGGCTGCATGACAGCGGAAACATTTCTTCGATAATGAGTGGCTTGCCGACGTCATAAGCCTTTAATGCAGTCAGAGCTTTATCAACTTCGCCTTTCTTCGGGTAGAAATGAACGGCAACAAAATCCAGACGCTTGCCGACGGTTGGTGAATGGAACAGCGGCTGGCCTCCACCGAAAACAAACACCCACGGAATCACGCCGACGGTCACCATGTGCCGCTGATCGTGTTTACGAATGGCATCAACCATGGTGTTGACCCACGATTCGGCAACCTGTTCGCGCGTGCGTGCTTTGAGATCGAGCGAGATCCGCTGCACAAAGAACTTTCCATCAAGGTCCCCGGCCAGCCAGTCAGATGCTGGTTCTTTGCCGGGCAGGATGGGTTCATTCATCAGGTCGTAGCAGAAGACTGCCGGGCTGTCTTTGCATGTCTTCGCGATGGCTTCCCAGAAGACGGCTTGGGATTTCCAGCGTTCCTGTTCGTGCAGCTTGTCGTACCATTCCGGAATATTCTTCTTGTGGTAACAGGCGAGGCCGGTGATGTCGAGGTACAAGCCTGTGTCCTCAGCAAGCTGCAGCAGCTTGCCAAGTTGTGCCAATGCCGCGTCGTTGGGTTTGTCGGGCGCGTCGAGGAATTTTCCGACCTGCAGATGGATGCGTACGCAGTTCGCGCCCAGTTCTTTGATCTCGCTGAAATCCTCGACGACGTTTGACCATTCGTCGATCCAGTATTCATCCAGCAGGCGGCCCGAGTGATCGTGGTCGTAATTCACGCCCCAGACGACGAAGCGTTCTGCGGCTGCGCCTCGGACGAAATGCGTTCCATCATCGCTGACTCGGACGTGTCCCATTGACTGGTCGGCGGCGATGGCGGCGGACACAAACGCGCCGAGGCCAGCAATCAGCCGCAGAATTGAGTGGATCATTGATCTATCCCGTGAATACGGCCAATGCCGTTTTCTGTGTGAGCAGTACCGGAACATACGATACAAGTCACAGTCGCCTGAGGAAACCTACCGTATTGATCACTCCTTGAGGTCTTCTCGCCGGGGCTGCCATCCAATTCTCATTGTCCACCCTGTTCGCTTGCATTGTCTGCGGTGTGACTGTCTGCGGTGTGATTGTCTAGACATTGCGTCTTCGGCCTGCCGCTTTGAGTAAACGTTAAGATCGACTTCATTCGTTGTCGAGTGATCGCAATCCTGGTCGTGGAATGGCCACCTTCTGGTCTCCCGGGATCACGAATTCTGGCTGCATTCCGTGGCGGCTGTTGACTCGATTCATGATGCGTTGACTCTTCTCGCCGCACAGTCGGACAACGTCGTCTTTCAGCAGGGTCAACGCCACCTGAGTTTCCATTCCCGCAGCAAAGGATGTCAGTGACACGTGCATCAACTGCCGGAACTGATCGGCCTCGTTAATTGAGAAATCGCCCATCGAAAACAGGGCTGCAGACGGCGAAGGCGTGTAAGCCGAGGACGGTTTAGCCAGGTCAGATTTTGGCGAAGCGGCGGCTTCAACGGAGTCTGCTTTCGAAGGGAGGAATGCACGGCGCAACGCGAATTCCCGGCCAACCTTTCGAGGCTTGCTCGTTTCTGCGGGCGTGTCGGTATAACTCACAGACATGACGGTTTTCTCCTGTCAGAAAACTGAATGGTTCGTACCCACGGAAGAATATCTTCCGCAGACGAAACCGTCATTATTTCAATTATTCAACAGACGTCTTCCACCGCTGACTTGTTTGGTACTGGGAGAGCGATGGGTGCGGATACCCGGCGTAACTGAACGCAGGCACGCCGTTGCTGCGCCGCTTTTGTTTAATGTTTCCGTGAAATTCAGCACCTTCCTGACATCCAGCAACTCGGAATTCATCTGGGGTAGGCCGGTTGCGTTCGTCCGCCCGTCCCTTATCCTTAAACTCTATTCTCACTAGGGCGACGCGGGTGTGTTTGAAAGATTATTCCGGAATCCGGATAGTTTTTGCAAAAAGTCCGACCAGTTTTGCCAGCGACTGAGCCTTAGACATTGGGGACAGATTCAATGAATCAGGACATTTCCATGGTACTTCTGGCTCGTGCGCAGGATGGTGATGAGCAGGCCTTGGGTGTGCTGTTACAGGAATTTCGTCCTTTATTAATCATTCTGGCTGCCCGACATCTTGATCCGGCGATGAGTGCCCGACTCAGTGGGTCGCATATCGCACAGCAAACGCTGTTTGAAGCCGTTCGTGACTTCAATGAATTTCGGGGGCAATCAGCAAATGAGTTTGCAGGTTGGCTAAAACAAATTCTGAAACACAATCTGGATGAGGCAACGCAAAAGCACATTGTGTCTCAAAAGAGAAGTGTTCGGCGAGAAGAACCGCGAAGCAATGTGAATTCGGCGCACTGCAATCCTGCACAGATCGTCTCGGAATATTCCTCCCCGAGCGGACGTGCAATGCAGAGTGAGCAGGCGATTGAGTTGGCGAAACACATGTCTGATCTTCCGGAGGATCAGTTTGAGGCGATCAGATTAAGGCATATCGAAGGCTGGTCGCTTAGGCAAATGGCAGAACGAATGGGGCGAAGTGATGCGGCCGTCGCAGGCCTGATTAAAAGGGGGCTGGAAGGCCTTCGGAATCAATTGTGCAAATCCAACCAGGTTGACGAACAATGATCGACCATTCGCAATCCAGCGACGAACTTGACCGGGTCTTTATGGAGTACCTGCGATTGGTAGATCTGCACGGTGCGATCGATAAAACAGCGTTTGTTAACCGATACTCACACCTCAGACGAGAACTTAACGAACTGCTTGACACCGCAGATCACGTGGAGCAGATGGCAGGAGACATTTCGGCCGTTGGCGAGACGGATGTCGATACTGACCGTTCCGATACTGACCGTTCCGATACTGACCGTTCCGATGCTGACCGTGGATCAGCCGAGACAATGCTGTTCAGTATAGGAAGTCAACCATCGGAGAAAACAAGCACGGGTTCCGGCGGGTCACTGATTGGAAGAAGCCTCGGGGACTACGAGATTATTGAAGAATTAGGCCGGGGCGGCATGGGTGTTGTCTACAAGGCATGGCAAACCGGAATGGCCCGTGAAGTTGCCCTCAAAATGATTCGCAATGGATGTCTTGCATCGGAAAACGACGTCCAGCGGTTCTACTTCGAGGCCAAGGCCGCAGGTCGATTGAATCACGCACTGATTCTGGATGTGTATGAGGTTGGTGAAATTGAAGGTCACCATTTCTTTACGATGGAATACGTTTCGGGTGAGAATCTCGCACAATACGCACGCCAACAGAAACTGTCTTGGCGAGATGTTGCCGACTTGCTGTGGAACGTTGCGGAAGCCATTGACTATGCTCATTTGCAGGGACTGCTGCATCGCGACCTCAAGCCGTCGAACATCCTCATCGATTCCCAGGGGCGTCCACGAATCACAGACTTCGGACTGGCGAAGGATCTGCATTCCGGAGATCAACTAACCTTAAGTGGCTCAACCATCGGCACGCCCAGTTACATGTCGCCGGAGCAGGCTCAGGCCCGCCGCGACGATGTCACATGCCAGAGCGACGTTTATTCACTCGGGGCAATACTATACACGCTGCTCACGGGCAACCCTCCTTTCCGTGCTGCATCGACAATCGACACGCTGACGCAGGTTATTCATGCGGAACCCGTCCCCCCGCGCGTACTCAAGTCTGATTGTCCCCGCGGGCTGGAGGCGATTTGTCTAAAATGCCTGCAAAAGTCTCCGTCTCAGCGGTACGCCACCGCACACGAAATGGCAGAAGACCTGGCCCGCTTTCTGCACGGCGAGCGTGTCCTGGCCCGCCACAGTCGGGTGCACCATCGCGTCTGGCAGTGGCTCAGAAATGTCCCCCTGATTGCCGCCGTGCTGGGTCGCAGGTCAGCCAGTTCCACGGCACGGCACGTGGCCGGACAATGGATCACTGTCATCGTTCTGGCGGTACTGGCCGCAGGAGTCATTGCCTGGCCCAGACTGATGGAATCGCGGCGTCTCGTGACGATTGATTTCTCCACGGGGCCGGAGTCCGGAAAATACTCGGAGCTCGGGCAGGCACGGGCCGCACGATTGCGCAGGCAGACTGGTCGCGATGTCCTCGCACACCCGTCAGCGGGCGCAGTTGACAGCCACGCCCGCCTTGTGTCTGGGAGCGCCGATCTGGCGTTTCTGCAGGAAAACGTCGGTTTAGACAAGGGGATGAATGTCCTGGCGCCGCTGTATTTCGAAGCAACACTGGTGCTGGTCCGGCGGGAAGGGCCTTTGACAAAGATTTCGGACCTGCCCGGACATCGTATTGCACTAGGCCCCATCGGTTCCGGGATGCGGTTCAGCAGTCGCAAACTTCTGGAATATCATGGCCTTAGCGAACATCAACTTCAAGATGTCGATCGTCGGTACACAGATCTGTCAGCGTGTTTAGAGTTGGACGGTGCCATCGTAACCAGCAAGGTCGACACGCCAGCGCTGCAGGAGTTATTACGGAGCAATCACTTTCGCCTGCTGCCATTGGCAAACTTCAACGAAATGCCGGGGTTTCGCACAATGTTGCTGCAGCAGAAGAATCTGCCGGCAGGGTATATCCCGCAGGGAAATCTGCTTGTCCCGGCCACATTTGCCATATTAGCGGTTCGCAAGCAGACGCCTGACGCCTTGGTGACCGAGTGCCTGGAAGCATTGTACGGAGAAGGCGGCGTGACCCAGGCGTTTGATCAGGTTTTTTCACTGCACGAGGCCAAGGAGTGGCAGGACCTGAAGTATCACGACGCCGCGGAGCGGTATTTCAGAGCGGCCCGTGCGGCACCTTGATTTCGCGACGACTGTCTGCCGAACCGTCGACTATTCCTGAAAAATCGTTTAAGACTAAGGAAGCCTCTGTCAGAACTTGATGCTCCCCCACGCGGCGTTATTCAAAAGCGGAATGCGATCCCACTTTATCTGCGGATCAGACTCGCGATGGTGGCCGGAATGTTTACGGGACTGCTGCTGGGAGTGAATTTCCACGAGCTGAAACGGCAGGGCATCTTTGGGAAAATCGTTGACGTCGCGGCGATCATTCAGACGCAGACGTTAATCGTGGTTGACCTGGTTAGCAAAGTCATATTGCAATTGCTCGGCGCCCTTGCCCACCCTTGATTTTAATTGCTGTGACATACGTGCTGATGACAACCGAAATCACTGGCAAGACTGCCAAACAATTCGGCGGGCTGTTAATCCTGAATACCACGGTCGCAATCCAGATCGGACAGGGCGTTGCCAACGCCCTGCAGCCAGGCACGTGGTCAAAGGTAGAGCAGCCAGCGTTGGTCGATGTCGACGAACAAGCGGGGCCGGTCTCACCCGTTGAACTGATTGCGAAGAACGTACCAAAGAGTATTCCTGGACCACCGGGCGACAAACAGAATATCATCGGCGTGATTATTATTGCAGTTGCAGTTGGTTTGGCTCTGCGAACCATCCGTGACCAGCCGATCAAAAATGTGCAGGACGCGGTTGAGAGCGCCTATTCCGTACTTCTGAAAGTACTAAGCTGGATTATCGGTGTGGTGCAGATCGGTGTGATGCAGATCGTGGCGAAGGTGGTCGGCACAGCAGGATTTGGCCCGTTTAAGGCGCTGTCGGCATTCATTGTGGCCGTCCTTCTTCCTTCTTTCGAGCCATGCTGATGCCCTTTCCGGAACCACAAAATCAGAGATTCATGTGTCCCTGAATTCATGTATCCCTGAAATTGTCACCACCTCACACGTCCTGGCCGATAACCTCATGCGTACGATCATCGCGCAAGCCGCCACAAAGCCTGAAGTCGAACGATCAGCTTCAACGGTGCAATTCACACGCTGGAAGCATTTCAGCCCCTGATTGCAGCCCCTGATTGCAGTCCAGGGCGTTCGAAGCGACGGTGCTGTTTCATGTCTGTACGAACAGAGCAACTCGATGCGATCGCCAAACACCGAGTTGCCAGCCGTCCCGACCGATTCGAACCTCGACTGCAGAAACGACGCTCCAATCGCTACCGCTACCTCCGAAAACCAAGAGCCGTGCTGAAACGTGAACTGGCGAACAGGATTACCTAAATCTACGTGCCATTCGTCGCATCCACTGACGCACCAGGACTGGACTATTTCATAACAATGCCAATATTGCAGAGACTGCCAGTCGTTACTCAAGCATTTCGGAAGAGCGTCCCCTGTGTGTTACTCGTTGATTTTGGCGAGAAATTGCTGTCAGCTCTTAGCTGGAAGGGAGCGAAATCAAGCGGTCGGGATATCCTGAATATCAAAGTCACAACTTGTTGGAATCAAAGTGTCTATGATGCGAGTGAGTCTTTTGATCTGACGGGTCCCTGGGGAGTCACAGCAGGATCTTCCGGCCCGACCAACAACTCGAAAAACTCGTTAAGGGAATCTGCACCGACGGAGTTCCGTTTCAATAAACAGTCGAAATGAGCGTATTAATTGACTGGAAACACATGTTGCTACAAAAGATTTTGGTAGTTTCGCCGATTGCCACGAGGAACCTGGATAATAAAATCGATGATCGAACATAATGTCGTTGTGGAAGTGAGAATCTGTCGGCCGCGGCCGTCAAGCAATCGTTGAGCTACATATTAAGACTTCTAGGGGGACAACAATGAGAATCGGTGTGCTTACAGTTTGTGGTTTGGCAATGTTGGGAATTCTCGTAGCGGTTGGCGTCAACACCGGCCAGGAAGTGCCAATCGAACCAGCCAGGAACGATTCAAAAGAAGTTTTAATTGGAGAGAGCGATATGAACGAACAGGCGATACTGGCTGGCGGATGTTTTTGGGGCATGCAGGATTTGATTCGCGCGTGGCCCGGAGTCGTCGCGACGCGGGTGGGCTATACGGGCGGTGACGTTTTGAATGCGACCTATCGCAACCACGGCACGCATGCCGAGGCAATTGAAGTGACATTTGATCCTACTAAAACAAGCTATCGGAACCTGCTCGAATTCTTCTTTCAGATGCATGACCCAACAACCGTCAATCGACAGGGCAATGATCGTGGGGCATCGTACAGGTCGGCCATTTTCTATTCCAACGACAAGCAAAAGCAGGTTGCGTTGGATACGATCGAAGACGTGAACGCATCAGGGAAGTGGCCAGCAAAAGTTGTAACATCAGTGGAGCCTGCCCGTGACTTCTGGGAAGCCGAAACCGAGCATCAAGACTACCTGCAGCGATTTCCGAGCGGTTACACCTGCCACTTCATCCGCTCCGACTGGGTTCTTCCGAGTGCCAGTAAAGCAGCAGCAAAGTAGTTTCGCGGGCCGCGCGATGTTCAAGCTGGCTAAGCGAGTAGATGAAAATTGCAAGCCGGCGATTTAAGAACCACAACCCGGCAAAGTCTATTATAAGTTGCCGTTATGTCGAACGACTTTCCGGAGCCTCCAATATGTGATTCAGCACGCTATTGATCGAGGAAAACGAGATCGAGCCTGGCTGGAACACATTGAATTGGATGCCTTGAATTGGCCAAAACTCCGGTAAGGCGGGAAACTTACTGTTCGGAATAATATTTTGGGCCCACGGCGATCATCTGCGGTTTAAATCAGCCCGGACAGCAGACTACCGACGATGCCGGTCACGAATGATCTGCTTCGCCTGTTGATACAGTTGCTTTCGGTTCCGCGCCAGTGCCATTTTCAGGTCAGTGGCCGACCAGCCCATCTGCTGTCCCGCCTTCAGCAGTAAGTCATACTCAGTTCTGGTCAGCTGACCGTCGACCAGAGCCGCTCGCAGCAGATGATCCATAAAGACGCTGGCCTGCTGCCGATTCTGTGGCACAACAATGGGGATCTCCTTCGCCGTTGCCGTTTCGAAGATTGTCTTTAAACGGTCCCGAGGTACACCCCGGCTTTCTGCAAGGTTGATGATGTGTCTGCGTTCCTTTTCATGCAATTCGCCGTCAACAGTTAGTATGCGCGACAATGCAGTCAGCAGTTCCGGTTCGTTCAGCAGACGGTCTGATTCCAGACGTTTCACACCACCCTGCTGCGTCACCGATATGTCAGAATGGTCTTCGGCGCGAAAGGTGTTCATCAGGTTTTGAGGACCAACATCTTCCAGCACCCAGTCGCCTGATCCGTCATTTAATGGCACATCGCAGAAACCGCAGTTGGCTGTTCCGCCAAATTCTATTGGAGCGCCACAGCCCCGACAGCTGAATGATGCAAACGCCTGATCGATGTTGCTGGTTGCACTCCGGCAGCGTTTTAACGTCATCACGTGTGAATAAATTCGCTGCAGCCCCAGCAGCTGCGGTTTTTGTCGATCACCTTTTGCTTTTGTCGCCGACCAGCGGACCATCACCAGAATACGGTCGAACTCATCATCACGCGCTGGTACACACTGAACGACTTCGACCACGCCAACGGCCGGTGTCTTCCAGAAGACGTCGCCGCTGCCCCAGAGTTTCGGTACGGTTGTTCGCTCCCGATCCAGAATCGGCGTGGCATAAGTGACATCTTCGAAGTAGACCGCCAGCAGCGATCTCCAGAAGATCACGGACGCACGATCTTCCAAGTGCTGAAAGTTCAGGGCAGGATCTCGTTGCTGCAACTCGTCCCAGCCGCCAACGGTATGCTGCGAGGAAGGCACAACCCACTCTTCATCCTGAGTGATCTCGGCAAGAACCCAATCATACTGCCCGGAATTCACGACGGACCGACACTGCGGGCATTCGGCCTTGTCCACGATCTGCACCGGACCACCACAATTGGGACAACGGCCCTCCAGAACTGAGGCGGTCGTATGAGTCTTCACACCGGGTCGACGCGAGAACGACCAGATTTCAGTAAACGTAATCGGAAGTCGATCGCTGTTTCCGGAAACACGTTTACCGGTTGTCAGATCCTCGTTGTAGCTGATCGCTGAGGCAGTGAGCCTGACGTGAATTGTGTCGAAGTGCCGGTCAGAGGTGGCAGAAACCACTTCACTGGCGGTGACGGCCACATCCTGCATGCGATTGCGGATGTTCTCCGCCTTCTGCATCGCAATGTACAAATCAAACCGTTCCCGCACGCCATCGGAAATAAATGCACGGCAGCGTCGCAGATCCTGTTCGCTCCAGGCGTTTTGAGTCGTCACGAAGCCGTTGACAACCCGCTGCAGGAAGATTGCCTGATCAAATTGCGGGTCACGCTGTTGAATGCGTCCGATTACGGATTCCCGTAAGCCTTCCTCCTGAACCTTGCGGCCACGGCGAATCGTGCGCGTGACACGATAATTGCTTTCTGTTTTCTTGCCGTAATACAGGATCACGCCAATTATGATACACAGCGGAATTCCGTATTGCGGATAATGAAGGGTAAATCGAATCAGCAGGTAAATAAGATCGCCATCACCACCACCACCACCACCACCATCGCCATCGCCACCACCACCACCACCACCACCAAAATTGCCGCCTCCGCCAGCCTGCGCGATCATTTCCAGCATTTCCAGCAAGGCAGAATTCAGCATGGTATTGGCAAACGTACTTAACGGAATTCAGCGAGCAAAGTTCCAGCAGTCATCGTCACCCGATTGGCAACGCACCCGCAGGCGATCAGGCTCAAAGTTTCACGGCATTCCTGACAATGTCAATCACATACTGACTGTCGATCGTTTGTGGAGACGGCCACTGCTGATCGCAGGCCGTTCTTCCGCTGCTTTTTGATCACAAATAAAAGCTTAAAAATCGCCGGTAGACAACAGCCGCATGGTGACTCCGATCAACCGCTGCGCAAATTGTGAGTAACCGACAACTCCTTGCGATAGCCCATGACTGGTCGACTCCGAATTCATTTCCCAAAATGTGTTCAGGAGTAGATCAGTGTAACAGAAAACAAATCGGGCTCGTCGAACGTTTACGCAAGAGTTCAAACTGGGAACAGTTGATCCGAGACTCCGAAGGTAATTCGAGCGAAGACGGTATTCAGACCGAAGTTGAGACACATGTATCAACGGACTTCGAGTTTGAGCAAATGGGCTTACCATCACCTGTGGGTGATGGTAAGCGTTCACGGGTCGGTGCAATGAATCTACGAATTGTTCTGGGCTCGGAGGTGGGTTTTCTGTCCCAATACATGCCTGAGCAAGATCCCACCAGAACTCTAAGCTGAAATGACACCCGCTGTTAAAGCGTTTGTCCT
>JBDNFN010000210.1:0-5046 GCA_041689795.1 Fuerstiella sp. | reverse complement strand
CGCGCCACGCTTGGTCACAAAGTTGAAGATGCCGCCTTTGCCGTCGGCATCACCGGGATACCAGTTCTGCACGGTGGAGTATTTGATCTGCGCGTCTTTCATGGCGACCAGTTCCACGACCGCCGCATGCAATTGATTCTCGTCACGCTTGGGTGCCGTACAACCTTCCAGATAGCTGACGTAACTGCCTTCTTCGGCGATGATCAATGTGCGTTCAAACTGACCCGTATTCTGAGCATTGATGCGAAAGTACGTCGACAGTTCCAGAGGGCAACGCACGCCCTTGGGGATGTAGCAGAATGAACCGTCACTAAAGACGGCCGAATTCAGCGTGGCAAAGAAGTTGTCTGTGTACGGCACGACGGAACCCAGATACTTCTTCACGAGTTCCGGAAATCTGTGTACGGCCTCGGAGAACGGACCGAAGATGACGCCCTCTTTCTCAAGCGTCTCCTTGTACGTCGTCGCGACGGAAACACTATCGAAGACAGCATCCACGGCAACGCCAGCCAGCACTTTCTGCTCTTCCAGCGGAATGCCAAGCTTCTCGTACGTCTCCAGCAAGACCGGATCAACTTCGTCCAGACTGTTCAGCTTCGGTTGTTGCTTCGGCGCAGAATAGTAGATCGAGTCCTGATAGTTGATCGGCGGATAATGCACGTTGTGCCACTCCGGCTCTTTCAGCGTCAGCCAATGGCGATACGCTTTCAGTCGCCAGTCGAGCAACCACTGCGGCTCATCTTTCTTTGAAGAAATCAGGCGCACAACATCTTCGCTCAAGCCGGGAGCGATCGCGTCCGCTTCGATATCGGTGACGAAGCCGTGCTGGTATTCACGTTGCGAGTATTCCTTCAGCAACGCATTAT
Source organism: Fuerstiella sp. (assembly GCA_041689795.1). Lineage (GTDB taxonomy): Bacteria > Planctomycetota > Planctomycetia > Planctomycetales > Planctomycetaceae > Fuerstiella. The sequence goes on along the minus strand of JBDNFN010000210.1, from coordinate 4,180 downwards.
CAGTTGACATAACAATCTCCTGTGGGATTTTTCACTATTTCTCAGGCGGCAGGATCAAGCCGAAAACGAACTGCCGCAGCCGCACGACTTCGTTGCATTTGGGTTGTTGAAGACGAAGCCCCGCTTGTCGAGACCTTCATGAAAGTCGATCTCGGTACCGTCGAGATACAGCGAACTTTTCTTATCCACGGCGACGCGCACGCCATGCATCTCTCGAACGGAGTCGGTTTCTTCGTTCACAGTTTCGTCAAACCCTAACTGGTATTCGAACCCGCTGCAGCCGCCACCCGCCACACCAATCCGTAACGCCGTCGTTTTCGGCATTTTCTGCTCGGTCATCACTTTTTTGATTTCTCGTGCCGCCGTTTCGGTCAATTGAAGTGCCATCGATATTTTTCCTTATTGAGAGTTGAACGTGGCTAAGCTCCCCGCTTGTTTTGACCTTTGAAGTATCAATCGCAGGCTGGAAGATTTCGCCATTTAGTTGTCAGTTATTCGCCACGCTTCTTCGTTCGACAATCGCCTTGCATTGCCGCGCCATGGTGGCGTTCAAATCCCGATAGGGGATCCACTCCACCGGAAGTTGATCTTCGTGATAAATCGCATTCGCCGGACACGCCGGCACACATGCCTCGCAGTCGATGCAGTCGTCCGGATGGATGTACAACATCCGCCCACCTTCACGAAAGCAACCCGCCGGACAGACCACAACGCACTCGGTGTACTTGCAGTCACAACAGGGCTCAGCGACAACGTGTGCCATTGGGACGTCACCTTACTCGTGTGGCTCGGAAGCCACTTTCGCGGTATGCGGACTGTCGTCTGGATCATTGAATCTGTTCGGGCGACAACAAGCACGCTTTCATGTGATATCACAGCAAAGCGCGCGCCAGACGGTGATGCAGTCTAAAAAGTGTCCGTAACGTGTTTCTGTGTAACAGGTTGCAATGTTCCTTTGCAAATCAGTCGCCCGTGTGGATCAACCATATTTGGTCACATATTTTGCGAGATGTCTTGACGTTTGTTGGAATCAAGATACGGTCATTGACCAGATACGCGGAAATACACGAGAAAAAACAGCGTGAACGCCAGACGTGTCCTTCTGTACAAGGGCTAGTCATTCATATTGCGATGAATGACGATATATCGATGAATAGCATGGAAACAATTGACCTATCCCAAGGGACCTACGACCAGCTCGTCGAGCGAATGCTCGAACAGCTCAACATGGGTTATGGCTTCGACCAGCTTTTCAACTCGGTCTACGACCAATTGCACGGGATCGTGCCATACAACAGGATCGCGGTCGCCCTGCTCGAAGAAGAGACCAATCTACTGCGGCTCACGTCTTGTCGATCCGATGGCGAGATCGCACTCAAGGTCGGATACGCGGCCCGTTTGGAAGGCTCGACTCTTTCGACATTGCTGCAGACAGGACAGCCTCGCATCATCGACGACCTTGAGGAATACCTGGCAAGGAAGAAGGATTCCGTTTCGACGGAGCTGATTGTTCGCGAAGGCATGGGGTCGAGTTTAACGCTGCCGTTGGTCTCGGACGGCAAACCGATTGGCGTGATTTTTTTCTCCAGCCGGGAAAAAAAAATCTATACCCAAGACCACGCTGCTTTGCTTCGTCGATTGGCTGGCCACATCGCAATCAGTGTCGAGAAGGCGCGACGGATAGAGGAGCTCCAGAGAATAAACGCCGAATTAGCCGAAGCAAATAAGACGAAGGACCAGTTCCTTGACCTACTGAAATCGGAAGTCGAAAAGCAGACAGAGCAGCTTCGCCACTCGGAGAACCGTTATCGGCTGCTCGTTCAATTGAGTCAGATTGTGAACTCAAGCCTCGATGTACGCGAGGTGTTCGAGTACGCCGCCGCACAAATCCACACGCTACTCGACGCATGCGACCAGGTAAGTTTGTTGCTCAACAAGCATCGGGAAACGTCGCGCCACGGCTTTGCTGTCGAATTCGATGGCGACGAGAAACACTGGGACAATATCCCCGCGCGTGCGATCTCCGGTTCGGTGTTTGACTGGGTGATGGAGCATCGCATGCCGCACGTGTCCCGATCGCTCGAAGGCTCGCAGCCGTTTCCTGAAGACCAGATTTTGTCCAAATTGGGTTACGGTTCCAAAGTTTACCTGCCGTTGCTTTCGCGGGAGCGAAGTGTGGGCGTCCTGGGAATCGCGTCGCGCCGCGCCGAGCAGCCCGACCGCTGGGATCTGGAGTTGCTCGACGAAGTCTGTAGACTGCTGGCGATTGCGTTGGACAACGCTGCAGCCTACGGTGAGATCGACCGGCTGAGGGGGGAACTTGAACAGCAGAATGTCTACTTGCGTGATGAGATTCGCACGGATCACGACTTCGGCAACATTATTGGAGACAGCGGCCCGATGCGGCATGTGCGTGTGGCCATCGAGCAGGTGGCTCAGGCAGATTCCACGGTGCTGATTCTCGGCGAAACCGGGACGGGCAAAGAGTTGATTGCCAGAGCGATCCATGACAGCAGCCCACGACGCGACAACTTGCTTGTCAAAGTCAACTGTGCCGCACTCGCACCCAACCTGATTGCCAGTGAGCTGTTCGGCCACGAAGTCGGCGCTTTCACCGGCGCCAGCGAGCAGCGTATTGGTCGCTTTGAACTCGCCCACGGCGGCAGTATCTTTCTGGATGAGATATCCGAGATACCGCTTGAAACTCAAGTGATGCTGCTGCGGGTGTTGCAGGAACGCACCATCGAACGCGTGGGAGGCAGCGAACCGATTTCCGTGGACACTCGCGTTATCGCAGCGACAAACCGCGATCTGAAGGCGTTTGCCGACAATGGAAACTTCCGCGACGATTTGTACTATCGATTGAACGTATTCCCCATCCACGTACCGCCACTCCGGGATCGACGGGAAGACATTCCCGCACTGTTGAATCACTTCATCGAACGCTTGTGCCGCCGGATGAACAAAGAGATCACGCGCGTCGATCGTAGGACGATGGATTTGTTGATGAGCTATCACTGGCCCGGCAACGTCCGTGAACTTGAGAACATTATCGAGCGTTCCCTGATCGTTAGTCGAGGTGACACCTTGAGGGTTGAAGGGTCATGGCTTTCCGACGACGATCATCAAGTTACCATGCAGCACGCCGAAGGAAAACACCAGTCGCTGGCCGACAACGAACGCCGAGCAATCCTCGACGCGCTGGCACGTTCAGGCGGCAAAGTCTACGGCTCTGATGGCGCCGCAGCAGCACTCGACGTCAAACCCACAACGCTCTACGGAAAAATGCGAAAACTCAACATCAAGGGCAGTCGGCAGCATCAGTGAATTGGCGAGCCGGTAACGAAGGCTGCCGCCGGACATTCTAATTGCGACGAATGAATTGGCCTACGGCACGTTTTCAGGTCTGTATCGAATCGCCCCCATGCAATCGCTAACCATCACCAGCCCGGATGACTGGCACGTGCGCGATGTACTGGTGTTGTGATGCCGGTCGACAGAGCTGCATGACCAGCCCGGATGACTGGCACGTGCGCGATGTACTGGTTGAACACCCCCGAGAAGGCTGCCGCTGTTTTTTAGACACAGGTGGGCCCTGCAATGGGGGCAGGCTTTCACGGGCAACGCAATAAAGAGCACCGATCAAATGATACGGATCTCAATTTGAATGAGCGCTTTTGTTGTAGGGTGCGGCGCAGCGGGGTGCATCCGCTGGTTGGGACGTGAACCTAAAGTACGAGGCTTTTCCAGAGTGTATGCCAGTTGTTGTTAATGTTGTGAGCTCGCAGTGCTGTGACGGCCGACTCGCCGGCCGGTGACCAGTGCATGCCGGGGCCTTTGAGCAAAATACCGACAAGCTGTTTGGCCGTCGATTCAATCATTCCTGAACCAATCTGCCATTCGTGCTCTCGATAAATGGCGTAGTCCGTGATCCCCACGCGACTGCGAAAATAGCCCAGCAGGGAATTCATCGCCCTCCGCTTTTTACAACGCAGACCGGAGAACTGCGGATGCAACCAGGCGAGCAGCCCTTCGCCACCCTCGATTCGCAACAGCCCCAGGGCTTCGTTCACCGAGGCTTTGACTTCTTCCGCTTTTGAAGACAAAGCTTTGCCGCAGGACCACACATCTTCCGAAGCATGATACCTGTCCAGAATGCCGGCAGCGTCCGCGAAGTATT
>JBDNFN010000209.1:0-33220 GCA_041689795.1 Fuerstiella sp. | reverse complement strand
CCAAGGCGTGAAGTTCGTAAACGGAGTCAATGAGAATCACATCAACCAGGAAGACACCCAGACTTCTCCAAACCGAACAATTCAAACCGAAATCGTCGCCTGATCAGCTTTTCCTGAACACAACATTTGACAGTAACCCGTTAACCAGCCTCATGCCGAATACTGAATGTATCCGGCATGAGGCTGCTGAGAGTGCGTTACCGTCTGATCTGTTATCAACTACGGAAAGACATCACTCCGGGTTCACTACCGTTAGTTCCCTGCACTGTGATTTCGATTTCGACTACGTCACCGGGGCCGGTGACGTCACCTTCTTTGATGTCGCTGGATTAGGCGGTGCCCGTATCGCATGTCATGTGGACCAGGGCGAAAGTGCCATCGTCGCTTACCTTCCCGTTCTGAATCGTGCCAGACCTTCGTAGTCTGGATTCTTAGCAGCTTTGCGAGCGGTGATGTGTACTCGATCATGCTTTGCTAGATCTGTCCCTGCACATAGCCCAGCATTTTTAGCCTGTGGTTCCGTCTGGACCAATTGCAAGTCCGTGAACTTCTAACGCCATTTTCGTTGCCCCTTTGAATATGTTCTGTTGTCGCGACGCTGAGTTTCAGCCAACGAGATCAGAGTCGGGATAACCCGCTTATTCATGCTACACATGTGTAACAAGCATGACTAATGAAGGGGTTTTCACTTCAGGGGACGCTTTAATGTGTTGTGTGTTTGTAATTCGGCAGTTGGCACGGAAAGCAGGTTGTCTCTATCGTCATAACCCGGACTTTCAGCACCTTGTTACCGAATGGCGCACGTACACACACACTTGGTGAGTTGTGATGAGAATATTCCTCGAAAGGCCCTATTGCTGACCTAGCCTTTATGCTGTTGCGATCCGTGTGTTTCATACGGATGCTTCGTCTGCGGATGCTCAGTTCACAGCATCAGGATACCGAAAGATGCTCGACCTCGTAGCCAAATTCTTCACACGTGGCGACCCTCGCCGTGATGCCAAAATTGGGCTTGCGCGAATTATTAGCCGATACGAGATGACTGGTCTCAGCTATAAACACGGCATTGCCGACGAGCGTCGCAGTCGAGACGAACGGTATGTGCCGATGGGAGTCTGGTTGTTTCCATGTTCGGAAACCGCAACGTCTGCAGATCTCAACCTTTCCAGCGGAGTTCCAGCGGTCACTCACAATCTGCGCATCGAAGGCTTTGGTGTGATGACACCGGTCCGACTAAAACACAGGCACTTCGTTGTGGCTGTTCCTGATGAGAATGATGTATGGCGATTTTTTAGATGCGACGTTCGCCACAACACGGCTAGGCCGGGGCACTGGTTTCTTCTGGGCCTGCAGGTAGCTACGGCTCTTGTTCTGGACGGTGAGCAGTGTGTCGAGTTTCGCAGCCATACTTCAAAGGTTTGCGACGCGAACTAATACCGCCGTTAGGTTTTGCGTCGTACCGCCAAAGGTTGTCCGGTTGGACTAAGATGAAAGCTGAAACTGCCGGTAAATGCTGGCAACTGCAAGTATTGCCTTAGGTGGCAGAAATGTGCAACAATTGTCGCTGTCCCGCGATGATTTATGGGATGCTGGCAGGCCTTGTCGGCAATCATCTGGTTTTCGGAATTGCCTCAACGGAGTGAGCATGTCCGCTCTGAATTACGTTTGTAGTCTGTTTAATCGCTGCAGGAAAAATCGCCGACGTACTTCTACGGTGACTGCCGCGATGGTGCTGGAATCGCGAGTGCTTCTGGCGGCTACCTCCGTCACACCGTTGGGTGAGGTATCGCTTTCATCAAGCTCTGATTTGCAGACATTTCCGCTAAGCGACTATTTTGACGATCCGGGGATTGGCGGTTCGACAGTGGAAATTGGTACGCCGCTCGGGAGTTTTTTCGTTGAAACCTTCGATAGCATCACGCCGATAGCGGCGGCAAAATTCCTGAGTCTCATTAACGGCGGCAAGTACACGGATATGTTCTTCCACAGGTCCTCGACTGGATTTGTTGTGCAGGGCGGTGGCTACACATATCCGATGGGAGCCACTCAGCCGACGTCAGTTGTGAACAATGGTTCAATTGCGAACGATTCGACAACTGGTTCGATGCAGATCTTGGCGGACTGACGGCTGGTACACCGCTGAATATTCGAGGTACACTGGCGATGGCCAAACTCAGTGGCGATCCCAACAGTGCCACGTCGCAATGGTTTGTGAGCCTGAACGACAATTCAGAAAACCTTGATAATCAAAATGGTGGCTTCACCGTCTTCGCTCATGTGCTGTTTGATGGAATGGACACAGTTGATGCCATTGCGGCGCTGCCGCTGGTGAATGCTGGTTCACCATTTGACACGCTTCCTGTGCGCGACTTTGAAACGGGAACCATTCAGCGTCAGCATTTGGTTACCACAACGTCGACTGTTGTGAATGAACTGACCTACGAGATTACAGCGAACTCAAATCCAAACGCCCTGGATGTATCGATCGAAAACGGACTACTTGTTGTGGCAGGAATTTATGGGCAATCCGGTACGGCAAATATTACGGTTGTGGCGACGGATCTGCTGGGGCTGACGGCAACCAGCACGATGAAAGTTGTGGTTGGGCCAGCTTCATTCGTGACCGGGCCAGTTGGTGCAGGACACAGTAGCAGACCGGAAATTTCCTGGAGTACAGACGCCAACGCAGCCAGTTACGACTTGTGGGTAAATCAAATCGGCGGACAGAATTCGATCATCAACGAATCTGCATTGACTGAAACTTCGTTTGTACCGACCGAGAATCTTTCCGAAGGCGCGTACAGAGTCTGGGTCCGTGCTCGAAATGCAACCGGAGTTGGCGCCTGGAGTGCGGCTCACGTGTTTACCGTCGGTCTGCTGCCCGTGAAGATTACTTCTCCGGCCAGTCGATTGGTGGATGTCAGTCGCCCAACTATTGAATGGACGGCGGCCGATCAGGCCACCGAATACGATGTGTGGGTGAATCAAGTTGGAGGCCAGGCTCAGATGATTCGCGAAACGTCTGTGTCCACGAAGTCACTCACGCCGGGCTTCGACCTGGCGGATGGCGTTTACCGAGTCTGGGTGAAGGCTCGGAATTCTTCGGGAGATTCTGAATGGAGCGCCGGTACGACGTTTGAGATAAACACTCAGAGTGCTCCTGTTATCACCGCTCCCGTTGGTACGGTTAGTGTGGCCCGTCCGGAAATTATCTGGACGGGGGATTCCGAAGGTACGTATGAAGTCTGGGTCAATCAAATAGGTGGCCCGTCGAAGATAATTCATAACACTGCAGTCACAGGCACGTCGCTGGTTCCTGCTGCTGACTTGCCTTCCGGTACGTATCGAACGTGGGTGCGTCTGCGACCGGTCGGTGGCAGCGCTGGTCCATGGAGCCCGGCCTTTGATTTTACTTTGACACTGAATGATGCTCCGGGCCAGGTGCAGGTTTCAGGAGTCACAGCAACCAATACGACTCGCCCAGTGTTTACATGGACTGCGCCAGCGAATGCTGTTCGCTACGAGATCTGGATTAATGATGTGACGAACGGAATCGTCAAAGTGATTCATATGACATCGTTGACAGGATTGCAGTACACGGCTACGTCCGATCTGACGGTTGGGAGTTATCGAGTCTGGCTGCGAGCATTCAATGGCGGAAATACGGCGGGGGCATGGAGTACCGGAGTAGGCTTTGCGTTAACATAAAAGACTTGTTGCCCGATTAGCCTGGCCTTCATGGAACTCGATTCAAATGGCAGGCGAGCCAGGCTTTGATTGCCCAATGAGTTTATCTTGTGGGCGTGTTGCGGGCAGGCACCGTTGCAGTCCGGTCTGCAAACGTCTGTGAGCTCGCTGACGCGTTCTGTCGGACACTGCTCGTTGGGCGAACGCGGGGTTTCTGCCAATATCTGATCCATACGCGGTCTTTTTTGACGTATTGGCTGTGACGCCGCAGTTTGCTCCGATATGCTCGACCTAGGTTGGCGACGTTGAAATTCACGGCGACATTGTGGGGAAAGCTCGTTAGCCCAGTAGGGAAATTCTACAGACGTCTATCTGTTTTGCTCTTGAGGATGCTATGGCAGAAAATCTTCAGGGCCGTTTTTTGGTGGCGGCCAACCACCTGAAAGATCCAAACTTTTATCGATCCGTTGTACTGATGCTGGAAGACAACGACGATGGTGCGATGGGGCTGGTGATCAACCGCCCATCTTCGATTGGGATTGATACAGCGCTGGCGAAGGGGGATAAGATTCCTCAGTGCGTCGATCCGATCTTTTCAGGCGGTCCTGTTGAAACTACGGCTTTGTTCATACTTCATAGTTGCCTTGAACTAAGCGAAAAGGACGAACGAATTAGTGAAGGCATTTTTCTGACGGGCAGCAATGATTCATTCGAATCATTGCTTCACTCAGAACGAAAGTGCGATCATGATTGCGGTTTTCGGGTCTACTGTGGATATGCGGGGTGGGGTGTCGGTCAATTGGCTGGCGAAATCAATCAGGGTGACTGGCGGGTTATGTCTGCGGTTTCGGACTGGGTTTTCGGACAGGATCCCTATCAGATCTGGGATATGTGCAATAAGAAGCTTTGCGAAGACAACCGAATTCTGCCGCATGACGTTCAAAATCCGGAATGGAACTGAAGTCGTTTTCTGAAGCACAGTGTCGGCCCGAACGTTGAAATTGTCAGCCTGCTCAAACTCCAATCGTCAGTAACCCAGTAACGCTGTGATACAACTCAAATTTTTGGTGTGGACTGAATAATGAATGTCGTGATTTTGAACGACCCACTCACCGGGTCGATTGCGAAAATTGCTCCAGAGCTTGGTTTCAACTGCTTTGAGTTTCTGGCATCAGTTGGCGGACAGACAATTTCAGTGATAGACGCCGCTGAAGGTTTTGAAGGTGGTGGCAAGGCTCCCAGCCATAGCGGTATTCCGTTGTTGTTTCCGTTTCCCAATCGCATTCGTGGCGGACGATATTCCTGGGATGGAAAAGACTATGTGCTGCCCGAATCACTGGTCGGCTACGAAGGATCGGGAAACGCGATTCATGGATTCTGTCTTGATCGCCCGTGGCGGGTTCTGTCGCAAACGGACTCGTCTGTGACTGCCGTTTTTCGAATCAGCCAGGATGCTCCAGAGCGTTTGCCGTTGTGGCCGACTGATGGAGAGATCGAAATTTGCTATTCACTTAATGACGGCTGCCTGCGAGCCGACATAACCATTCGGAATCCGACCGATAAGCCGCTGCCATGGGGCTTTGGAACGCACGCATATTTCCGTTTGCCATTGGGGGCCACAAGCGAGGCTGGACGCTGCACAATCTACGCTCCGGTTTCTAAATGCTGGAAGCTGGATGGATGTCTACCAACAGGCGAAATTAATGATCTGCCGGCCAATGGTAAGCTCAGCGAATCACCATACTTCGAAACACTGAAGCTGGATGACGTGTATACCGCAGTTGCAGCAGAGGGCGGTGTCGTGACATGTCGGATTGTCGACGATGAGGCTGGCACGCAGATCGTACAGCGTTGTGTTGATTCTTTCCGTGAGATCGTTGCGTTTACACCACCCTGGACCACTGCAGTTTGCCTGGAACCATACACCTGCACAACAGACGCGATAAACCTGCAGCAGAAAGGCATCGATGCGGGCCTGCGTGTGCTTGGTCCTGGTGAATCGTGGAGCGGTTGGATTGAAATTGCAGCGGGAGCCGTTGTTTGCTGATTTCGATGAGTCATCATGCCTTCAAACGGGAATGAATTGATGAACGCACATTTATCAGACCTCAATTCAAATCCCTTCCGACCTCCTACACAGGATGCGGAATACGATCGGCTGGCACAGGACACTGAATTTCTCGTATCAACCGAGTGCGTGCTGTGCGGCGACGAAGTTTGTTTGCCGCCAATTTGTATTCTGTCCGGCGAAACGGATGAGCTTGTTCGTCAGCAGTCGGCACTGAAATGGACACCGCGTTGGCTGGTTCTTGTTCGCGCACTTCTAATTGGGCTGCTGCTGCCACTTTGCGGAAGCCTGATGGTCATGGTTTCCAACTCGTCGTTCCTCGGCAAGCAGTCAATTCGAAATCTCGCCGTTGCTCCATGGCTGTTCATCGCAACCATTTTTCTGGGAACAATGGTGTCGATTTTAGCGGCGCACCGTATGACTCGACACGTCAGCATGACGTGGTATATCGAAACCGGACGCCGGGCTGCTTTGGTAAAACAGCGTCGCATCTACCAGTCAACGATCATCGTTTGTGTATTTACCACAGGTTTTAGTGTCTATGTTGATGTCTTCGTGCCGCTGGGGCTGTTGGGACTGCTGGGTACTGTTCTGGCCGTTAACAGTCTTAGCAGACTTGGCCAGCCGATTCTGTCGGGACGGCACCAGGGGCTAAATGTTATTACCGGCCTCTCTCCGTTGTTTTTGCAACGCGTTCAGTCCATCATCGCTTTACAGGGCCGTTAGCCGCGAAATGAGTGACGTTGATCATGAGCTGAATCCATTTGCGGCGCCGGAGACGTCCCTGGATGAAAATATTCAGTTGGCGGGTGGTGACGATTTTCTGTTGTGGAGGAACTCGATTCTTTGTCGCGAGCGAGTTGAATTGCCTCGTGTTTGCATCGTATCGGGGGATACCGAAGGGCTCCGTCAGCGCACACGACGATTTCGGACGCTCACCGGGATGACTACGCTTTACATTTGGGGCGCGGCAGTACTTTTCGTGTTGGCTCCATCGGCGTTTGCCTTGACCTCTCGGCTGCCGAATCTTTACTTTCGATTGATCACCGTAGTTGGCGGTGCGATCTGTTTTTTTGGTGTCGTCGTTTATGCCTGGCGTTTCGGTCACCGCGATATTCACGTGACATGGTATGTCAGCCAACGCTATCTCAAGCAAGATCGATGGAAGCGATGGGGCGTAAGACTGCTGTGCACGAGCGTAGCGGGTTTGCTGGGAGTCGTGGTGTCTGAGAAACTTGCAACCGGACCTGGTCTTCCGATGATTCTTAAATTTTCACTTGTTGGTTTTCTTGTGGGGCTGACGTTTCCCACGGAAACTCGAATGCAGTTCGATGGAAGCAAATACGGTCTATTTTGCATCAGCGGTCAGTCGCGAGCATTCAATGCGGCGGTTCACGCGATGAATTTCGCGAAGTCATACAAATGACCGACGCCTAAGCCCAGGTCCGCAAATCACAAACGGAAACGGAATGTTTCGTAGATGTAACGCATGCCCCATTGCCAGACGGTTCGGTCGTCGACAAGAAATCGAGCATTGCCGCGCATTCCGGGCTGAATCAGTTTGGCGTCGTTCTTGCTTTCGGGGTGTATAAAATGCATTTCGACAGTGGCTCGATAGGCGGTACTCGCCAGTGTGTTTTGTCCCTTGTCGTCCGGTCGGGTTGTCAGTGGCCCACCGTACTTTGTTGTCAGTGATTCAGGGGCAACCTTTTCGCCTCGACGTGAAACCAGTGTTACTGGAGCGACGTAGCTGACATCCGGCAGGTGATCAAGCTTCAGTTGAACCTGCATTTTGTCCTGCAGGTCTTCACGGTCTGACTGATCGATGTACAGCACAGCGTGCAGCTTGTCAGTTGGTGCAATCTTCATCAGTTCCGCACCAGCATCGACAAAGCAGCCTGCGTTCATTGGGTCCAGTGGAGTACCGTGCCAGCGTTCAAGCTTTGTTCTATTGACGTCATCGCGTTGTGGTTCCGGAACCCGATCCGGTGCCACAATGGTGCCCCCGGATGGACTGTAGATCACGCGAGACCGCAGCAGTTCCATAATGTCATTCATACGCGAACGCAGATTGTCCATCTCGACCTTTTCGCGATGAATTTCTGCCGACATATCAAATTTAACGCCGGGGCCTTCGTCCGCCTTGTGCTTATACGCTTTTTCGATATGGGAGAACCACGTTTGCAGCAGACGAGGAATTTCTTCTCGATATTTGATTGATTGTTGATCTTCGATGATCGCCAGAATTTGTCCTTCGGATACGCTGGTGTTCGGCGATGGAACTCCCGTGTATTCTGATGGATCGGGCAGTCTTGTCAGCAAGTTGAATTTGGGTTCGCCGTATTCTTTTTGTTCAAACGAATCCCAGCTCAATTTATCCAGAACGGACGCCTGATCGTCCGCCAGCTGTTCATAAATTTCACGGTAGTTTTGAGCGGTAAGAACCTGACCGGCAAATGGGCCACTCGTGACTCGTACAACGTTTACCGGCTCCATTGTGAACGGAGCAAAGTGGTGCCACGGTACAGGAATATTCAGTACCAGCCAGCAGGCCGTGCTTGTGATCAACAACGAGAAAAAGATCTTCAGCTTGCTCATTGGCTCAATCCTCGGCGCTGCAATGATTTGATAGATGTTCTTGAACATCGCGAAGACGATGCCGCCCATCGAAAACACGCACAGCGTTATTCCCAGGCTTTGCAGGTCGTATGGTTTCAAGACCGTGTATAGAAAAGTGCTGATCGAAATCAGAATCACCCAGCGGTAAGACCATGCAGCAATTGCATAGGTCACAAACCAGGCCTTGCCAGTTTCCGGCATGAATGGATCGGGCCGACTTTCTATGCCCAGACAATACCACGAGAATGCTTCTCGCAGCATTTTGTCCGACTTTGCTCGAAGATTTGGAATCTCCAGAAAGTCACTCATCATGTAATAACCGTCGAATCGCATCAACGGGTTTGCATTGAAAATTACCGTCGTGATTGTTGTGACAAAGAATGTATTCAAAGCCAGAAAATGCAGCATGCCAGGTTTTGTAAACCACCAGATATAAATTGCTGCCGCCGAAATGATGACTTCGATATACATCCCTGCAGCGCCGATAATGATACGTTGCCACTTGTCGCGCATCATCCAGGAATCCGTGACGTCGCAATACAAACACGGGCTGAACACCAGTAGCATCACGCCCATTTCGTGGCACTCAGCCCCGTAATGATGGCAGCTTAATCCGTGTCCGAATTCGTGGATAATTTTGGCAAGCCCGAGCGTTGCCCACAGGTAGATCAGGTTCGGCCAGCCGAAGAATGACTGGAACTCGGGCAGACGACTTTGGAATTCATCGAACTGAGCTCCCAGCATCAACCAGGCGCTAACGACAAATAGCATCATCGTCCAGACGAGTGGTTTCCAGAACATCCAGGCCAGATACGGATGCATCCATTTTAGAGTGCTTTCCGGGTCCCAGCCGGGTAATCTTAGATACATCAGACTCATTAGAGTCTGTTTGATTTTCTGGTTACGTTCTTTGCGTCGCTCGCGAACAACAGATGCTCCCTGTCCGGGGCGATTACTGACCACGAGACCTTTCTTGTGCAGGTCGGTGATTAGTTGCTGAATGTCGCTGAGCGTGACCTGCAGAGTCGGGAAAAACAGTTTCAAGTCGTCGCGGACTTTTTCAAGACTGCGAGTTCCATCAAGCAGGTCCAGAATCTTGTATTGTTCTTTTTGCAGTCGGTGGTACTTCAATCCGACCGGATCTTTGATCACCTGATAGCCGACTCCGAGATAGTCGATATCGGCAACTACCAGGTCAGCGCGGCGCTGCAGTGGAATGGGACGCTGGTTGGAAGCGACCATTTCCTGAGACTGCGATTGTGTTAATTCCGCCATATTCTGATCGAAACCGTTGCTGAAGCGAAGACCGGATTGCGTTCATGTTAGGCAATAAGATCGATCGTCGATCATTGCGTTAGCGTTTTTCAGTCCCGTAACTGAACGACTTATTTCGACCGCTCATCGGAGCTCTGGCCATTCATAGCTGCTTAGGGAGCCAGGATAATGGCGTCGACAATAGAGCCTTCGTTAAGCAAATACTTTGCGATGCCTTCGGCCTTGTTCTTCACGACGCACTCAACCAGAAAACTGTTCTCCGCGTCGGACTTCCGTTTAGCGCCAACAAATGTTACTCGGCCAACGCAGATCTCGTCAAGTGTTGACTGTTGTGGCAGCGATGTTGTAATCGTCTGGCGTGGTGTTTCGTTTTGAGAGGTTTTGAATGGCGAATCGGCCGCACCGCCGCTCTTTGAGATACCATCGAGGGATAATGCCAATGGGCGTACGAAAACTTTGTCGCCAACGTTTATGCGTGGTTTGTAGATAGGGTTGACCGTCAGAGTCACTAGCATTTCTTCAAAGTTGACGATGGTCATAATCGGGTCGCCCTGACGCACCGATGCTCCGACCGCCTTTTTGTGAAGATCAACGACAATGCCACCGAATTCAGCGATACGCGTATATTGCTTCAGGGAAATCTCTTTTGTTTTGGCGGCAAGCTCAAGGCCCTCTTTGTCTTTGTGGGCTTTCTTTAATTCGGCATTCGCCTTAATGACGGCCAGGTCCTGTTCGCGAAGTTCGGTATCTGTGAAAACCTTACTGCCAGCCTGTTCGTTGCGGTCTTTCATATCCTGCAGACGTAGTTCTTCCACCTGCAATGTGTTGACTGCGAAGTCAATCAAAATGTCGGAGGCCTCTGCCTTCTGAACCAGTTCAGCAAGTTCTGCTTCCGGAAGTTCTTTGTTCACCTCAACAATGACCTGACCTTTTTCAACAATTTCGCCGCGTTCGTTGGGGGTTAGTGTGATTAATGTTCCGGGGACGTCGACCGAGATTTCGATCTGTTTTTTGATCTCTACGCGAGCCGAATCTACAGGTATCGCATGGGGTGTGTCCCATTCCTGCTGCGTCTGGCCAAAGGCGTTTGTTACGGAGAGAAAGCCCGCTATCGCCAACATTGCCCCAAATGTCTTTTTCATGACGTCGCTCGTTCCTCTTGATTACGTTTCCGACGAATGCGGCCCGAAACCGAACCATCTGGAAATTTCCAAACACAGCTCGCAGATTTGCCAACAACCGGCTAACCCACACTAACAGCAAATAAGTGGTGCCAGCAAGGTAGGCTCCACCACTACGGGACGCTGTTAGTCTTTTAATCTAACGGATTTACGCGGTGTTCACAATGCGATTTTGTCGCTGTCAATGATCCAGTTTGAGTCTCATGTTGTTTGAAAACGGAAGCTTCAGCGGACCACAAATCAGGACAGCACTGCAGCCGAATCAACAACATGGAAGGTGTACGTCATTATGTCGCGATTGCCCGCACGGTCGCCTTGTTTTTGTCGGCTTCCCAGCCCGCGACAGTAATAATGTCGTTTATGACGGCGTGTTATTGGGGCGATTTCTACGTGTTGAAAATCCGATCTCCTGCGTCACCAAGGCCCGGTACGATGAATTTTTGGTCATTCAGCCGTTCGTCGATCGCACATGTATAGATGTGCACGTGAGGGAATTTTTCCGAAAGTCGGGCGATACCTTCCGGAGCTGAAATGATGGACAGCATGTAGACTTCTGGCACGCCCCATTCCTGAAGTGTTTCGATGGCAACGGAGGCAGATCCGCCAGTGGCCAGCATGGGGTCCAGAACCAAGGCAACACCAACGGGGTTGCTGCGGGGCAACTTGTCGTAATATCGAATTGGCTGAGCCGTTTCTTCGTCACGATACAGCCCCAGATGCCAGACTTCGATGTCCGGAATCAGGTCCGTAATTGGCGACACCATCCCCAAACCGGCTCTTAGAATTGGCACTGCGGCGATTCGTCCCCGCAACTGCTGGCAGGTGATTGTTTGCAGAGGCGTCGTCACTGTGCACGGTTCTGTGGCAAGGTCGCGGGTAACTTCAGCGGCAAGCAGAGTGGAAAGTGTACGGATGTGCTGTCGAAACTGAGTCGGTGTGGTGTCAACAGATCTGAGCCGACTAAGATGATGCCGAGCCAGGGCGTGTGAAAGTTCGTGGACCTGACTGTTTTCGGAAGCCATGGGATGTCGTTTCGATTTGGTTAGTGTTTTTTTGGGAAAACCGGCTGCCATTCAGTGGGTGGCTGTCAGTGCCGACGGAGTTGTGTATGAACGCGGTAGCTGAAAGATTCGTTTCTGTTGCCCTGCACAGCTTTATACGTGAAATCGGGTTGTCAACGACGGGAAAGAGTTTCCGGCGTTGTTCGCAGCCGTTGTTGATGACGCTGTGAAATGTTGGAATGTGTTGCACTTTGCCGCTGCTAGCCTCAATCGTCAACCGACCCGTGTCGCGCTCGATTAGTGGATTTCAAAAATTTCCTTCAGAGTTCTGGTCCCTTATGCGTTTCGTACTGATCGGTGAATCATCCGAAGCCGCTTTCATTGCTGAGGCAATTGATGCGTCTGCTCAACACGAACTGATTTCATGCTGCGTTGATGGGGAACTCGCGCAGGAATTGGTTTCCAGGCGAATCAGCTTTCCGCTGGTGCCATCACCTGAAGAAGCTATCACCACTCCGAGAGCCGAAGTGGTGATTGTGGCCGTGTCTGATGTTGATCTATCCATTCATCTTGTGAGGCAAGCTTCTCAGGCGGATCTGCATGTTATCGTAATTCCGCCGGATGATGTGTCGATCGCGTTTAGTTATGAAGTCCATTTGTTGCTGGACGAAAGCAAGTTTGGGATCGTTCCACTGAGTGGTCGTTGGTATCTGAATCCCAATGCCGGCGGAATTCAGAGTGTTCTGCCTGCGGCTGATCTGATCCGGAATTTTGGCCTGGACTCTAAATTCTTCAGCAATGAAACCAGACAGCAGCGAGCTCAGCTGCTGGGCATTGATGCGTTGTGCGGTTGCGGGTTTCAATACAATCAGGTTACCGGAATGGACCTGCCTTCAGCTGATGGTTCGGTGTTAACACGCACTATCACTCTGGCGACGGCTAAGTCGGAATCTGAAGCCGGTGCTCCCCCGGCCACGCTAACATTCATGCACAGCGGTAAGTGCCAGGCAGATGCCGACCTGTTTGTCTACGGCAATGATGATTCAACAGTACAGATTTCCACGGCGCTACCCACTCCGGCGGATTCATCTTTTGGAAAGTTGGCGACTGCGATGCTGGATCGCGTTTCAGCCCGCCTGGCCGATTCCGAAGCCTGTCAGCGAGGCAAGGTGGCGTTTTCCAACACGCTGGAACTGAAGGCGGGACTAGATAAATCTTTTCGCCGTCGACGCACTATCGACGTGTACTTTGACGGCGTGTCGGAACGAGGCGCGTTCAAGACGCAGATGACAGCTATTGGCTGCGGCGTTTTAACTTATGTGATTTTTGGGCTGGTCGCATTTTTGGTCATCGCACAGCTCGCGGACCTGCCTCCATGGGCATTAAAGACAGCTCGGATCGTCTGGATCGCTCCGGTGGTGTTGTACCTCCTGGCCCAGTTTCTGCTGCCGCTTTCACGCGAACGCGGTTCTGCGAAAGACGTGACTGACGAAATAAAGTCTGAATAGATTCTGAGCGGACAGAGCACAAAATACACACGGCAGCTAATTGGAATAGCGGAATTGTTGCTAAGTCAATTAGGCTTCGCTGATTTGAATTCCGGTTTCCAGAACAGTCCCACAATGCCTCGAGAAATTCTAAACGCAGCGCTGCGTTCTGCTTCCTGACCGTACTTCCAACGAAAAAGCCAGCACTGAGCAACAAACAGTATCTGGTCAATCACATAAGCCACCAGTGGAATCGTAAGAATGATGATCACTGTGTATTCCGTATAGCCCATTCGTCGAGCCGTATTTAAAAGCGATCCCAAGCCGCCAGCCTCGTCGCTTTCCTTCATGATTTCGACCAGCATGATGTAGCCGAATGCCAGGCCAAACAGAACTCGTAGCGAGTTAAAAATCATAGGCATCGCCAGCGGCACGAGCACTTTGAAAACGATCTGCAACTGCGATGCTCCAAGTGTCAGCGCTGTTTCGATGTATCTTTGAGCGACCTCGTTAACGGCATCGATTGTGTCTGCAATGATAAAGGCCACGCAGGCGATAAAGATAAACATGTATTTCTGTGTTTCGTCCGTTCCAAATAGCGCCAGGACTAATGGAATCAATGCGGCAATCGGAATGTTGCGGCCGAATAGCACCAGTGGCGAAAAGAAGCTCCGCACCAAAGGAAAACACCCTGCGGCAACCCCGACCGGAATTCCGATCAGCACAGCCAATGAAAATCCAATAACGACTCGTTTCAGAGACACGACCGTGTTGTTCCAGATGTGTCGTTCCGGAGTTTCTGGATCCAGAAGTTCGGGAAGCATCTCCCAGGTTTCCGCAATCGATGGCAACTGATTATGGCCCAGCCAGCGGTCTTCATGCTCGCCGGTAGTGGCTGCCCACCAAAATACGCCCACCAGCGTCAACGATAGCAGACCCGCTACGGTCGCCACCCATCGAGGTATTTCCGATCGAAGACTCAGCCACGAAAATCCACGCGACACGGTCTGCCGCGTTGTGACAACTGGCGAATGTTCGGCGGCCGAAACTGTTTCCTCTGCAACTGCTTGAGGGGCGGCGGATTCTGGTAAATTCGCTTTCAACGTGTTTCCCTCAACCGGCAAATTCGTTTGATCTTCATTGCGGGAACTGGATGGTTCGTTCATGTGCAGTCACACCGTTGTATTAAGAAAAATCGATGGTTCACGGGAACGTTGCCGGGCTTCAAAAAGCAAAGTGCTCTGGTGGCAGACGGGCTGCAGGATTTGCCCGGGTTTACTCGGATGATAATTCTGCGGGTGACTTAGTTCGCTTTTTTCAGGAAGCCCGCCACCAGCACAATCAGGGTTCCGTTTACTTTACCCTCGACATGTTTGGGGTTCGCGGTCAGTGAGATATTCTTAATAATGTTGCCTCGTTTTGCAGTGAAGCCCGCGCCCTTTACAACCAGATCTTTTATCAGCGTCACACTGTCTCCGGCGCTTAAAGCAATGCCGTTGCTGTCCAGTGTTGGGCCGGTTCCGGTATCGCCGTCTGCTTGAAGAGTTTCAGCCCAGTGCTGAGTTTCGTCGTCAAGATAAAGAGTTTCAAGAAGATCCAGCGGCCAGCCTTCTGACTTGAGTTGATTCAGCATTCGCCAGGCAAGAACCTGAATTGCCGAAATCTGGCTCCACATGCTGTCGTTCAGGCATCGCCAATGGTTGGGATCGACGGTCTCCGGATGTGTCAGTTGGCCGCGACAGACTCCGCATATCATGACGCATTGATCAGCACTGCCGTCGCTGTCCGGAGGCACTTCGTAAACCCCGATTTCATCGGGGCTTACGCAAAGTTCGCATTTATGTCCACTGCGTTCCAGTAGCTCGTTTTCAACACTCATGAATTAAACTTTGATGGTACAAACCTGAAGACACAGACGCATCACCCAACGTGAGTGCTTGTTAACCCATCATAACAGCTTGGATGATTTTTCGCACTTTGTCGAATCAGGACGTCCATCGTTGCCATACGTGACTTCAAGTGTTGATGAAATGTGACCTGGTTTTGTTCTGGTACTCTCAGTTTCTTAATGAATAGCAACGCGCACACGTGTATTCAAGTGCAACGAGCAAGACTTGCTGCGGGCGATGTTCACAGTGTCCTGTTCACAGTGTCCTGTTCACAGTGTCCTGTTCAGCGTTCGTGATGTATTAACCGAACAGGCCTTTCAGTGGCACGCCGTCGTGAGCAATCTTGAAGGGGCGGCCGTTGGATGCCTGAATTGTCTCGTTAATTGGTAGGCCGCATCCGTAGGCGATGGTGGCGTTCAGGTCATACGGATAGCAATGTCCCTCTTCGACAGACTTGCCAATTTTGTCTGTTTTGCCGATCACCTGGCCACCTTTTACTCCAGCACCTGCCAGCATCGCGCTGTAGCAGCCGGGATGGTGGTCGCGTCCGGCGTTTTGATTGATCTTTGGTGTGCGTCCGAATTCAGTCCCCAGAACAATCATCGTCTTGCTCAGCAGACCGCGTTCCTTCAGGTCATCCATGAGCGTCGCAATCGCATTATCAAGTTCACCAGCTCTTGTGTTAAATGAATCGTAGATATCATTGTGGTTGTCCCAGCCACCGTGTTCGACTTCAACAAATCGAACGCCTTTTTCTACAAGTCGGCGAGCCAGCAGGCATCCCTGGCCGATGCGGTTGGCTCCGTACTTTTCCTTGACGGAAGCATCTTCTTTATTGATGTCGAATGCTTCGAGGTCAGGACTCTTCAACAGGCGAACGGCTTCTGTGTAGTATTCAGAATAGGCTTTCACGTCTGTGCTGTGGTACTTTTTCATGAAGCCGGATTCAAACTGGGAAATGAGCCGTCGTCTTTTATCAAACGTTTTTTCGTCAAGATACTTGGGAGGCTTAGTGTTTTGGAGTCCCGTTGCCGGATTTCCCACCGGAGCCGGAGCTACCGCCGCTGACAGGTAGCCCTGCCCCGGATGTCGGCTGCCGCCACCGATAACAACGCTGCCGGGAAGGTCTTTGTTTTTCTTGCCTTCAAAATGAGTCAGCCAAGCGCCCATAAATGGATGTCGAATGGTGCCGATCATTTTATAGCTGGTTCGCATCAAATATTGGCCCTGTTCGTGGGCTCCGGTTTCGGTGGTCATCGAACGAATGACTGCCAACTGGTCCATCTTGCTGGCCAGCAGCGGAAGGTGTTCGCCGATCTGGATGCCGGAAACTGATGTTTGGATGGCTTTGGTTTCGCCACCGGATTCTTCGCCGGGCTTCGGATCGAATGTGTCAATGTGGCTCATTGCGCCATTCATGAACAGATAGATGACATGCTCAGCCTTCTGTGATTGAGCCAGCGGGCTGGCTGCCTGTGCCGCACTTCCAAACAGACTTTCCGCCACAGGTAGAATGCTGACACCAAAGGCTGTCTTCGCCATTGACTCTAAGAATCGTCTTCGTGAAACGTCATTAAGGCCGGAAAGAGAATGTTTCATGTCGAATGGCTCCGAGATTGGATTTGAATCGGTTTGGAATGCTCAGATGCTGAATGTGGTCGACCGAATTGGAAGGTCCAATTTGGGTGGGACCGAGAGCGGTATCGCCGCAGCTCAAGGCCTGAGCTATGCTCGAATAAGCGAAAGGTTATTGAATGAACAGAAATTCTTTGGTGTTGATCAACGCCCAAATGACATTGCCAAAGCCGGCATTGTCGGACGTTTTTATTTCGCGTTCTGCCACATCCTTTTCGTTGCCCTTGGGAGCACGCGTCAGCACGCTGTAGAAGATGGCATTAATGCGATCTGTTGTTGACGGTGCTGACATGACGGTGTCGAAAATAACACTGCCGCGTTCGAGCATCATATGAGTGATCTCGCCATTGAAGATGGTCAGGATCTGACCGACGCTGCCTTGGCGGCCGGACGATTCAATAAGTTCTCGATCGCTTTGACCAAACTGTCGCAGAAAATGTTCCGGAGGCAGCGGCGTCTGCAATTCAGATGCTCGAGCCAGTGTCAGTCCCTTGTAGGAATTTCGTTCGCGAGTCAACTTGCGTTCTGCTGCGGGGCTGAACTTAACGTCGAATATCTCCATCGCTTTAGTGACGTCGGTCGCCTTGGCTTTTTCAAGGTCCAGATCGATGGCGCTGGCCAGCTCGTCCATTGACGGACGTGTGAATGATTCCGGGCTGTAAACAGCGAGTGTAAGCAGCGAGTCCCAGATCTGTTCAGCCGTCATCCGCCGCAGTGTTGGCCCGGGAAAGTAATATGTCTTCGTAAGATCCAGATCGCCGGGACTCGCTTCACGCTGCCACGCTTTTGTGCTGAAGATGATTCTCTGCACTTCTCGAATATCAAAACCGTTGCTGATCAGTTCTGCCGTCAGCAGGTCCAGAATTTCCGGATTGGAAGGCACGCTGTCGTCACGAATATCGTTGACCGGTTCAATGAGTCCCATTCCGAAAGCTTTTTGCCACATCCGATTTGCGATGTTCTTTGCAAAGCGAGGGTTGTCTGCGCTGGTCATCCAGTTTGCCAGAACCTGACGAGAAGACGTTGCCCCCTTAGCCGTTTCAGCCTTGCCGAAAATCGGCTTCAGGTTCACAACTTCCTGAGGCTTGCCGTTGTCATACTGATAGTCATGTGGCAACTTCAGGGCACGCTTCTGTTCGTACGTTGAAAACATGTTGGCATTGATCATGCGAGCAAACGTGCCGTTGGTGTTTGCGTTCGGATCCGCTTTTTTAAGCTCTTCTCGTAACCGAGTCAGTGGATTGCCACTCGGGAATATGTTTTTATCGCCAGCTCCAACGCGAGTTCTCGTCCCGTACCAGTAGGCCGCCATTTCGTAATATTCGCGTTGCGTCCACTTGTCAAATGGGTGGTCGTGGCACTGAGCACATCCGATTTGTGTGCCCAGAAATACCTGCACCATGTTGTCGACGGCATCCAGTTCCATATTGGAATCTCGCATGGAAAATCCTACGGCTGGATTTTTCCAGATACGTCCTTCGGCCGTCAACATGGTGTGCACCCATTTGTTGTAGGGCGTATTTTCGCGAATCGATTCCTTCACCCATTCGTGATATGGCTGTGCGATCTGATTATTGTTGATCGGGTTATCCTGCAACCGTAAGACGTCGGCCCAATAGTTGTACGTGTGGCTGACGTAGTCGTAAGACGACAGTAGGTTGTCGATCAGCTTTCCACGCTTCTGAGGATCTTTGCTCTGCAGGAACTCGCCGACCTCCTGCAGCAGCGGAATGCGTCCCCCGATTTCCAGATATGCTCTGCGAACGAACAGCGAATCAGACAATCGTGGGTTCGGAAGAACCTGGTGCTTCTGATAATCGGCATCCAACAATCGATCGATCTTACCAGCCACTGAACGTACGTTGGCGGAAGTCTCCGAACGCACTTTGCTGACCGGGCCCCACTCGACCTTGCCTGATCCACGCGGAATGCGACTCACTGGTTTCTTCGCATCTGTACCGGAACGCGATTGCGAAAAAGCAGATGGCAAATCTGCCAGCAGAAATAAGGTGAACAGCAAGACAAGCAACTGACGCATGTGAACTCCCTGAAATGAAATTAGCGATCGTCAGTATCTGCTGAGTCGTGCCAGACCCACAAATGATATCGCGCCGACCGACCGTGTATTCTTCCTCGCAATTACGTAGTTTGCAACTTGAGATGTCAAAACCACGTCTGTGATTTGTCTCTTGGCGTGTTTGATGAATGATTTTCAGCTCAGACGTTTTGTTTTAAACTCCCCTGCATAACTGGAATATTCGACATTGTTCAACTGTAAGGGGTAACGATGCACGTCGTCAGTCATCCTGATGAGGGAATTCGCCGCGTGCTGCATCGGAATTATCAGTCGAAAAAGCGTAACCTGCGAACCGCTGGAACTCACCCACGAATGGCCGACAATGCATTTCATCGTCTAGTGCTGAGGCGTTATTCAGCTGACGGTTCGGGCTTCTTAGTATTCAGCGGAGTTGCCGTTTGTTTGTCGGGCTGTTGAATGGATTGAATGACTGGTTGTGAAGCCGACTCGTCGGGCTGAACGGGTTTCTGCTGCACCGGGTTCATCCACGTGCCGACTAAAAGCGTTGCGAAGACTCCCAGCAGGATGCAGCCTGAAAGGCAAGTGCCGAGGCTGGCGAGAACCCGAGGTCGCCCGGGAAGAATCAGGGCGATGAGACACAGTACAAACGCAACAAATGCAAGTAGAGCAGTCGAACATCCCAGTATCAGCAACCGTAGTTGTGCAGCAGTGCCAGTTTCTAATTCCTGAAAGTCTTTGATGCGGTCGGGCATCTGATCTACCATCGAAAACAGAAGCGCACAAAACGCAACTGAAACGGCAGCAAGCACAACGCCAATCAATGCAACAGTGTTTGGCACCGCTTCATGACTGTCTGTTCCGTTCTGCGAAGACCTGGATTCAATAAGTGATGTCATGATCCGATTTTATCGATCATTCCGTACAAATTTGTAGGCCGCGCAGGATCAAAGCTCACGAATAATCGAACTAGTCCATAACGTGTATGAAGGCAATGTTTCTGAATGAGAGGCAGTCATTCACTGCCTGCCCTGAGAAACCTGAGGAATGTTGAATCAAGCAGCCATTCATATGACCAAAGTTGCCCCGCGGAGGCTGATCGCCCCGGGAATGGATATCAAACCTGTAGAGTTGGTCCTGAAATCACAAATTTACAGGGACGCGGCGCGGGCAGGTTAATCGCGGGAATGCAAACTTCACTCGCTGGCACATCGGGTTTGTATTAGAAAGTTCGCCGGATCGGTTTTCGGACCGCTTAAAAGAAAGAAGCGTAAAAGCTGAGCGTCCAGCGTTGGCTGCGTTCACGAAAAATCTGACTCCCGGATTAGGTCTGACTAGTTCCGACATGTTACTGTGTCACCGAACGTTCGCCCCCAAATACACAGGAGGCACGTCTGGATGCATTCCAGCCACGTATCTCTGTCGCGGTGAATTTTAAGAATTCAATCAGGAAACATAACGTGTCAAAAAATAGCCTGCTATATCTGATCCCAATCTTTGTGTGTATTCAACCGCTGTCGACCCGCGCCGGCGATTGGCCGCAGATTCTGGGACCGGGACGTGACGGAATTGCTGTCGGCGAAACACTGTTGGCCGCCTGGCCTCCAAACGGTCCTGATCAGATTTGGAAATCCGACGTTGGTCAGGGCTTCGCCGGAGTCGCCGTGAAAGGTGACGTTGTGTATCTGTTTCATCGCAAGGGAAATCAGGAAGTTGTTGAAGCGAGAAACGTGGTGACTGGTGATGAGATCTGGGTTTCGTTATCGGAATGTGGCTACCGCGGAGGCATTTCAGGCGATGCGGGGCCGCGCTGTGTTCCGCTGGCGACCGAAGACCGAGTTATCATATTTGGTGTCGAAGGGACGTTGCGTTGTCTGGATATTTCGACGGGCAAACAAATCTGGACGCGCGATACTTTGAAAGATTTTGGAGCTCCTGAAGGCTATTTCGGCGCTGGAAGTTCGCCGGTCGTATTCCGCGATCGAGTGATCGTGAATGTGGGAGGTCGTGATAATGCTGCAGTCGTTGCATTTTCAATTGCCGATGGGAAGACCGTCTGGCAAAGCTTTGCCGATACGGCCAGTTATTCCTCGCCGATTATAGCCGACATTAATGGTACCCAACACGCAATTGTTGTTACTCGTATGAATACGGTTTCGCTGAACCCGGAAGACGGCAGCGTGCGGTTTCAGTTTCCCTTCGGCATGCGAGGCCCCACAGTGAACGGGGCCACGCCGGTAGTGATGGGTAACCAGTTGTTTGTGACATCCAGTTATCGAGTGGGCAGTATGTGGGCGAAAATTTCAGATAGAGCCAGCGAAAATGTCGCCAGCGGAGAAGACCTTTTGGCGAGTCAGTATGCGACTCCGATTAAATACGGAAATCTTCTGTTTGCCGTGGATGGTCGTCAGGACACGGGTTCAGCCACCGTTAAATGTCTTGATCCTGCGGGGCAGAAAGTTCTATGGGCAAAAGGTGGTTTTGACTACGGCACGCTCGTTCGAGTCAACGACGACCTGCTGTTTCTAACATGCGAAGGAGAACTGATTCGGTTCGCTGCTGATAGAGAGAAGTATCGTGAACTTCATCGCAGCACAGTGCTGGAACCGACTCCTCAAGGCTATCGCCTGCCGGCCATGAGCAATGGAAGGCTGTTTATTCGCGACGATTCGGTTCTGAAGTGTCTGCGAATAGGCGAACAAAAATGATCGTTCATTCGCGATTTCCCGGTCGTCACATGCCAATGGGAAATCGTGCAGTGGCATTTTGATGTCTGAATGGAATCACTGACTCCCGCCCGCTATCATTCGCGGCACATTCGAACCACAGTTGAAACCAGGGACGCAACGTTGGCTGATAAACGCGATTTCGAAGAATTTCTGACCAAGTTCCGCAAGCACCACGAAGTCATGGTGGAGGAACTTCACAAAGTTGTGATTGGCCAGGACGCCGTCATCGATCAGGTTCTGGCAGCCGTTTTTACCGGTGGCCACTGTTTGTTGGTCGGTGTGCCGGGGCTGGCGAAGACGCTGGTTGTCAGCACCATTGCCAAACTTCTGGACGTGGAATTTCGCCGCATTCAGTTTACGCCGGACCTGATGCCTTCAGACATTACAGGCACCAACGTGCTTGAAGAAACGGATCAGGGCCGTCGCGAATTTCGTTTTGTGGAAGGTCCGGTTTTCACAAACGTTCTGCTGGCCGACGAAATCAACCGCACGCCTCCGAAAACCCAGGCCGCGCTACTGCAGGCGATGCAGGAGAAAGAAGTCACAGTTGGGCAGAAGACATACAAACTGCCGGATCCTTTTTTTGTGATCGCGACTCAAAACCCAATTGAACAGGAAGGCACCTATCCTCTGCCTGAAGCGCAGCTGGACCGGTTTATGTTCAATGTAAAGGTTGACTATCCTTCACTGGACGAAGAAGAACGTATTCTGGAAGCGACTACATCCGGCGAACGAGCTGAAGTGAGGACCGTGCTTTCTGCCAAAGCAATTTTATATCTGCAAAAACAGATCCGTCAGATCGTTGCTTCACCATTTATCATTAGCTACGTCACGCGACTTGTTCGAGCGACTCGGCCGAACGACGAGGCTTCTCCGGATTTTGTGAAGAAGCTTGTCGACTGGGGCGCTGGTCCTCGAGCTGGGCAGTACTTAATTGCTGGTGCGAAAGCGATGGCGGCCATGGAAGGACGTCCCAATGTCACAACCAATGACGTCAGAAAAGTGGCCATTCCCGTGCTAAGACATCGGATCGCCACCAACTTTCAGGCTCAGGCGGAAGGCATGGATCCGGAAGACATCATTAATAAACTGGTCGCCGAAGTGCCCGAACCCAACATCCCGAAATACGAACAGTCAAAGTAATTTGGATACCGCCAGTTTGATTTGACCTCTGGGCCTCGGGGTGATCCCGAGTTGTCTGGCTCACCATGCATCGTTGTGGCGTGTTTCGGAGTACTGGCGATTTGGTTCGTTGCCATGGTCTCTACATGTAGTTGACGCATGTGTCTCGCGTTGCATTTGTAGCCCGTTCTATGGTTCGTGCTAAAGTGGCTGTTGTCGTTTTCGCCCGGCACATCTGAAAACGCGCGATTCGCAGCGTGAAGATCCGCGAGCCGGCAATATCTGCCGTAGCTCAGCCAATCTTCAATTCAGGTAGTCTGCAGAAGGCCTGCGGAATGATCCGATAATATCGGATGTCGCTTCTACATTGTCTTTCGGAAGCTCACTTCGCGCAAGGTCGTTTCAATGTTCCAGCCACAACGCATCATAGCAACGCACGTTGTTGCTGCTTGCGTTCTGATACTGGTGCTGTTGACTATGACGATCTGGCCAGTAGAGTCGTCCGCTCAGTTAGCGAAGGCCACGCTGGGTGTTCCGGATTTCTTAGCAACCCCATGTGCCGCCACTCAATCCGAATCTGAATACGGATTCGGATTGCTTGTGCCGGTTGAGCTCAATTATGAGTATCCCGCCAAAGTTGTTCCAGACGCCGGTTCTGATAAGTTTTCTGTGACTACCGCTGGAATTCTGCCTATTACTTTTGAAGTTGCCGAGAATCGCTACCGCTCTGCTCCGTTCGATCGCAGTGGCAGCGTTCTGTTTTCTAATACTCCGAAAACAGCTGTTGCAGCCTTCGACGATGCAGCAAATAGACGATATCCCACTTTGAACTGGAGCGGATTTCTTCAGGTCGATACCGGCTGGATCTATCAGGACGATGCCAATGTTGCAGCGTTTGGCAAAGTGACGCCGAGCACCGGGCTGCGTCGCGTCAGATTGCGTGCGGATGGCAACATTCAGGAAGCCACGTCTTATGTAATCGATTTAGACTTTGCGGCATCCGGGCATCCAGGCTTCAGAAACGTGGGTCTGACATTTCATGCTGTTCCCGTGTTGCAGGATCTTGAAGTTGGTTTGCTGAAGACCCCGTTTGGCATGGACGCATTGACCAGCGGCCGCGAACTGCTTTTTATGGAACGTCAGTTACCGTTTGCCCTGGTGCCATTTCGCCAGGTGATGATTGGCATTCGAGGTGCATCGGCGGACCAAAGCGCTAGCTGGGGAGCTTCTGTATATCGGATGCCAACGGATTCCTTTGGCGTTTATGCAGGTGGAGATGGAGGCATCGCGATCGCCGGACGTTTGACAGGTGTGCCGGTTTATGAAAACGACGGCGCGTCAGTACTGCATATTGGCGGTGGCTATAGTGTTGGTTCACCCGGTGACGGGCACGTGCAGTATCGCATTCAGCCTGGCTTTTTTACTCGCGATCCCGGCACGGATGGCGCAGACCCAGGCACTGTTCCCGTGTTTCTGGACACTGGAAATATTCCAACCAATCTGTTCAATCTGTTTAACCTTGAACTCGGCATGAACGCGGGGCCATTTCACCTTGCAGCAGAAATGCGTTGGGCAATGCTGGACCCAAAAGCCGGCCCGACCCTGACGTTTCCTGGTTTCTATGTGCAGGCAAGCTATGTTTTGACGGGCGAAAATCACCGCTACAGTCGGGAACGTGGTGTCTTTCAGCGAGTCATTCCCCGCAGACCTTTTGAGCGTGGCAAAGGAACGGGAATCGGTGCCTGGGAGGCGACTTTGGGCTATTCATCGCTTGATTTGAATGATGGCAACATTACTGGCGGTCGTGGCGAGACTCTTGCTGCGGGAATGAACTGGTATCTGACAAGAAACATGAAACTGCAGTTTAATGTTCTTCCGGGGCGACTGACCAAGCCTGGGTTTTCCGACAGCAACGTAACGGTCACGGCACTGCGAGCCCAGGTGGAATTCTAATCAGCGTCGCTCAGTCACTAAGGCTTTGTAGTGCAGAATGTTTCGGCCGGGCCGGGCGTTTGCGGTGTCCGACTGCAAGATCATTCCAGCATCGAATCTTCAGGGGCGGATTCTACCAAACGTGTAATGTGCTGGTTGGCCCTGATTGAAAACAACAACGCAGTGGTTGTTAATGTTGTTCCAAACGCAATGCCGGCTCCGTAGTATGCACCAAGCAATACCGTCAGCAACGACATCGAAGCTGCCCGCCGATTGTTGTTTCAATGACAAATCTATTGTGACCGGGAAAACGTAGAAATGCCGGAGCCAATGAAAACATGGTTGACGCAGATCCGCCAGCAGCAACAAAGCACATCGCCGGGTATCCGGGTACGAATTCGCCGCCATACATCTCAAGAATTGACTTTCCAGACACCACTGTCACAAGCATGAAAATTTCGCATCCTGAACCAACCAGCACATAGCGATTTCTTCTAAGCTGTACCCCGGCTTTCCAACTGTGTTGAGCAAGAATGACGGACAATTCCGGCTGAAATGTTTTGTCGGTTGACTTTGCGAGCAACAAAATCAGACAGCCGGTCTCCAGAGCTGCGGCAAAACATGTTACTTCAGCTTCGAGGATTGGCAGGAATTCCAAAACCACGAGGCTGATTTTTAGTGTCCATGAGGCTGGAAAACTAAACGCCGCAAAGTAGGCGCACTGTGGAAGCCATTTGGAACGATGATATTCAGGAGCAGTGGTGAGTAATTGTTTGGCGCTGATCTGAAAAATGCGATGGCGCAGTAGATGACACCAGCGATCGAATCGGCGCCGTAACACAGAATGGCGATTGTGGAAGTGAAATTGGCAAAACCAAAGCCTGCCCCTAATACCATGATGAGCGTTGTTGCGGGAAGCAATATTCGAGCAATCAGCATGCTGGCAACCGCCGCTCGATTGGCCCTGATTAGATCGATGCCGACTCCGCAAAGTGCTGCGAACGGCAAAAACAGAACTCCGACTCCAAACGGATGTTTGCCAAACGGACCGTGTTTCAGGCTTTTCCATATCGCAACAGCGATTGCCAATAAGGCACTGACAAAAATGCCGTACGCAGACTGAAACGCCAGTAGTCGGATGCCAGCGACCAATGTCCGGAAGCTGCATATCCAGGTAAATGTTTTAGTGAATACTTGCTACCACCCGCTTCTGCGATGGCACATAACAGTCCCAGCGTAGCAACAGCAACGGCATAATTGTGAAACGCTTCAGGGCCCCAAGATGAGTTATTTCGCTGGACGCAGCATATCCAATTTCGACCCCAATAATCGACATTAAGACTAGAAGTATTGCGCCCCGCGAATTGGGTTCAGCGAGCTTCGGATCTGATTCGGCCAACAAGCTTGTTCCTAAAACACAATCATTTCGATCGACGGGACAACTGTATACAACAGATTTTCATCTACCGCTCAGCCCTGAAGTTCCCTTTGAATCTGTTCAACGAGATTTTGGATTAACAAGTGGGAAACATCCAGTCGCACGAAGCCGAATCGAGGACATTCAATATCGCAGATCATGATCAGAACCAGGCAGGCAAGCCCGGAATAGCCAGCAATATGCGCGACTTGTGGTTTCTCGGATTGGGCCATGCTGTGTCCGGTAAGGCACGCAGTCGCCAGCGAAAACAGCCCCAGCATCAGAAAAATTACCAGTGGTGGGTACGACTGGACGGCAATAAGCCGTGTGGTCGCAATATCAAACATGTGATTCAGCGCTGGTAGCAGCAACTTCCGAGCATCGCCGTGTGTTTCGTTATCTGTGGCTGTCATAACTGCTTTCCAGATAAGCGTCTGTTGCCTTGAACCCCTTTCGTTTTCGCGGAAGGCTGTTTCATCGTTGGACATTGCCGCCCATAGTCTTGCTCTGGATTCCACGTATCGATGAAGCAGAATCCGTACGTCCGGCTGAGTCTTGACAGGCAGCCGGTCGATTCGAAGCCACGCCGTTCCAAGTGCATTTGCCTCAGCTACGATGAACTTTCGTCGCGTTTCGTATCGTGAATAAGCTGCTGAAAAAGTGAAGGCAGTCAGAAGCCCAAGCAAGCTAAGAATAACCGCGTCTATGTTGCCGGATCTTGGGGCCGTGCTTCCTCGATGTAGTTTAAGCTGCCGACGTCCCATGCGGTGGACGATTACGGCAGCACCCAGATTGGCCCAGAACAACAGGAAGCAACAGAACACCGCAATCGTGTAATGGTTCAAGCAGTCCGCGACTTGGGGCAGAAATCAGGTTGGATCAACACTTGTCCAGACCGCAGTATATCACTCGCAGCATGATATTCAGCGACGTTCTATTTTAGTTGAACGGCGAAACGTTGAATTGTACCGTTAAATTTAAACGGCCTGCGTTGGGCGTATTCTATGGCCACCGGGGCACCCAGATCTGTGCCGACGTCAAAAGATTCACTGGGCGTGAATGCCCCCGGTACGGTTCGCGCAACGGTAGTTCGTGCTGCTTCAATCCCATCAATTCTAATGATGACTTCAGCGGGCGAAAGCGGGCGTTTGCTAACGAAATTTGTTTCCACTTCAACGATGTGTTTTCCTGCCGCAATTGGCTTTGTCTGAGCTTTGTAGCGTTCGATAATCATCATGTTGTATTCGTAGTTTAGCCTGCCATTATCCATAAACAGCGTCAGGCCTCCCGACGAACCGCCCAGAGCATAAAGTACTCCGGATGCATTGTCACCAAACGTAGCTTCCACCTTCACAACGTTGCTTACTCGCCCTAAACCCGGCGCGGTGAATTCGGGCATGCGTGTTGTGGTGCTATCGAATATCCACTTCGTATATGGTGTCTTGATGCGGTCTTCGGGATGTAGACGCAACCAGATTCCTGCGCCGAGCGGATAGACTTTGTTTGCAATAGCCTGTTCGTCAAAGATCTTCTGCAGATCTGCCAGTCGCTGTGGTTGATCCTTTGCAAGGTCTTTAGCCTGAGAGAAGTCAGCCGCCAAATTGTACAGTTCCCAGCGATCCTTGTTGGCGTCCCATTCTGCCAGTCCAGGAGCACCCGGCAACCACGGCACCAGTGGTCCGAACGTGCAGGCGTACCAGCCATCGTGATAGATGGCTCGACTTCCGTTGTTGTCGAAGTACTGTGTTGTTTTGACTTCGGCGGCGTTACTGTCAGCAAAGGTTGATGCAAAACTAACGCCATCAATTGGATCCTGCTTGAACCCGTTCACCATTTCCGGCTGCTTAATTCCAATCAAGTCGTATAGCGTTGGCGCGATGTCATTTACATGCAGAAACTGATTGCGTGGCGTCTTATCGGGCTTGATGCCCTTTGGCCATGAAATCACCATTGGGTTGCGAGTGCCACCAAAGTGAGATGCCACCAGCTTAGTGTGATGAAAGGGCGTGTTGCCAGCCCAGGCCCATCCGGCGTGATACATGTTGTCGGTCTTTGAAGTTCCCAGAGCATCGATACCGCCGAGTCCTTTCAAAGCATCCAGTTGTTGCTGAATGGTATTTGGAATGCCGTTTTGTGCGAGCAGTTCGCTGATGGTTCCGTTTTGGCCTTCTGCGCTGGCACCATTGTCGCCAAAGATATAGACGATGATTGTGTTGTCACGAATCTTCAACCGTTCCAGTTCGTTGACGACTCGCCCCGCCTGAGTATCAACGTGTTCGACAAATCCGGCGAAGACTTCCATCAGTCGCCGTTGAAAGGACTGTTCAGATGCGGGAATACTGTCCCAGCTGGGCATTGTCGTATCACGTGCGGTTAGAGCGGCATCGCCGGGAATCCATCCCATATCTTTTTGACGTTTGAAGACTCGCTCACGATAAGCATCCCAACCGTCGTCAAACTTGCCTTTGTACTTATCGGCCCATTCTTTAAAGATGTGATGCGGTCCATGACCAGCGCCCGGAGCCCAGTAAAGCAGAAACGGTTTGTCCGGCGAATACGACTGGTGCCGCCGCAGCCACGTGACTGCTCGATCAGCAAGGTCTTCGCTCAGGTGGTACGTTTTGTCATGAGGCGGTTCGATGGTGTTCAGGTTCTCAAACAGTCTGGGTTCCCATTGCGATGTTTCACCGGCAAGAAATCCGTAGAAATAATCGAATCCGTGACCAGTCGGCCAGCGATCGAATGGTCCCATTGCCGTCGTTTGATCAGCGGGAGTGTTGTGCCATTTGCCGATGGCAGCCGACTTGTAACCATAATGGTGCAGCACTTCGGGAATCGTGGCTGCCGTTTTCGGAATGATGCCCGTGTATCCATCCCAGTCGACCGCTCGTTCGGAGATCGTTCCGTTACCGACTCGCTGATGATTTCGACCTGTCAGCAGAGCAGCTCGCGTTGGCGAACAAATCGACGTGGTGTGAAAGCGATTGTAGCTGATACCTTCGTCACGCAGTTTTGACAGCGTAGGAGTGTGAACTTCGCCGCCGAATGTGTCCGCCTGTCCAAAGCCAACGTCGTCTATCAGAATCACCAGTACGTTGGGCGCATCTTTGTCGAGTCGTTGCGGTTCAACGCGGCGTTTGTGAGTCGATTCGGCCAGTGTCCGCCCGGCCACACTGGCTGACGGCGTTGGCGGAAACGGCAGCACGCTGCCAGCGTCTGCCTGAGCGATATCTGTTGCCGTCAACAAACTACTACAGAATAGAAAAGCGGAGCATCGAATTAATGTCGAAAGGTGACATCTGACTTTCATTATGGCAGGTCTCTAAGCGATAACGGGGTGAATCTTCACGAAAGCCAAATTGCAAACAATGAAAGCTGTCCGTTGAGGAATCATCGGTCATCGTCGCGTTACAGAGCAGGCCGGCCT
The DNA here is from genome assembly GCA_041689795.1 of Fuerstiella sp. Taxonomy (GTDB): domain Bacteria; phylum Planctomycetota; class Planctomycetia; order Planctomycetales; family Planctomycetaceae; genus Fuerstiella. The sequence continues at coordinate 3,716 of JBDNFN010000209.1, read as the reverse complement.
TGTAACGAAACAAGACCGGCCTGATTTCATTGCCAATCGGTTATTTGCTGCCGCCACTTTCCTGCAGCTTTCGCATAACTTCGTCCAGGTTGAAGCTGGCCGCTTTTTGTCGCGATGGGAACTCTCTGAAGGTCATCAGGAATTTACCGATATAATCCTGAGCCGGAACCAGCAGGAATGCGTGATCAAGCAACCAGTCATAGTACGTATTTGATGTAATATCTGCACGTTCATAGGGATCCAGTCGAAGGTTGAACAGCTTCGGCACTCGCAGCGATGTAAACGGTTCAGACCAGATCTGCAGCGTTCCCTGAGCTCGCTGTTCAAGGAACACAAGCTTCCAGTTGTCAAATCTCAGACCTGTGATCTGTTGATCGTCGTTGCAGTAGATGAACGATTCGCGTGGGCCTTTTTCTTCCTTGCCAGTCAGGTAGGGCAGAAAGTTGTAACCGTCCAGATGTACTTTGTAATCGCGCCCACTGGCCTTGAGTCCGATGAGCAGTTTGTCTTTGATACTTGGTTCGCCAGCCATCGCCAGAATTGTAGGCAACCAGTCAAGGTGGGAAATAATTTCGTTGGAAACTGTTCCGGGCTTAATTCTTCCAGGAAAACGAACCATCGCAGGTACTCGATAAGCACCTTCCCAGTTTGAGTTCTTTTCGCTGCGGAACGGAGTCATGGCTGCATCCGGCCAGCTGTTCATGTGAGGGCCGTTGTCTGTGCTGTACATGACAAACGTGTTGTCGCCAATGCCTAATTCGTCGATCTTGTCCAGAACTGTGCCCACGTTCTTGTCGTGGTCAATCATGGCGTCCGCGTATTCGCTCATCCAGCGACCAGACTGGCCTCGGCTCTCTTCCTTGATGTGCGTTCTGAAGTGCATGTGAGTAAAGTTGACCCACAGAAAGAACGGCTTTTCAGCTGTTGATTGTCGTTCCATGAAATCGGCGGCGCGAGTAGCGACATCGTCATCAACGGTCTCCATACGTTTTTTCGTAAGCGGACCGGTGTCTTCAATTCGGCCGTCAGCAAAGGAGTGCAGCACGCCGCGCGGACCATATTTCTTGCGGAATTCCGGATCCTTGGGGTAGTCCGGATGCTCTGGTTCTTCTTCGGCATTCAGGTGGTACAGGTTGCCGTAGAATTCATCGAACCCATGATTGGTCGGCAGCATGTCGTCGCGGTCGCCAAGATGGTTCTTGCCGAATTGACCGGTTGAATAGCCCAGTGGCTTCAGCAAACCGGCAATGGTCGGATCTTCCTTTTGCATACCCAGTGCTGCGCCCGGCAGGCCGACTTTGGTGAGCCCGGTTCGCATCCCGTGCTGTCCCATAATGAACGAAGCGCGTCCGGCTGTGCAGCTTTGTTCAGCATAGTAGTCTGTAAACATCATGCCTTCGCGAGCGACGCGATCGATGTTGGGCGTTTGGTAGCCCATCAAACCATGAGTGTACGCGCTGATGTTCGCGCGACCCACGTCGTCACCCCAGATAATCACAACGTTGGGACGCGTGTTTTGAGCGTTGGCCGTAGCTGTTATGACGGAACATACCATCAGCACTGTTATCCTGCAGGCGATGGGTGACACAAGTCGTTTCATTAAAGACAGTCCTTCGTGGGGGAAGAGCCAAAAGAAAGCTAACCAACCCCCGCCTGGCAAGCCTTGAACCGTTCGATTCACGTTTTACTTTGCCGGGGCAGCCAGTACCTGAGACCAGTCGCGTTGCATGTCCACAACTGTCCAGCCACGCTCTCCAGCATCGCTGAGAGCATCGACAAGTCGTCCGCTGCTTTTAGGGGTGCCGTCATACGCGTATTCGCGGTCTGCATCTGTGTGATGAATGAGCAGGCCGAAACTGGTGTGAGGATTGTTCATCGTAGTGTATTCCAGCATCGCTTTGTCACCATCACTGTTGCCGAAACAGGCGATGGGGCGACGACCAATGAACTGATGAATGCCAACCGGTTTACCTTCTTTGTCATCGACAAACAGGTGGTCCATTGTCTTTACCAGCACGGGGCTTCCGTCTCGCAGTTCAAATTTGGTGCGAGACGTAGATCCGATGACCTGTTCTGGCGGAATCCCATAAACGCGTTCGCACCAGACCCGCATAAAGTCAGCCCCACCGCCGGAAACGATAAACGTTTTGAACCCGTGGGCTCGCAGGTAGATCAGTAATTCCTGCATCGGCTGATAAGTCAATTTGTCATACGATTTGCCAAAGCGCGGATGCTTTGCGGTGGCCATCCAGTCGTTAACGCTCGTTGCGAATTCGTCGGTCGTCATGCCGGCGTGAGTCAACGCCATAATCTGCATCAGTCCATCATGATGCGTACCCTGCAACAGTTTGGGAATGTCGCCGGACAATGCTGCCTGAACCATCGGGTCTGCCAGAAGTTTTGGGTCAGAAGCGGCTTTGCGTTTGATCTCATCAAAAGCAAACGCTGCCTGAAACGGTAATGGGTTTTCCGGCCAGAGTGTTCCATCGTTGTCGAACACGGCAACACGTTCGGCCACAGGCACCAAGTGCTGAGAACCTTTCTGCGTTACCTGCTTAACAAACGCCACAATCTCCTGCTTTGCAGCTGTGTCTTTCCATGATGGCAGCGGATCGTTGGCGAGCACTATCACGCCGCTGTGCAATGCAATAACAACATTGATGCAGAGCGTGTTCAGAGCGATATTCTTAAACATAAGGGTGCTTTCCGACGGCGACTGGCAGAGGACCCGTAGATTAAAGAAGTAGAGGAACGCTTTCCAGGGGGCAGGCAATTGAAATCCACGATTTAGCGCCGAATAACGTTTGTAACTGTCCAAAGCCAGCTTTCAAGTGTTTCACGCGGACTGATTGCAGCCGGCAAAGTTAAAGTATTCATGAGATCTCCAGGCTGGTAGTGATCAGTGAAAACAAAAGTGGGCAGTGAACGTTTTTCGATACTCATTAATAAATGAGGGGAATTTCGACGAGTAATCGGAACTTGCGATTCTGATCTAAGTTGCAAGAGCTGAGAGCGTGGCCCTCAGGCGAATCTGTATGCTCGAATCAATGCAAAAGTCTTACTTTCAGTTTTCAGCGAATCACTCTTTGTGAACGTATTGCGAAGTCCAACGGTGCCCTCGATGCGGATTTCGAAACACATTGAATCATGGTTGCTGCGACCAAATACGCATCGTCATCTCGGGCGTGGAACGCAGCGGTCCTGATGATAACGGTGGCAGCTTTTGCGCAGTCGTGAAACCAGTCGTAATGACGAATTTCTGCGAGTATGCAATTACATGTAGTCGTCCCTGAGAAAATCCGCACAGCGTTGACAGCAGGATTTTCACTGCGAGTGGCGATTCACAACATGGTTCAGGCGGCGGTGATGATGAGTGTTCGTCGGTTCTCTGGGGCTGAAACCGCAGGTTTAAGGCGAGACAACGGCCACCAGAACAGCGACTCCGCAGCAGCAGCTGTAAGTTCTAGTCGGCAGCGGCCAGAACGGCGTTGATTGCGTCTCCCGACAGTCCTTTCAGTAAGCTGTGGCCCATGCGATGGACGGTTTTTAAATGTCCGATTTTCGGCTGCACCGCAGTGCGGCGTTTGCATCGACGTTTCTGAGTTCGCGTCAGCTTCCGAGTGCTGCTGCCAGACAGATGCACGGCAACAGCACCTTTGTCATGGTGGACGCGATACCCTTTGTCAAAGTAGCAGTCCGTCACGGGGATTTGAGTG
>JBDNFN010000208.1:0-10308 GCA_041689795.1 Fuerstiella sp. | reverse complement strand
TTTTACCGTCCTGCCTGCCGAGCTTCACGTTGCACCGTACTTACGGTCGCACACACCTCACGTTTGCTCGCCCATAACCACGCTCAAAGATCTCACCGAGAACAACCGACACCTCACACTGCAACCACCGTGCCGAACACTTTGGGCCGGACCCTTTGATGCTCTCACGAGCGGCCAGCGTGCGCTCACTGATCGCCAAACTGGCGAAAAGTGGAAAGGCTGGGAATTCTGCGCCTATGTCTCGCGCAATTTCCGAGCTGTTGCACGGTCTCACATTGCTTCTGAACGGCTTCCCGCGCTTCACAGTCGCCTGACGGATTCAAATCAGGAATTGCGGCAAATCCCAACCTCAAAACAATCGACTTTTGTCGCTCGTGTTTTCACCTTCCAGGCGGGACTGCACGGGATGTTCAGCAGATCTTCCAGGAACATCGAAGCCCGACGTTTGCTTTGGCGAAAGTGCCCCATCAGCAGACCGGTGAAGGCCGCCAGTTGAGGCCCGCACTGTGCCGTGGGGACGCCAGCAGGAAGGCTGGCCTGAGTGGTGCTGCCGCAGCAGACGCAATGGCCACGGAGCAGTTGGTATTCATCGACGAGGCGTTTGATTGGCGGCAAGTCCCAGACCAAGTGCCGCTGCGGATCAGCCCCGTCAGGCTGCAGGTCGCCCCACAGCGACGGCAGTCATTGGGATGACAAGACGTGACGGTGGAGCATTGTTCGACGGTGGAGCATTGTTCGACGGTGGTACATCGTTCGACGGGGATGAGTTCTCGCGAGTTCCGCTTGTGACCTTTTTGTCCGCCCTGTTTTCGTTTCATTCCCGGCGTTGGTTTTCGTTTCGGCTTTGAGTGCAGATGCTCGGTCCTCGGCGGCAGCGAAGAATTGCGAGGAGTCAGTTTCTGAACTTGATCGGTCAGAGTATCCACCTGCCTGGTCAATCGATCCACCTGGTCAAGCAACGCCAGGACAAACGCTTTGACAGCGGGCGTCTGTTCGGCTTCGTGTTCTGGTGGGATCTTGCTCAGGCAGGTGTTGGGACAGAAAACCCGCCTCCGAGTCCAGAGCAATTCGTAGATTCATTGCACCGACCCGTGAACGCTTACCAGGCGGGGTTGTGATATCTATGTTTTCAGTAGGTGGAATGCTCGAGGCAAAAGGTCAGACAGCAGCACGCATTCCGGTGGTTGTTCGCCAGGTTCCAGGTTGTCCAGCAGCACCTGCATGTCGGAGTTGAATTCGTATAGAAACTGGCGGCATGTTCCGCAGGGAACCGGTATGCCGGTTAAGGAAATGCAGATCGCTATCAGCTGCGTTTCGCCAGCTGATACTGCAGAACACACGGCGGATCGTTCTGCACAGATTGTCAGTCCGTAGGAAGCGTTTTCTACGTTGCAGCCTGAGTAGATGTTTCCGGACGCAGTCAGCAGTGCGGCTCCTACGGCATATTTGGAATACGGGGCATACGCATTTTTGCGTACCGCTCGGGCGGCATCGCGCAGCGTTTTCCAGGCCGGAATCAAAGATACGAAAGTGGATGGCGAATTCATCATGCGAATCTTTTCCTGACGTCCTGTTTTGTTGTGAGAAACCCACTTGGCAATGTTCGCATGGCGTTCAGTTTTTTCAATGAGATTGATTCCAGGCACGCAGCGCCAGCAAGTGAATTACTCAATTGTTGGAATTCACTTGCTGGCGCTGCCTGTTTACAGCTGAACAGTTCTTACTTACATTCAAAATGCGAGTTGCGGTGGCAACGTTCAATATCGGATTGTCACAATTTCACATTGTTATACAGTGTATCACAGGGCCGTATTTCAGGAATCGGCCCACATGTATTCCATCATGATGGCCAGAAGCTAAAAGCACCTGCTTAGACATTAAGAGTTATTGTCATGAGTCACACACAACCAGTTGAATCTTCCGCTGAGTCGGTTTCATCATTGGATCGGACACCTCGGTTTCCGAAAAAGATGTTAATTTTCACTGTAATTCTGATTGGTCTAATGACAGCCGCCTTTGGCTTCGTCAGCGAAATTGACGATGCCTTTGGCATCGGCATGGACTACATCATGGTGGGATCGATGTTTTTTACCATTTTGCTGATTGCGCTGTGGGCCGGTTGGTTTATGGTTCTCAGTGACTGGCCCTGGCTGATGAGGATATTTTCGACAGCTGTGTTGATCAGTCTACCGTTGACGTTTCTAGCCGTGTTTCGTCCGGTACTCGGCGGTGATGTGAATTTTTTGGGGTTTCGTCCGATCTGGGAAGCCGATCCGGAAAGGCCGGCAGCCGAAGCTTCGGTCGCGGCGGGCCGTGTGGATCTGAAGACAGAAACACCTCAGGATTTCGCTCAGTTTTTGGGAAGCCAGCAGAATTCAACCGTTGTCATGGACGGTGAGATTGATGCAGCAAAATTCGGTGACGCAAAGATTCTGTGGAAGCAGCCGATCGGTCAGGGCTGGTCGGGCTTTGTCGCCAGAAACGGCTTTGCAGTCACCATGGAACAGCGTCAGGAACAGGAATGTGTGACGTGCTACGCCATCGAAACGGGCGAACTGCAGTGGCTGTATGGTTGTCATGCTCGACACCGCGACAAAATGAACCTTGGCGGAGTCGGTCCGCGTTCAACGCCCTGCATTCACGATGGTCGAGTTTACGCCCTGGGAGCTGTCGGGAATTTTGTTTGTCTGGATGGCACTGATGGGGCGGTTGTCTGGCAGGTCAACCTGAATGAACTTCTGGGGGTACCGGTCGTCAGTGAAAAAGACGACGATGGCTTGTTATTTCAGTACGAGGGTGATTCGTCAGTTGCGTGGGGGCGGTCCGGTTCGCCACTGATTGTCGGTGATGTTGTTGTGATTCCCGGTGGTGGACCGATTAGCGGCGAGAAGAAAACTCTGCTTGCATTCGACCTGCTGACCGGCGAACTACGCTGGTCCGGCGGTGACCAGATGATTGCGTACGGTTCGCCAACTCGGGCAACCGTGGCTGGCACAGAACAGATTTTAATGGTGGCGGAAACTCAGGCGATGGGTTTCGATCCGGCCAACGGTAACGTGTTATGGACATGGGCGCGTCCTGGAGAAACCAACGGGGGGGCGAATACTTCTCAGCTGACCGTCGTTTCAGCAACTCGGGTACTTACCACAAAGGGTTACAGCGATGGCGGCGGTGAACTGATCGAACTTTCCAATATCGATGGACGATTGGTTCCAGCATCGATTTGGAAGAACGAAGTGGCAATCAAAACAAAGCTGACGAGTCCTGTCATTTACGACGGACATTCGTATGCGCTGTCGAACGGCTTTCTGGAATGTTTGAGCCTCGATAAAGGCCAGCGCATCTGGAAACGTCGCGGTCGCTTCGGGCATGGGCAACTGCTGCTGATAAACGACATGCTGTTGCTGCACAGCGAAACCGGAACTCTGTTTTTGATCGCTGCCAGCGCAGACGGCTACAAAGAACGGGGCACTCTATCCACTATTAGCGGCGTCTGCTGGAATACGCTGTGCCTGTACGGAGACACTCTGCTGGTTCGCAGTGATCTGGAAGCCACCTGTATACAGTTGCCTGTCAAGTAGGGGCGGAAAGGCGGGATTCTGTGAATAAACAGCTAATTTGTGAGTCGAAGTAGCGAATCTTGTCCGTCGTTGGCAGACTCTTGCCTTTGCTTCGGCGCTGGTGCAGGACCTCTGTTCTGCTGCATTCTGCGGGGCGACGTATCTAGTCGATCTGGCATTTTCTTTGAGTTACCAATCGCAAGCTGTTTTATGTCCAACAACGCAATTGAACTGAGCAACGTAACCAAGACTTTTGGTGATAAGGTCGCTGTATCGGATCTGGATCTGGCGATTCCGGAAGGAGCGATCTATGGTTTTATCGGGCCTAATGGTTCCGGGAAAACAACGTCCATTCGCATGATCCTGCGAATCTTCCGGCCTGATACCGGGCGGATTGTCGTGATGGGCAGCGATCATGGAGACTGTGCTGACGATCGAATTGGCTACCTTCCCGAAGAACGCGGGCTGTATCCCAAAATGACGGTCAAATCTGTGCTGCAGTATTACGCTCGGCTAAAGGGCCACTACAACTGCAATGCGGACATCGACGTCTGGCTGTCGCGGCTGGGTGGCGATGGCTGGCAGAATAAGAAGATTGAATCGCTGTCGAAAGGTATGGCTCAGAAGGTGCAGTTTATTTCTGCCGTGATTGCCAAACCAAAGTTGTTAATTCTGGACGAACCTTTCAGTGGACTGGATCCGGTGAACCTGGAAGTTCTTCGTTCTGCAATTCTGAAGCTTCGTGAAGACGGCACGACGATCATCTTTTCGACGCACGACATGGACGTCGCTGAACGCATGTGCGACACCGTGTTCATGATCCTTAACGGAAGTAAAGTGCTGGATGGCACTCTACGTTCTATTCAGAATCAATATCCAGCGGACGAATTAAAAATCCGTCTGGCAGAAGGACAAATGCTGCCCGGAAATCTTTCCGGGGCCATCGAAACCGAAAATCGCGGTCAGTACATTCACGTTAAACTTGAATCTGCCGAATCTGCCGAATCTGTCTTGCAACAGCTTGTGAAATCATGTCGAGTCGAACATTTTGAGCTGCTGAGACCGTCTTTGCATAATATCTTCGTTCGCATAGTTGGTGAAGATGCGATTGCAGATAAGCAACCTGTGCTGGCTGATGTTAGCTGAATTTCAGCGGCGATCCGCGAGGCTGCCTGTCCGGCCAGTTTTAGCGTCGCCACAATGGTTTCGTGTTCGATTGTATGTTTCAGCGTGACGGCGATTATTGTTTCATAAATCAGCCGCTAACGGTGTCAGTGAGTTTCCGCAAGATCTGCGGTCCGAAGAATTCTTCCGCTGTGAAGCACTGTTGTTCACACAGAATTGTATTTGTAATTACCGAAGCAAATTGGTTTCGCTGGAACGTGTTATGAAAAAGATCCTGACAATTGCTCGCCGCGAATACCAGGCCATGGTCGCCACCAAAGCATTTCTGATCGGGCTGGCGATGATGCCCGTGCTGATGCTCGGCGGGATGTACGCTCCGGGGTTGCTTAAAGGCATGCAGAAAAGCGAAGAACGCAAAATTGCAGTTGTCGACTTCACTGGTCAACTGTTCACGCCGTTAAGTGCCGCCACCGGACTAAAGAACGCGATGACTCAGGAGGCGATCGAACGTGATGCCAATGGAGAAATACTGCAAGGCGAATCGGAAGACGAAGAAAAACGCAGAACCAAGCAGTCGTTCGGCCTGGACGACATCAATACCTATGTGCTGGAACTTGTTCTGCCGAAGGACTTCAACGACGAAAAACGACTGGAACTTTCTGAGCGAATTCGTAACGGCGACCTGCACGGCTTTGTGGAAATTCCACGCGACCTACTTGATCTGACACCGATTGACATGAAGGAAACAAGTCTAAAAAAGCTGTTTGACACACCCGAGGTGATTTACTGCAGTCAGGATTCTGCCATTTCCGACGTGAAGTCGTGGTTGCAGAATTCGCTGACGCAACTTGTGCGAGCCGAAAGACTAAAGGCCGCTGGAGTGGACCAGACCATGATGCTGGAACTGGAAAAGCATGCTCGAATTGAAGCCACTGGTTTGTACGAACGGTCGGCGGATGGGGCGGTGATTCCCGAACGCAAGCCTGATGAATTGACCAGCATTTTTTTGCCCATGGGAATCATGATGCTGATGTTCATGATCGTAATGATGTCTGCTCAGCCAATGCTGGAAAGCGTTCTGGAAGAAAAGAGTCTAAGGATTTCCGAAGTACTTCTGGGATCCGCGAATGCTCGACAACTGATGCTGGGGAAGCTGATCGGCAATGTCGGCGGTTCGTTAACTGTGTTTGGACTGTACGCTGGCGGAGCTTTGATTGCGGCATGGTATCAGGGATATCTTGACATCATTCCTCTGCGTGTGATTCCGTATTTTGTTGTCTATCAGGTACTGGCTGTGATGATGTTCAGTTCTGTGTTTATGGCCATCGGAGCGTCGGTAAGTCAACTGCGAGAAGCTCAAAGCCTGCTGTTGCCGGTGTGGATGACAATGATGTTTCCACTCATGGTTTGGATTATGGTCGTTCGCGAACCAAACGGAACACTGGCCACGACGCTGTCGTTTTTTCCACCGTCAACCCCTTTGATGATGACCCTGAGGCTTGCCACCGGAGCTATCATTCCAGTGTGGCAGATCGCTGCCAGCATTGTTGTTCTGCTGGCTGGCACCTTTGTGGGCATTACTGCGGCGAGTCGGATTTACCGAGTTGCGATTTTGTACCAGGGCAAGACCCCCAAGGTTAGCGACATGCTGTCATGGGTTGTGAAGGATCCGGCAAAGTAGGCTGGCCAAGTTGAAGCAGTTCTGGTTGAACTTCAAGCGACCGGTTGTATTCGGAAATATTCACCCCAAAAGCATGCCATGAAGCCTCAAGTCTACGATGTGTCGCAAACCTGGCTTTGGAATCTGCAACACGCGCCTGATGTTGCTGCTTCTGTGACCGTTGGTTCTGGTGCGACCGGTGTGCAGGACACGACGTGGTCGTGGTGTGGTTTTCCGATTTCATCTCCGTTGGGAATTCCCGCGGGGCCGTTGCTCGATAGTCGCTGGCTGCTGCACTATGCGGTACTTGGTTTTGACGTTCTTGTCTACAAAACGGTTCGCAGTGTTGCTCGAGACTGCTATCCGCTGCCGAATCTTGTGCCCGTTGGGTGCTCGCCTCTCAGTGATGCAGGCACAACGGTTTGCGCAACCGCCAAGATGCAAGGCAGCTGGGCAGTGTCGTTCGGAATGCCATCGCAACATCCTGACATCTGGCGCAATGATATCACTGTCGCTCGGCAGGGCCTTGCCGAAGGCAAAGTTCTTGTTGTTTCTGTGGTTGGCACTCAGGAGTTGGCCATATCGGATCCGGCGAAATCTCTGGACCAACTGGCGGAAGATTTTGCCACGTGCGCGAAGTGGGCTATGGACAGCGGAGCACACGGCGTGGAAGCAAATTTTTCGTGCCCGAACGTGGCCACGGCAGACGGGCAGTTATATCAGCAACCGGAAGCCGCTGGTATTGTGGCGGAACGCATTCGCAGTCGCATCAAAGACGCTCCGTTGGTACTAAAGATCGGCAAAGTTGCCACCGTGGATCAGGCCGCACAGTTGCTGACAGCAGTGGGGCCATTCATTAATGGGCTGGCCATGACAAATTCAATTGCAGCGAAAGTGGCCAGCGAAGACGGAACTCTGATGTTTGATGGGCATGCTCGAGGAGTCTGTGGTCAGGCAACTCTGGCAGCAAGCGTTGCTCAGACCCGTATGTTTCGCTCGGCAGTCAATGCCGCGAAGCTGACGCTGGACCTGATCGGCGTGGGAGGTATCAGCAGCGCAATGGACGTACAAGAATATCTGCTGGCAGGAGCTACGTCTGTTGGCATCGCAACCGCCGCGATGACGGATCCTCAGATTGCACTCAGAATTCGCAATAAGCCTTGCTTTTGAAAGACAACTCTGACTGAGACTTAATACCGTTTTTGATCATGTATTTTACTATTTGCAGGCTGCGACGATTTCTCGGCATGGCTGCTGGTAATCTTCGGCGTGGAAGTGTGTCGCGTCACATGGCTGAATGCCGCAGAGTGTTGGATGGTATTCTACCAGACTTTACCCGTCGTTGACCCGTGACGCTGTGAAAGCCGCGTATGCGGCTGAAACTGACTACACTTCGGTAGTGGGCAAGCCTAGAATGGACGTTTTCACGCACCGGTTCTTCCCCCAGAACGAAGTTTCGTTGCCGGCTTTTGTATCGTCAGTTTTTAAAACGGAAGTCATTCGTGTCACGGAAATGGACCTATCATCCTCACGATGAGTCTGCAATTACTCGGCTTAGCGCACAACTGAAGGTGACTCCGCTGGTAGCTCAGGTTTTGATTGCTCGCGGTTTCACCACCGTCGAAGCGGCCAAACATTTTCTGGAACCGAAGCTTTCTGATCTGCATGACCCGGGTCTGCTGCCCGGAGTTAACGAAGCGGCCAAACGGCTTGTGGAGGCGATGAAAACCAAACGTCGCGTTACCATTTACGGCGACTACGACGTCGATGGCGTAACGGCCACGGCACTGTTGTGGCACTGCCTTAAACTTACCGGTGCCAACGTTGATTACTACATTCCGTGTCGTATGGAAGAAGGCTATGGTCTGAATGAGGCGGCTCTTCGCCAGTTGCATGAAGAAGATCCAGGCCGCCTTGTGGTGTCTGTGGACTGCGGTATTGCCAGCGTCAAAGAAGCGGCGCTGGCAAAAGAACTGGGGCTGGAATTGATCATCAGCGACCACCACCATATCGGTGGAGAACTTCCGGACGCTGCCGTGCTGGTGCTTCCACGACTTCCCGGTAGCACCTATCCGTTTGGAGAACTGTGCGGCGTGGGTGTTGCGTTCAAGATTGCATGGGCTGTTTGTCAGATTCTGGGTGACGGTAAAAAAGCAACCCCGCGAATGCGTGAATTTCTAAAGTCTGCTGTGGGGCTGACGGCAATAGGTACTGTGGCCGACGTTGTACCACTGGTGGATGAGAACCGAGTCATCGTGCGTTATGGACTTCACAGTCTGCGAGAAAATCCGTCGCCCGGTCTGCAGGCTTTGTTGAAGATTTCGGAACTCAGCGAAAAACCACAACTGTCGGCGGAAGACATCGCGTTTGGAATCGCCCCCCGGATAAACGCGGCCGGTCGACTCGGGCAAGCGCGTCTGGCAGTTGAAATGTTAACCACTGACAATAAGGAACGCGCGATTGCTCTGGCTGCTTATGTGGATGAGCTCAACAAGAATCGAAAAACGGTTGAGCGGCGAATCACAAAGCAGGCCAAAGAAATGGTGGAACAGAATCCCGACTGGGAGCAGCATAAGACTTTGGTCCTGGCCAATCACGATTGGCATCCCGGCGTGATTGGAATCGTCGCCAGTCGCATTGCTGAAACCTTTGAAAAACCAACCGTGATGATTGCTCTTAAAGACGACGGAACGGGATCAGGCAGCGCGCGGTCGTATGCCGGCTTTGACATGTACGAAGGTCTGGAAGCGGGCAAAGAATTTATGCTCGGCTATGGCGGTCACCAGGCAGCGGCGGGACTGCGGATTGAAGCGAACAAAATTGATGAATTGCGAACAGCATTGGCCAACTGGGCAGCCATTCATTTTATGCCAACGGAAGAAGCCACGGCTCTGCGTGTTGATGCAGAAGTTCACCTGTCTGAAGTGACTCGCCGCGCTATTGTGGAACTTCAGCATCTGGGACCTTTCGGTGCGGCAAATCCCAAGCCCCGGTTTGCGTCCAATCGCGTCGAACTTGCAGAACCGCCGAAAACCATGGGCGAAGGCGACCGGCATTTGGCCATCAAGGTTCGGCAGAACCAAACTAATATGCGAGCCGTTGCATTTGGCCGAGGCGAATGGGCGGAAGAAATTGCCGCGGTAAAAGGCCCTCTTTCAATCAGTTACGCGCCTCAAATTAATTCGTTTCGAGGCTTTGAGCGAGTGGAGTTACAGCTTCACGACTGGAAAGGTCAGCCGGAAGGTTAAGCGTTGCCAGATTCGACGCGGTTTCGGCGGCGATTTCGCAGACTGTTCCCGATTTTCTGGTGGTGCAGTTTCACGCGGCGGGCAGATCTGAAGCGTCTCAGCAAATGTGGGCGGTTGACGGAATAATTAGTGTTCTGAACGTAAAATAACGGTCTAAGGGCACTATCGGGGGCTTGAAGGTTGAAGAACCCGCCATTCACCTGTAATCTTCCCGCCACTCGCCCGAATCGGCCTCAATTTATTTGTGTCGACTTGGACTAGCAAAGCGGGGTGTCAGCTCCGGATTGAAGTGCACTCCTCAAAACGCACTTCAGCAAAAATTAAAAAACGCTCTGGTGGTGGAATTGGTAGACACGCATGCTTGAGGGGCATGTGGGGGTAACCCCGTGGAGGTTCGAGTCCTCTCCAGAGCACTGAAGACACGATCTTTTGATCGTGTCTTTTTTTATTGGGTGTTCAATGGTTGGTGCACGTCTCGTTGCTTTGCGGGATGAACGTTTCGTTCCTATTGCTTCCGAATGTGATAGTGCATCAGCAGCAATTCCCGGCCTTCGCTTTATGGCCTGAAAAAGTAGGGCAACTTGATCTTCGTTTTCGTAAACGCAGCGGGCAAGATCTCTGCGCAGATCCCTCAGTTTACTCCCCAGGCAAAAGAAATTGCCAATCAGGGGCCTGTCTGTCAGCAAGGTACGCAAGGATCTCTCCGCTGATTCCC
>JBDNFN010000207.1:0-64985 GCA_041689795.1 Fuerstiella sp. | reverse complement strand
TCGTTGGTGATGCCATAACTGGCCAGGCCGTTTTCGCTCCCACCCGAGCCACGTTCTCGAACCCCGACACCCGGCGACTCAATCGGTGAAAGCCGACAACGCCCCCTCGCGCGCCGTTCACCACTGCAGCGATTATTTACCATGCAATTGACTCAACTCATTGTTTGGCAGCAGTTAACGCGCTGTCGCATCTTTCAGGAGCCGTTCCAATGCTCAGAATTTCTCTTTCGTTTGTTGCTGTTGTATGCGCACTGACACTGTTTGAAGGCACTTGCCTTGCTCAGCGTGGCGGTGGGCGAGGCATGGGCGGAGGTGGAATGCGGGGCGGCCAAATGTCCGGCGGTGGAATGATGGGAAGCGGTGGCCAGGGCTGCAGGGGCGGAGGCGGTATGATGAATTCCAATGGGCTGGCTAACGCCGACACAGGCGGCCGCGGCTTGATGATGGGCGGTCGGAATTCGATGATGCCGACGGCGATGGGATTGATGAACAACGCTGCCATTATGAATCAGAATGGTGGCATGAATGGCATGGGTTGCCAGCGTTCTCAGAATTCATCCAGAACAAGCGCAATGGCCAATCAAGGTAATTCCAATAGAATGCCACAACCGACGCCTCAGCAGTTCGCGATGGCTGCAATGCGTTTTGATCAGAACGATGATGGGCTGTTGAATTCGGAGGAACTTACGCAGGTTGCGACAGCCGTGGTGGCAGAGTTGGGCCAACGTCAGCCACGCTCATCAATGTTTCAGGGGCAGATATCCGGTGGCACTCAGAATGTTCCGTCTTCGGCGGGACAAATCAGCGAAGCGTTCGTGGCCCGTTCGTTGACTTTCGATGCCGACAAAGACGGTGCATTGAATCTCGCAGAAACGCGCAAGATGGCGGTGGCTCTGATTCGTTCGCTGAGCTAACCTGCCGACATCTGAGTTTCAGGGCCCCGCGGAATCCGGCGTTTAGTATGAGGCTCATTCCGCCGTATTGCAGGGTGCGTTGCGCAAAATACCCGGTGCAAGATCAGGCAATTTCCAGGACGCACGCCTGTTCGTACCCGACAGCTCGCAGCTTGGTTCCGTCTTCGCTGAGTTGAAAATCGTGTATGTGCATCGGTGCTTTTTCCTGAGCGAGCAGTTTTCCGTCCCCGACACGGTAGACGCTGACGAAACCATTGTTGGCACCGCCCGCAGCCACCAGCCATGCGTCGTTTGGGCCAAATTGAATCTGTTCGACCAGGCCTTTGTATTTGGTGTCTTCGATTTCCAGCTTTTGTTCGCCGGATTTCCAATCGAACACCTCGATGCGGGATGCTCCATCCAGATGGTCGATGTTACCGACTTTTCCCATGCCACCCACGGCAAGTAGATTTGAATCGTTCGAAAACGCCAGGCTGCGGATGCCACCGATCGAATGCCGACGCGCTTTGGGATCCCATGTGTACATGACGGGGGTTTCCAGCGTTGCTGCGATTTCGCCGCTGGAAGCATTTCGGACGATGACTTTGCCCGTGCGATCACCGGTTGCCAGCATTTCACCATTCGCAGAAAACGCGACGGTGTACAGCATCGAAGGATAACCGTGCGGGGTTTTCAGTTCGTAGTCGCCCCATGTTGCGATGGCTTCGCTGGTCTCCGCGTTCCAAAGACGAGTCTGCATGTCATCGGCAACGCTGGCCACAGTTTTCCCATCGGGGCTCACGGCAATGCGGCGGATCCATTTAGAATGCGCTGCTTGAACGTGATGCAGAACCTTGCCAGAATCCGCGTTCCACCAGATCAGACTTCCGTCATAGCTGCCGGAAATCAGATTCCTACCGCTACGAACCAGTCCTGTGACATAGCTATCGTGTTTGCTTTCCGACACGACGACGGGTTCGGGCTTTTCAGCATCGCTGTCGACGCGGTAGACGCTGAAGTCCGAACAGCCAAAAAACAGCCGTGATGGTTGTTCACTGCCGGCCATACAGAACGCAATTCCCGGCAGTCGAAATTTTTTCGTTACTTTGACTGTACTGATTGTTGTGCTGGTATCGTCCATTATGAATTTTTCCGCAGCCTATGCCAGGACATCTTTGATGGGTGTCGAACCGAAGTCAGCCATTGGAACCGGGCGTGATCCGACCATGTATTCGTGTTCGTGATCAATTCCGAGAGCGCTCAGAATGGTGGCGAAAAGGTCAGCGGCCGATGCTTCGCCTTCCACAACGGAATTGCCTTCCGGATCTGTCTTGCCGTAAGCGACTCCACCGCGAATGCCGAGGCCGGAAAGACTGCAGCTCCAGGCACTGGCAAAGTGGTCTCGTCCGAGGCTGGCGTTAATTTTTGGCGTGCGACCGAATTCGCCTAGAGTAATCACAAGTGTGTTCTTCAGCAGTCCGCGTTGATCCAGATCATCCAGCAGCACAGACATAGAATGATCCAGGTCAGCGCAGAGTTCCTGGTGAGTTTCGAAGTTCTGGCCGTGGCTGTCCCACCATGCTCGAGCGACTTTAACAAACGGAACTCCGGCTTCAACAAGTCGTCTGGCGATCAGGCATTGTTCGCCGAATTGAGTCGGCCCATAGCGAGCTCGCACTTCCACAGGTTCGTTTTCTACGTTGAACAGTTCTTCGCTGGACATGAGTCCCCGAACTCGCTGATACGCGGACATGTGACTGTCCACGACCGGGCTGTGTCTGTTTTTTGAAAATTGCCTGGCCAGAATGTCACGCAAGGCGGCTCGATCTTTGTGATCGACGTCAGAAACTGCATCCAGGCGAGCAAGGTTTTGAGGAATCATATTGTCGGACAGGAACATTGGAGCATAGCGTGCCCCCAGAACACCGCTGGTGCCTTTGCGTCGACCTTCAGTTGACGTATACAGCGACACATAGTCCGGCACTTTGCTGTCCAGTCGGCCAAGTTCCTTTGCGACGACTGCTCCAAGATCCGGGTACTGCAGACCGGGATCACCGATGCGTCCGGTTTCCATCAGCGCCGCTCCACCACCGTGATCGGCATTCTTTGTGTTCAGCGATCGAATGATGGCGGTGTGCTGCATGCGTTGAGCGAGTTCCGGAAGCAGTTCACTGATATGAACGCCGGTTGAGTTGGTGGGAATCGCTCGAAACGGACCACCGTTTTTTGCTCCTGGTTTCGGATCCCACGTTTCAAACTGGCTGGCTCCGCCTGCAAGCCATAAAAGTATGACGCGTTTGTCCTGCTGCCTGAGTTGCCGGGTGACTTCTTCAGCCTGAAGAACATTGATGTGGCCCATATCGGCTGCCACCGCCGTTGCTCCGGCAGCGGTGGAGGTTAGAAAGCCTCGCCGCGACAGATCTCGCAGCATTCGTCGATCTCGTTCAAGTTCCGTAGGATCGCTCATGCGATGCTCCTGTCGTTATTTTGACGCTGTACTTTGTTTTCGGTGATGATCGCTGATCCGCGTGGCAGCAGATTCAAACCGGTAACGTCGGCTAATGATTGAATCGAAACTCCGGCCCCGCCAGCAGGGTCCACGCTAACTGACGGATGTTCTCAAGGCGGTTGTCTTCTGAACGCTGAAGCCATTCAGTGGCTGCGTGTATTTCTTCGGCAACGGGGCTACGGTTAAGAACGATCTGCCATAGTCGAGTCACAACCTGTTCATTGTTATCAAGCGTCTTTAAGTACCCAATTAGACTGTCTCCCGAATCTCGTAACAGGTCGTCCTGTACTCGCGAGTTGTTGTTGAAAAATAGTGCTTCATCGACAGCCACCTGAAAGTTTTCACTCGGTTGTTCGAATTCTCGCGCCCAGCCGTTTGCCTGATTTTCCAACGAGTCTCGTTCGCGTTTCCATTCGTCATCAGCGTCAACTGCAGGCCAGTTTTCCGGATTGCGAACAGCAATTCGTAGAGACGTTGCCAGTTGGTGCGGGGTTAATGGTCGCGATTGAGCAACCGCAAAATAGTGCGATGGCGGACGTTCGTCAGCCGACGTCCATTCGCTGGAACGTGCGTAGGTTTCGCTGAGGGTGATTCCTCGGATCAGTCGGGGAAGGTAGTAGCCGTTCTGCTTGATGTCTCGAGCCAGCCAGTCCAGCAACTCAGGGTGGCTGGGAGGATTGCCACTGTGCATTTGATCAAGCGGGTTTACCAGGCCAACGCCCATCATCCGAGCCCAGATTCTGTTGGCGATGTTTTTCGAAAAGAATGTGTCGTTCTGGTCCAGAAGTGCCAGTTCGACCAGGCGTTTACGAGGACTAAAGGCGGGCACAGGAACTTCGCTGTCGTCTTTTTGTTCAGCGTTGCGAACTTTCTCTTCGAGCGTCTTACGTTCGTCATCGGAAAACGCAGGCGTGCCGTTTGAAACCACGTCTCCCGTAAGAAACATATAGGCCGCAACCTTCTCTTCTCCACCTGTGGTCTTGAACTTTACTTCGTCAAAAAACTTTTCGGCGACCGCATTCTTTTTCGTTTGATATGTTCGAGTGAAGAACGACTGCATGCCATAAAAGTGATCCTGCTTCCAGTCTTCGACCAGTGGATGATCGTGACACTTTGCGCAGCTGACGTTCACGCCGAAGAAAAGTATGGCGGTGTCGTTTGTCATGTCGTCGACCTGACGGACTCGCGATCTAAGAAACGGTGTGGCGCCTTTAAGCGGGCCTTCCGTTGCTTTGGCTTCCAGCATGTCTCGAAACATCTGGTCCCATGATCGATTCTGTTGGGTGGCCCATAAGACATATCTGCGAAACTCGTCATCGTAGGGCTTGTTCGGCAGCAGCATCGAATCGAGTTCGTTAGCTGTATGAAAGCTGGCATCTGGTAGCCGCATCAGTCGGTCGACCAGTTTTTCCTGACGCCGTTCTGCCGGCAACGATTCATACCAAGTCTGTTCTGCCTGCGTTGGAATGCGTCCGGCCAAATCCAGCATTGTGCGTCGGAGCAAAGCTTCATCAGGTGCCCTGCCCACTGCTGGGACACTGTCGCCGTCGAGCGCAAGCTGAATGTAATGATCGATTGCGTTTTGAATCGATTCGTCGGTTGAGAACAGGGCGCCATCACCAGCAAGACTGAGTGGGATCCTGAGCGCAGCAGTGAAAACGAGAAAGGCGAGAAGTCGAAGTGCCATGGGCGGCACACCCGGATAAATGCAGGAAGGAAGATTGAGGCAGGCGTTGCTGCGAAAAGTTTTTCGCAGCGTACTCTAAACCGTACCATGCCAACCGGATAGGTGCAAGAAGAAACAATTTCTTGTGATCTACCGGTGCGATTCACGCTCAGCTGTTGAAACAGGCCTGATGCTGTGATCGGGGTGATTTGGATTTTGAAATCGTTGAATTGTTCCGGCTTATCACCCAGGCCCGCATAGCTTCGGTCAGTTTATTAATAGATCCCGGGCACTTGCGGAGATCGCCAGTACGGCCGGATGTTTGATGCGGCGTTCCACCGAGATCGCGTAGAAGCACTCGCGAATTTCAGTCGTTCGTCCAAGCACCTTCACATTGTATTGATGACACACATCGTTTTCGATCGCCGTCGGTGCAGGGAAAACGCCTTCACCTGCCTGGCCAAAGACTTTCATTAAAGCCGAGTCTTCGAATTCGGCTCGCGTTTTTGGTTGGACGCCCAGTTTGGTGAACCATTGATTGAGACTTCTTCGCAGGGAAGTCGTTTCAATGGGTTGCAGCAATGGTAGGTTGTTGAGACAGTTTGGGAACGAGTCTGAATACCTGTCCGCGACATCAGGTGTGGCAAAGAAGGACACGCCCGATTCGCCCAGCAGGTGATTGTAGGCTTTGATATTCATTGTCGGGCTGACGGGGCAATCACTCAGCACAAGGTCGAGACGGTGAACGGCAAGTTCCGACAGTAGGTGATCCAGCTTGCCTTCCACGCACGAAATCTGGAGTTCAGTGGGCAGATTCAGCGTGGGTTTTAATAGTCGATAGGTAATGAGCTTGGGCATCGCGTCAGGTGTGCCGACGCGAAATCTTGATGGTTTCGGAGACAGATTCCCGCTGACGAAATCCTGAAATTCTTTGCCGACTGAGAAAATCTCTTCCGCGTAGCCGAAAGCGATCTGGCCGAATTCTGAAAGCTGGATCTTCCGCGAGGACCGATCGAACAGACTCTTTCCGAGCGAATCTTCCAGCTGTTTTATCTGGGAGCTGATTGTCGGTCGTGACAGATTCAGTGCTTCTGCTGCAGCTGAGATGCTTCCCAGTCGTGCTGTTGTCCAAAAATAGTAAAAGTGGTGGTAATTAAACCAATTCACGGAGGTTGGTTTTTTCTACGGTAAAATTACACAAAATCTATTTTGTCTACGCAAGGATTGTGCCGTAATAAGAAACAGCGAACTAGGTCTGTAGCCGTGTTGTTACCCAGTTTCTTGTTTCTATCGATTCATTCGAAATGAACGTTTGGTTTTCTTATGTCCCAGCAGTTTCCCGACAGAATCGTTGCCGGATCATGGATCCTGGAGCAACTGTCGCTGCAGCTTCCGGACGTGGAAATGGCAGCCGCTCGTCGCGCATGGCACGAAGCAGTATCTGCATGGCCGGGTGAAGAGCGGCAATTTTGGTGGAAATGGCTTACGGAAGCCGCTCGAAGTATCAGTCTGAAGACTCGTACAATTGACTGTACGATCGCCGAAGTGCTTGACTTGGTAAAGAACGGTGCCCAGCTCATTCTGCATTCCGAGCAGGAAGATGGTGTTTGGCTTGGGCTTCGCGAACTGCATGGAAAACGCGTTGGAGTAATGCAGGCTGAAGCATCCGGTGAAACCACATCGATGAGCCTGCGTAAATTAAAGCGGCGACTGCGAGAATTTGAAAAAGATGGTCGCGTTCGCTGCGTGGTGATTCGGACCGATGTCGATGCAGGCATGCAGGAAGCGGTCGGTTTGTCTGCCTTTGGCCGCCTGCAGGCGTTGTTGCGTCCGGAGTGGTCTGATATCTGGATTGTCGTCGTCTTCGCGTTGGTCGTGGGACTGTTGACACTGGCGACTCCGATTGCAGTAGAATCTTTGGTGAACACTGTTGCTTTCGGTCGTTTTCTGCAACCCGTGGTTGTTCTGGCGTTGATTTTGTTGACATTTCTGGCGTTCTCTGCGGCAATTCGAGCCTTGCAGACTTACGTGGCCGAACTGGTACAACGACGCCTGTTTGCTCGGGTCGCTGGTGACCTTGCGTTTCGACTGCCGCGTGCAAAGACCGAAGCCACTGATGCACTTTATCTGCCTGAACTGGCGAACCGCTTTTTTGATATCGTCACTGTTCAGAAAGTTACTGCTCAGTTGCTGCTTGATGGAGTCGCTCTTGTTTTGAGCGCGGTGATTGGGATGGCGGTGCTGGCCTTTTATCATCCGTGGCTGCTGGGCTTTGATATCGTGATGATGTCGTCCATTGCTTTTATCATTTTTGTATTGGGGCGAGGTGCCGTTGCGAGTGCAATCAAAGAGTCCAAGAATAAGTATTATATGGCGTCATGGCTGGAAGACATTTCGCGCTGTCCAACAGCGTTCCGAACCGCGGGTGGAAACGAACTGGCGCTTGAGCGAGCAGACCGTCTGGTGCATGAATATCTTGAAGCGCGGCATAAGCACTTTGGCATTCTGATGCGTCAGATAATTTTTGCGCTTGGTTTGCAGGCTGTGTCCAGCACCGTCTTGTTGGGGCTTGGCGGTTGGCTGGTTATTGATGGTCAGTTGACTCTCGGACAACTTGTTGCGGCAGAATTAATTGTCACCGTGATCGTCAGTGCGTTTGCCAAGCTCGGCAAGCATCTGGAAAGCTTTTACGATCTTCTGGCGTCCGTCGATAAACTCGGTGTTCTGTTTGATTTGCCGATGGAGCAACACGACGGCATTCTTGAAATGAACGCTTCCGGGCCGGCGCTCGTCACGATGGAGTCAGTGAACTATGGAGCAGCGAATGGCCGGCGGTTGATTGCTCCAATCACTCTGCAGGTTAATTCAGGCGTATCTATCGCGGTTCTAGGTGGTTCGGGCAGTGGGAAAAGCACGCTTCTGGACCTGATTTATGGCCTGCGGAGTCCGAGTGCAGGTCGTTTGACGATTGATGGATTTAATCCACTGGATTTGCGATCAGATGTCCTGCGAAGTCAGGTTTCGCTGGTGCGAAACGCTGAGATTTTTCATGGTAGCCTGGAAGAAAACGTGCATCTGCATCGGTCCACGGTAACTTCGGCAGACGTACGGAGTGCGCTCGAAGAAGCCGGGCTTTATGAAGAAGTGCTGCGGCTTCCCCAGGGCTTCGATACGAAGCTGAATGGCAACGGCGTACCGTTATCGGGCACTCAACGGGACCTGCTGTGTTTGGCTCGCGGAATTGCTGGTAGGCCTCGATTATTATTGGTTGATGGATTACTGGATGGACTTTCCGATGATGCACTTGATCGAACGCTGACTAATTTACTAAGGAGCGATCGCCCCTGGACTTTGGTTGTTGCGACCGGACGGCAGGCGATTGCAGACAGATGCGATCAAACGCTGACGCTGCCTGGCGGGATTCAAAGGCAGAAGAACAGCCCGAACGCTGAGGTGTCATTATGATGTCGCGATCTGACTTGATCAACACAGCGAAGCCTGCTGCAGGTCGGATGCTGGCACCATCGGCCTACAGCGAAGCCCTGTTGCCTTCGTTAAGGCTGGCGCGGTCATCTCGATTTGCTCGGCGCGTCGGCAAAATACTGCTTGTGCTGCTTATTCTGGGGTTCGGCCTCGTGATGATCGCTCCCTGGCAGCAATCAGTTTCCGGCAGTGGCAGCGTAATCGCATTTGCACCGCGTGAACGCCAGCAGACAATCGAGGTTGCCATTAAGGGCCGCATTGTTCGCTGGGGCGAAAACGTATTTGAGAATGCTCATGTCAGCGAAGGTGACCTGATTGCTGAAATTCAGGACGTGGATCCAATGCGGATGGCCCGATTGGAAGACCAGCTGACGGCTTCGAATTCTCAGGTAAGCGCGATGGAGCAATTCGTCGCAGCGAATCGGCGCAGTCTGGCAGCGGCCCACACAATCGTGTTGTCGTTTGAATCTCAATTGCGAGCTTACGAGTCGGTGAAAGATCAGACTTTGGCGTCAGCCGATGCTGCGATTGCCGGAGCTATAAATAAAGTCGAAGCCGAACAGCAGCAGCTGGAAGAAAACCGCGCGGCGTTGACTCAGGCTGAAGCCGACTATCAACGACAGAAACAGCTGTTCGACGAAAAAATTGTTTCCGAAGGCAAGTTTCAGCTTGCCGAACGTAAGTACCTTGAGGCAACGGCGAAAGTCGCAAAAGCAGATGCGTACGTCGAATCGGCTCGCAACGATCTGGAAGGAAAGCAGCGAGATCGCGATGCGAAAGAACAGAAGGCACTTGTGGATATTCAATACGCCACGGCTTCTTTACGAAAAGCGACCGGAGACGTTGCAAAAGCAGACAGTGATATTGCCAAGGCTCAGTCTGAACTGAATAAGTCTCAGAAGGATCTACTGGAAATGCAGACCAAAGTGTCTCGTCAACAGAGCCAGATGATTGTCGCTCCGTTTAATGGTATTCTAACTAAGATTACTCCCAATCAGGGTAGTCAGATTCTGAAGGAAGGTGACACTTTGTGCGTTATCGTCCCCGATACGGCAGATCGCGCCGTACAGATGTGGCTGGACGGAAACGATGCTCCTTTGGTGTCGACGGGACGTCACGTTCGTTTACAGTTTGAAGGCTGGCCGGCCGTACAGTTTGCCGGCTGGCCTTCTGTGGCGGTAGGTACTTTTGGCGGCACCATTGTGTCTGTTGATGCAACCGATGATGGTAAAGGCAAGTTTCGCGCTTTGGTTAGCCCGGATGACAACAGCGATCCGTGGCCGGACGATCGCTATCTGAGGCAGGGAGTGCGGACGAATGCATGGGTTCTTCTGGAACGTGTTCCGCTGTGGTACGAACTGTGGCGAAATTTGAACGGTTTTCCGCCAGTTGTGACGCAGTACGACGACGGCAAAGAAAAGTCGAAGCCGCCGAAACTGCCGAAGTAAAGGCGAGGTACAACCGCGCGAGTCGGCACTATCCGAATAGGCGTTACGTTAAATCAGCGGTATTTGTGTTCGTGACTTGACCTTGTGAAGCATCGATACACACAAGCGTCGAAAAGAGTTGTGTGAGTGTTCCGCCGTGTAGTAGTTTGTCGAAGCCAACGGATTGGCCAATTGTGAAAAGTCTCGTCCTGATAATTTTTGTGCTGCTACAGTGTGGCTGCCAATCGTCGTCGAGGACGACCGGTCGAGGCGCTTTAATGCCTGCTGTGTTAGCTATTGCGGGAAACGTTCCGGACTCGATTCCGAAGCTTACGACCGAACGTATCGTCGAAACGACCACCACGACGTCCGGTGATTTGCCTGAAGCCGCACGTGCTTTAAGCTATCAGAACGCGAACGAACCATCGCTTCAAGTAACATCAGCATCGATGACGCATTTGCTGTTGTCAGAAACTGAAAAAACTTCACCAGACAACGACCGTCCGCTGTCACTTGCTGACGGACGTTTTACGATCGCGCAGGACAATGATTCTGACTCGCCACGTTCACTCGTTGATACCGCTCTGGTTGATAGCGATAGGATTTCATTGCAGCAGGTGATTCAATCGTTGCACGAATCGTATCCTCTGGTTGAGGCGGTGTATCAGGAACGAGTTATCACCAACGGGAATCGCATTTCTTCGTGGGGCGAGTTTGACACAAAGCTAAAAGCAGCCAGCGAAAACGGACCTCTCGGGTACTACGAAACTTACCGAAACAGCGCTGGTTTGACGAAGCCGATTTACAGTGGCGGAGAATTCTTTGCCGGCTATCGTAACGGCGGCGGCGATTTTCAGCCGTGGTATAAAGAGCGTGAAACAAATGACGGTGGCGAGTTCAAAGCTGGCGTTCGTGTGCCGCTGATTCGCGATCGTGACATCGACGGACGTCGCGCCGCACTTTGGCGAGCAACCTATGATCAGCAAATTGCAAATCCTGTGATTCAGGCCAGTCTGGTGCAGTTTAGCCGCGAAGCAGGACTGGCCTATTGGAAGTGGGTGGCGGCGGGGCAGAAGTACAAACTTGGTCAGCAATGGCTTGAGCTTGCTGAGACTCGGAATGACAGAATAGTGCGCCGTGTCGAATTGCAGGATCTTGATCCTCCGGAACTGATAGACAACGAACGAGCTATTGCTAAACGTCGAGCGAAATTATCTGATGCCCGTCGCGATTTACAGCAGGCAGCGATTAAGCTGTCGTTATTTCTGCGAGACGAAAATGGCGTTCCGAATGTTGCGAGTCTGGAAGAGCTGCCCGCGTTTCCTGGGTTACGGGACGTTTCAGCATTGATGATGGCGTCTGATATTCAGCGAGCACAGCAGGCTCGGCCTGAACTGGCAGCTATCGAACTGCAGTTGAGGCAATTGCAGGTTGACTACGCCGAAGCCCGTAACCAAACTCGTCCAGGCCTGGACGCCCAGTTAATCGGGTCTCAGGATGTTGGAGAACCAACCAGCAGCAAGCGAGACAAGTCAGAATTCGAATTGGAAGCAGGTCTGTTCTTTGAAGTTCCGGTTGAACGCCGGAAGGGGCTCGGAAAGATGCAGGCCGTGCAGGGCAAGATGGCTCAGGTTGTTGCCAAACGCCGATTGGTGCAGGACAAAGTTTCTGCAGAAGTTCAAACCGTCTATGCAGGTCTGATTCAGTCTCGCTTAGAAGCTTTGAACGCGCGCCGAGCCGTGCAGCTTGCAACTCGAATGGCAGAAATCGAGCGTCGTAAATTCGAAGTCGGTGAAAGCGATCTGCTGAAGGTTGCGCTGCGCGAACAATACGCCCTTGAAGCCGCCGAAGAAGAAGTGTCGGCAACGTACAGTCACTTTGCGGCTTTCAGTGATTACGCCGCTGCTCTGGCGATTGATCGTCCCTCGGAAGACCTGCTGCAAACGGATGAAAATCCGTAATATCTGAAGTGTTTGATCACTCTGATTTCGAACTCAGGCGGTCATCGCTCGGCTTATCTGAAGTTGACGCTGTCCCTATTCTTTTTCGTCGGGCAATGCCTGATCAGGAAGGTCGAGCTGCGGCAATCGCCATTGATATCGGATTGCAAGCAGGCGAAACAGTACGACGAAAAGGATGGCAATCGGCGCGGCAAGTTCATCGGGAATGGATTGCCATCGCAGCAGAAAAAACAGCCAGCAACCTGTAAACGAACACGTAGCGTACATCGGAGCTGTGCGAAACAGACTGGGAACTCTGTTGCAGACAATGTCTCCGATAACTCCGCCAAACGTGCCCGTTACGACACCCAGCAGCGAAGCGATGAACAGTGATGTTCCGGCCTCGATGGCAAATGTTGCACCCACGATGCTGAACAGTCCAAGTCCCAGGGCATCTGCTATGTCGACTACCTTTTCAAACCATATCGGAATTCGCGGAATGACTGCCACTGGCAGAGCAATGCAAAGTACGACGATGGGATAATGTTCTTCGCGAATCCAGAACAGCGGATGTCTGTCCAGGCACAGGTCACGCAGTGTTCCGCCACCGAAAGCACAGATGAAAGCTATTGAAAAAACGCCAATGAAGTCCATCTGGTGACGTCGTCCCAGCAGAACACCGTATGTCGCCCCAGCGATCACTGCGATCAATTCCACAATCTGATACATACGAAGATCTTCCGGGACGTTGCCGCATAGCGGGGGAGTTGACCGATGTCTTAAATGTCAGTCTCGGTTTCGCTGCACAACAGTTTTGATGACTTGCCGTTGAGTCTGAATTTTTGGTGGCTTCGGCGATTACAGCCTTGCCGTGATCGCGTTATGGTGCAATGGTAGAGCGAAGTTGTGTGATTAGAAGATTGAGTATGTCATCGGCTTCTTCGTTGGAATGTATTCGGGGATCAAAACTCATCGTTATTTTTTGTCGTCCGGCATATTCCAGAACGGCAATCGATATTGTTTGGTGCGGTCTCATCGGAGGAATCAGCTCGACGTCAGTAAGCACCAGATCATTTGATCGGAACAGAGCGTCCGGTGTGTCTGTTATATCCTCCAGAGGAATTCCCAGATTGGTGAGCAGCAATGTTGCAATGCATTTGTCCGCCGAAACAGATTTTTCCATGGCTCCAGAAATTCGCGCAATGACATTCAACGCCACAAGAAACGTGGGTAGATAGTAGTCTCGACGGCTTGCTCGAATATTGTCGTGAATAACCTGAAGCAGCCGTTCCTGCCGAGAAATCTGATCGGCTGTGAAAGATGGAAACGTCAGGCTGAACAGATTGGCTGCCGGAAGATCCTGGTTGGTTCGTTGCAGGCGAACGCTGCCCGGGACGGCAATGCGAATCCAGTCGTCGCAGCTGTAGGCGCGCTGCGTTTGGCGGAACTGATCAATTGCCACAAACGCATCTCGAATGATCACTGTATTTGTCGAAACGTGCTGACTGCGCGCCTGAGCCTTCAGACATCGCGTTTCGTCAGTTGAGAACCAGTGCGAAAAAAAATGAGGATACTTAATTGGCGGTGGCGACTCGTTCACGATCGGTTCGTGGGACTTCACCGAGACAAACGACATACCTGAAAAGCCGCGCGAAGCCATCAGCGCTCGTGACTGTCGGCGGAACATGTTGAAGAGAGTGTCTCGTTCGTAACCGAACCAGT
The DNA here is from genome assembly GCA_041689795.1 of Fuerstiella sp. Taxonomy (GTDB): domain Bacteria; phylum Planctomycetota; class Planctomycetia; order Planctomycetales; family Planctomycetaceae; genus Fuerstiella. The sequence goes on along the minus strand of JBDNFN010000207.1, from coordinate 51,345 downwards.
GACGTTCAGCCAGCCTGGAAATGTCTCTTAATGGCTGGCCGGTTTCGGATGTGCCGTTGGAATACTGGCGGATGACATCACTAACAAAGCCGAATGCTCCCAGGCCATCTGTCGCTGTATGATGAAACTGAAAGGTAACGGTTGCCCCGGACTCTGTTCGTGAGAACCAGCACTTGATTCCCGTTTCCGTTCTAAGATCGATGGGACTGATGTCGGATTCTTCGTTCGCGTGAAGAATAATCGGCTCAGCATTCGCTTTATTGAACTCCCAGGACAATCGCCGTCCGTGTTGGTGAACTTGAGCGTTCAGCATGGGATGGAACAGCAGCACTCGGGAAATTGCACGCTGCAGTTGATCGCGGTAAATGTCACCTTCAAATTCCAGCCGAATAAAGAAGTCAAGTGGGTGAGACGGTCGATTGTCCTTAAAAAGATATGTTTCAATGGGCGATAGGTGTTTGGGAATGTTCCTGTTCATGCGGGCATCGTTATGTTGTGGCGGACTCTCGAAAATCGAGGCCTGCGAGAAGCAAGCGAAAGCCCGCCGGTCGGTTGGGAGCAAACGGCATGTTTAACGGTCGGAGCTCAGTTTAGCGGGTTTGGTTCGCGATGTCGTTCTGGGCAACGTTGGCGGGACACTTCTGTGCACTGTTGTCCTGTTTTAAATTGGCGGTGTCAGCTTTGTGGGGCGTTAGAAAAAAAACAGCCGGAGTTTGATGTTGCCCGGGGGCGATTTTTTGAAGTCCGGACATGCTGGGCAAACAAAGCGAGATTGCAGCAAGGGGCGTGGGAATAGCGTGTTACATGTCCGTTTGAATAAATTCACCGTCCTGATCGCGCGAACGTTTTTACCGGTTTTGAGCAATCGGCTGTTGCTGCCAATCGTACGTTGACCAGGCTGCATAAGGTTCTATAGTCCACACCTCAGGATCCCGCTGGTGCCTTCTACGCTGTGTTTTGAAGGCTTGCCGATGAGTGTGCAGATCACGTTACTATTTGATGGCGTTCCAGGTTGGTGACGGCCACCTTGTTGAATGCAGTGTCCCAATCGCTGGGCCGCCCCTTCTGGTTAATTAACATGCTGAATTTCTTTGGCCAGCGATCCGGGTCAACAAAAGATGACATTCTTTCCGGGTTAACAGTCGCACTGGCACTTGTTCCGGAAGCCATTGCGTTTGCCTTCGTAGCCGGTGTTTCGCCGCTGATCGGACTGTATTCTGCCTTTTTTATAGGTTTGATCACGGCCGTTCTGGGTGGGCGACCAGGCATGATATCGGGTGCCACCGGTGCGATGGCGGTTGTCGTGGTTTCTTTGGTTGCAGAACACGGGATTGAGTATCTTTTCCCAACTGTAATTCTTTGTGGACTGCTGCAGATTGCCATTGGCCTGGGGCGATTGGGGAAGCTCATTCGTATGGTTCCGCATCCGGTGATGCTGGGATTTGTTAATGGCTTAGCGATTGTGATCGGTCTGGCACAGCTGGGAAGTTTTAAAACACTGTCTGCGGATAACAAACTTGTTTATCTGACCGGACAGCCTTTGTTGCTGATGCTGTGCCTTGTTGCAGCTACTATGTGTATTATTTGGCTGTTACCGCGATTTACCAAAGCCGTTCCGGCGTCGCTGGCAGCAATTCTGACTGTAACTCTGGCTTCCGTGGCGATCAATCAATCGGTCGAAACACCAAACGGTGAACACGTGCTGGCAACAGTTGGTGACATGCTACGTACGAATACCAAGGCTGCCGAAATCGCAGCGAGTAAAGTGGAAGCCGGATCAGCTCTGGCGACTGCGTCTTTGGTTGCCACTAGTGACAGCCAAAGCCCGGCAGACGCCGCCAAGGCGATTACCGCATTGCCGGGCTCCGAGGTTGTAGAAAGCGGAATTAGTGGTGGTTTGCCACAGTTGTTTTTCCGTCAATATGAAATGGTGCCATTCACCTGGCAGACACTGAAGATTATTTTTCCGTTTGCTATCGTTCTCTGCGGAGTGGGGTTGATTGAATCGCTGATGACTTTGACTCTGATCGATGAAATTACGGAAACTCGGGGCAAGGGAAATCGTGAATGCGTTGGCCAGGGAACTGCGAATCTGATTTGCGGATTGTTTGGAGGTATGGGCGGCTGTGCGATGATTGGTCAGTCTCTGATTAACGTGAATTCCGGTGGACGAGGTCGGCTGTCGGGAGTCACGGCGGCCCTGTGCCTGCTTGCGTTCGTCCTGTTTCTTGCGCCGTGGATTGAACAGATTCCAATGGCGGCTTTGGTCGGTGTGATGTTTATGGTGGTAATCGGCACGTTTGAATGGGCATCGTTGAAGATGTTTCGCCGCATGCCTCGAAGCGATGTATTTGTGATGATTCTTGTGGCTGGTTATACGGTTCTGATGCATGATCTGGCATCGGCCGTGATTTTGGGTGTGATTGTTTCGGCTCTGGTATTTGCATGGCAGCATGCGACGCACATCGGTGCCGATTCTCGCATTAACGAACACGGAAGTCGAATTTATCAGCTTCACGGGCCGTTGTTTTTTGCCTCAGTCACTTCGTTCAAAGAGTTATTTGACGTAAATGGTGACCCGGACGAGGTTGTAATCGACTTCTATTATACTCGTGTTTATGACCAGTCCGGACTGGAAGCGATCAACTGGCTGGCGGAAAAATATGTCGGCTGCGGCAAGCGTCTGCATTTGACTCACCTGAGTCTCGAATGCCGAAAGCTGCTGGATAAAGCGGGTGATCTGGTTGAGGTTAACGTTTTAGAAGATCCTCACTATCACATTGCAACGGACAGGCTTGCTTAGCTCAGCGACTTGCTGTGGTGACGCGGATTGCACGCCGCTGTGAACTTTGTGTAATCCAATTCACACTTCCATATTCAGCCTGGGCGGCAGTTTTCTGGTCGTGGCAATTTCTGGCTGATCGTAAATCCGCCGCGGGCAGCAGTTTTGGCAGCAACTTGGCCATGCATGGTGTTTGATCCGCTGCAGTGCTTTCTCGGAAGTGGCGGGTTGGACTGATTATTGTCTTTTTCCGGGCAGCGGTGCCGAGCGAATTGGTGGCGAAGGCGGCGTCAACTAATATCACGCCAATGCCAGCTATCGTCGTAGAAAATCTGTGTCGCACATACAAAGTTTACCGGAAGCGGGAGGGCCTGTTTGCTTCCATCCGGGGACTGTTGCATCGTGAATACAACGAAGTACACGCCGTTCGTGACGTATCCTTCAAAATCGATGAAGGCGAAATGCTGGCGTTCCTGGGGCCAAACGGAGCGGGTAAGACGACGACGCTGAAATTGCTGTCGGGGCTAATCGTTCCCACGTCTGGCACTGCGACGGTACTTGGTCACGTTCCCTGGAAGCGTGAAGATGCGTATCGGCGGCGGTTTTCTCTGGTGACTGGCCAGAAAGAACAGTTGTGGTGGGACCTACCTGCTCAGGAATCGTTTCGCCTGCATAAAGAAATTTATCGAATCAGTTCGGACGACTACAAATCAAGGATGACTGAGCTCACCGAATTGCTGGACGTAGCTCATTTGATGGGGCAGCCGGTTCGCGAACTCTCATTGGGCGAACGGATGCGAATGGAATTGATCGCCGCCCTGCTCCATCGACCGGATGTTCTATTTCTGGATGAACCAACCATCGGGCTGGATGTGGTCAGTCAGCGGCGCGTGCAGCAGTTCTTGTTGAAGTATCAAAAAGAACAGCGCATCACTGTTGTTCTGACGAGCCACTACATGAAGGACGTTGAAGCGTTGTGCGACCGCGCGATCGTAATCAGCAAAGGTACAGTGATTCATGATGGAGCACTGGATGACATTGTCGATCGCTTTAGTAAGCACAAAATTATTGAATTGCATTTTGCGGTAAACAGTTCATCAACGGGAATCGACCGCTACGGCGTTGTTCTGGAAGACCGCGGTCCGATGATTCGATTGCAGGTTGAAAAACAGAATGTGTCGGCCGTGCTGTCAAAGATACTGGCAGAATACGATATCGAAGATGTCAGCGTTTCAGAACGTCCGCTGGAAGATGTAATCGCGGAGCTCTTTTCATCGGAACATAGTTCGACTGACAGGTAGGTTCTTAAATTCTGTTCGTCATTCAGGCTTCAACTTGCGTACGCCAATGTCATTGCTGCCAAAACAATCATGGATCGTCGGACTCAGGGGAAGTTTGCGCATCAAGTGGTTGATTCTTAGTACAGCGATGGAAGAACGCCTTGTTTATCGAGGTGACTTTGCGTTCGCAACGCTGGTCCGTTTTCTACCCATCATCACACAGGTGTTTCTGTGGAACGCAATTTTTGCAGGAGACACGACGTCGTCTTTGAATGGCTATACGTACTCGACAATGGTGTCGTACTATCTGTTGGTAATGGTTGCTCGAGCATTTTCAAGCATGCCGGGTTTGTCCAACGGGATCGCTCAATCTGTTCGTGATGGTTCCGTGCGGAAGTACTTGTTACAGCCTGTTGATATGCTGGACTATCTGTTTTGGCAACGGGTTGCTCATAAGTTGGTTTACTATGTAATCGCAACCGGCCCGTTTGCGCTGGTGTTTTGGTTGTGTCGGGATTATTTGCCAGCATGGCCTGAGAGGCCGATTTTTCTGGCGTTTGTATGTTCGCTGTTCATGGCGTTTCTGATCGGTTTTTTGATTGAATCTCTGATCGGTTTGATCTCGTTTTGGTTTCTGGAAGTCAGTTCTCTGATCTTCATTTATATGATGATGAACTACTTTCTTTCGGGCCACATGATCCCCTTGGAATGGGTCGCTGAATGGATTCCCTGGGTTTACTATCTGCCATTCCGCTATCTTGCTTATTTTCCGGCGGCAGTGATCCTTGGGAAAATTCCGGCGGAATCCCTGCCATTTGAACTCGCGACGCAGTTTGTCTGGATCATTGCTCTGTTCGTGCTGAACCGCATCGCATTTCATCGCGGCGTCAAACGCTATGGAGCGTTTGGTGGCTAATTCTGACACAGAGATTACCACTGATCAGAATGTAGAGTCTGCAACGAAAGCGGCATACCGCACCGCTCCGATTACGCGAGCGGTTGCTGTCGTGGATCGCGTGTCACACCCGGTATTCGTGTTTTCCTATTTGGCGAACCTAGCCGTGGTGACAGCGAATGCGGCCATGTTTATGTTTGCAGACTGGGTTGCATGGCTGGCTAGTAACGAGAATTCTGAAATTGCGTATTTTGAAGAACTGCCCGGTCGGATCGTTCGGGAAGGTCTGATTGCCGCGATTTTGGCGAGACTGTTTCTGGGGATGTCGATCGACTACTTTGGAGTAAGACGCGTTTGGTTTTGTATGAGTCTGTTTACTTTAAGCGGCGCCTGCCTATTTGCGTCGATGAATGAATTAACATCGATTGTTTATGTGGGCCGAGTGTGTTTCGTGGTCGGGCTGGCCGGCATGTTTACTTGCGGCACGTTCCATATGCAGGATTCTGTGGCTGAGCATCGTCGGACAGAATTTATTGCTTTGTTAGGAAGCAGCGGATTTCTGGGGATGATCTTCGGATCGCAATTGGCTGGTTACTTCCGATCGCATTCGGAGGGAAATCAGCAGCAGTATTTTGCAGCGGTATTCGCCGTTGTCGTGAGTCTGCTTGTGGTTTATATCGGATTGATGCTGGTGAGTACTCGAGGTTCCGTGAAACCGGTTCGGCATGAGACTCGCCCATCGCTGATAAAACTTACATGGCGGTATTGGCCGGGTTTTGTGGTTGTTGTGGCTATGACAATGGGGATGATGTTTACAGTCACATCGTTGTATCTCATTCGGTTTAACCGTAACGCCGATGTCGGTGACATCGCCACGTTTTGGACCAGCTATGCAGTGACCGCATTTTTGTTTCGTTTGCGAACGGCATCGCTTAGTCGGAAAGTCGGGCGGTATCGGTTGATTACATACGGTCTGTTGGCGCAGGGATTTGGTATTTGGGCTTTGATTCCGGTTACGGAATGGTGGCATCTGATTTTTTCAGCCGTCTTTTGCGGGCTGGGGCATGCGTTGCTGTTTCCGTCGATTGTTTCGCTTGGGTCAGGCACGTTTCCGCCACATTATCGCGGTAGTGGGACAAATCTGACATTGGGCTGCTTTGACCTGGGTGGCGCACTTTCCGCACCGTTGCTTGGTCGAATTATTGATTTACCTCGGTTCGATGGTGTGGGTTTCCGGCAGATGTTCTTTGTTGCGGGGCTGATTCCGCTGGTCGTGTCTGCAATCTGGTTTTACAGAAACCGATACTCTACTGATGTTGAGACTCAGTCTTCCAGCTAAGCGGAAATCGATTCATGTATCTTCTGTCTGTTACAGACGACATAAGTCTGCGGTCGTTGAAGTTGAGTAGTCGATCTCTATAATCGCGGCGTATTGATTTAGACGTTTCTGTGTACCCATGCTTGAAGGAGCTGGGCTTTGGACACTGTGTACAAGATTCTGGGATATCCAGCTGAGTTACTTTGCAAGGTTCCGGGCATCGGGCCAATTGTAAAAGTCTGCTGCACTTCCGTCGGCCAGAAAATACTGATGGCCTTAACCGGTTTGTCGCTGTGCGGCTTTCTGGTGGCTCATCTTGGTGGCAATTTAAACCTCTTTGCAGGAAAGGACGCTTTTAATGGCTATGCGGAAAAACTGCACAGCCTTGGGCCGATACTTGCTGTTGCTGAGGTCGGCTTGTTCTCGATGTTTCTGCTTCACATCGGACTCGCTGTTTCCACGACGGCCATGAGCCGCAGAGCTCGTTCCAGTAGCTACGAGAAAAAGGAATCCAAGCAAACCGGTTTTATTCTGCCGAACGGCGGCGCTGCAAATCTGATGCTGGTAACCGGGCTGATTGTCTTTGCTTATCTGGTGATTCACATTCTGGATATGAAACTCAACGTTCGCGGATTTGCAGGCGGCGAGGACGATAAGTTTGAACTTGTTCGATCTGTTTTGTCTGATTTCAAGACGGGCGTGTTTTACAGCGTCGCATTAATCGCGCTGGGTGTGCATCTTTCGCATGGTGTTCGCAGTGCATGCCAGTCGTTAGGGATCAGCCATCCTCGCTGGAATAAGCTGATCAGCATTGGTGGGATTCTTTTTGCCTGGGGAATCGCGGCGGGCTTCTTGAGTCTTGTGGTGTGGGCTTTCGCCGCTCCGCACTAAATCTGCTTACTGCATTTTTTTGCGTTTCTTCCAGATTGTTACGCTGTCCTCGCAGAATGAAACTGAGGTCGTCAAATGGTTCGTGTGGCAAGTGAGACTCTGAACTCTCGAGTTCCCGAAGGCCCCGTCGATGAGATCTGGGACAAGCACCGCTTCAACATGAAGCTGGTGAATCCGGCTAATAAACGCAAGTTTACCGTGATTGTTGTGGGCACCGGGTTAGCTGGCGGAGCGGCCGCAGCTTCACTGGGTGAACTCGGCTATAACGTAAAGTCGTTTTGCTTTCAGGACAGTCCTCGTCGAGCTCACAGTATTGCGGCTCAGGGCGGTATTAACGCGGCCAAGAACTACCCCAACGACGGCGATAGTGTTTGGCGGTTGTTTTACGACACGGTAAAAGGCGGCGACTATCGGGCTCGTGAAGCAAACGTTTACCGACTTGCGCAAATTAGTAATAACATTATTGATCAGTGTGCGGCTCAAGGTGTTCCTTTTGCTCGTGAATACGGTGGAACTCTGGCCAACCGATCTTTCGGCGGGGCTCAGGTTTCCAGAACTTTCTATTGCCGAGGCCAAACCGGGCAGCAGCTTTTGCTGGGTGCCTATCAGGCGATGATGCGACAGGTACATCTTGGCAAAGTGAAGATGTTCGCTCGCCGGGAAATGCTGGAACTGATCAAGGTCGACGGCGTTGTTCGAGGTATCGTTGTCCGTAATCTGACGACGGGCAAGCTGGAAACGCATACTGCCGACGCGGTGGTGCTATGTACGGGTGGCTACGGCAACGTTTATTATCTGTCCACCAACGCCAAGGGCAGCAACGTCACGGCTGCTTGGCGATGTCATAAGCAGGGAGCCTACTTCGCGAACCCGTGTTACACGCAAATTCACCCAACGTGCATTCCCGTTAGCGGAGATTATCAGTCGAAGTTGACTCTCATGAGCGAAAGCCTGAGAAACGATGGGCGCGTGTGGGTTCCCAAAGATGCCGACGATGCCCGGAAGCCTCAGGATATTCCCGAAGAAGATCGTGACTATTATCTGGAACGTCGTTATCCGTCGTTCGGGAATCTGGTGCCACGTGACGTCGCTTCACGTGCGGCTAAAGAACGTTGTGATTCCGGCTTCGGTGTCAGCGATACCGGATTAGCCGTTTATCTCGACTTCCGTGATGCCATCAATCGCGACGGCGAAGATACGATTCGGAAGAAGTACGGCAATCTTTTCCATATGTACCAAAAGATTACGGCCGAAAATCCATATCAGGTTCCGATGAAGATCTTCCCGGCCGTGCATTATACGATGGGCGGTCTGTGGGTCGACTATCATCTCATGAGCAATCTTCCCGGACTGTTTGTTCTTGGTGAAGCGAATTTTTCAGACCACGGTGCCAACCGCCTCGGAGCCAGTGCTCTGATGCAGGGTTTGTCTGATGGCTATTTCGTAATTCCATACACAATCGGTGATCACCTGGCGACGACGAATCTTCCCAAGGTTCCAGAAGATCATCCTGCGTGTCTGGAAGCTGTTCAGGCGGCTCAGTTACGAATCAACCAGCTGCTGGCTGTTAATGGTTCACGAACGGTTGATAGTTTCCACCGCGAGTTGGGTTTGATCATGTGGGATCATTGCGGCATGGCTCGCACAAAAACTGGCTTAGAAACGGCGATTGGTCAGATTCGAGATCTCCGCGACCAGTTCTGGAATGAAGTTAGAGTGCTGGGTTCTGGTGAGACGCTGAATCAAAGTCTTGAGAAGGCTGGCCGAGTGGCGGACTTCCTCGAATTTGGTGAGCTCATGTGTGTCGATGCACTGCACCGTGAAGAATCATGCGGAGGTCACTTCCGTGAAGAACACCAAACCGCCGATGGCGAAGCTCAGCGAAACGACGCGAACTTCAGCTATGTGGCTGCGTGGGAAAATCATGGTGTTGGCGAAGAACCAACACTGCATAAGGAACCGCTGTCCTTTCCAAACGTCCCTCCGACGACGAGGAGTTACAAATAATGAGCAAAGAAACTCTCAACCTGACTCTGCAAATATGGCGGCAGGAAAGTTCGACTGCGGATGGTGCGTTCCGTGATTACAAGTTGAACGGCGTAAGTACGCATATGTCGTTTCTTGAAATGCTGGATGTCCTTAACGAACAAATGATTGAAGCGGGCGAAGAACCCGTTGCTTTCGATCATGACTGTCGCGAAGGCATCTGCGGCATGTGCAGCTTGATGATTAACGGTCAGGCTCATGGCCCGGACAATGCCACGACAACCTGTCAGTTGCATATGCGACGATTTAATGACGGTGACACCATTGTTATTGAGCCTTGGCGTGCGTCCGCATTTCCTGTGGTTCGAGACCTTGTTGTTGACCGATCAGCGTTTGACAGAATTATTGCCGCCGGTGGTTATGTTTCAGTAAATACTGGAAACGCACCAGACGGCAATGCAATACCTGTACCTGGCACCACCCAGGAAATAGCCATGGACGCTGCTGCCTGCATTGGTTGCGGTGCATGTGTAGCAGCTTGCAAAAACGCCTCGGCTATGTTGTTTGTGTCGGCCAAGGTTTCTCAACTTGCCGTTCTGCCGCAGGGGAAGGCGGAACGAAACGAGCGAGTTCTGAACATGGTCGCTGAAATGGATAAAGAAGGCTTCGGACACTGTACGAACACTTCGGAGTGCGAAGCGGCCTGCCCCGCCGAAGTGTCTGTTTCGAATATTGCCCGACTGAATCGCGAATACGTTCGAGCTTCCCTGTTTTCCGGCGGCTAGTTCTAAGTGAATTTGGGAGTGTTTTGTCCGAAAAATCAGTCATGTGATTTACGAGACCCGCGTCCTGCCGCAGGATGCGGTTTTTTTTTGTTTACTCAAACAGCAGGAATTCGAGCGTTTTTTGCAGTGGACTCCTGTTTCGAAGTTTGTCACGTTCTTGTATGGTGTAACTCGGTTTTTAATGCTTTGCTGACCCCTTCGACAATTAACTGACATGGCACAACAAGATTTTTCCTCGCACCAGCAGAAGGTGATCAAACGATACTACGAAAACCGCGATGCGATTGATGATCAGCGCCTGGCGGAACTGGTGACCAATCTTTACCTCTCCACTGGCAAGAAGCAGGAAAAGATGTGGGAAACCGCGGAAGGTATCATGACGCGGATGGAGTTGCCCGCGACCAGAATTGCTCACGTGATGGAATCCAAAGATCCTGCTGTGCTCGCAAGAATCGTCGAGGAATTGCAGAACGGAAAGCTAAAAAAGGGTACGGCAAAGAAGCCGTCTTAGTTCATGCTCACTGAAAATAGGTTTTCGCGATATGTCTCCTACACCGGCCGAAACTGCCGGATGACGTGTTTGAGATTTGCTCGCGGCCCAACCAAGCGGGATACAGATTTAGTCGCCCGTGTTTCCTGTCGAAATTGTGTATCAACCACTGTATTTCAGTCGCGGCCGTCAGGTTTGAAAGTCCGGTTATGCAATCCAGACCGTGGCATCGGATTGGCGTGAATGGAAACGATGTAAGTTCGCCAGTGCGAGTGATTGCTCTTGGCGACTGCAACACCGTTACTAGCAATCCCTTGCAGGGAACGCTGCCCGATGGCTTGGTTGCGGCATTTGAAGCTCATGGCGTTTCAACGTCCGTCTGCAATCTTGGCGGCGGGATGCGGACCTCGCGAGAAGGCTTGGCCGTTCTTCGGGAGTACGCAATATCAGCGGACATTGCCATTCTGAATTTTGGTCTGGTTGACGCATGGGTGACAACAATTCCGATGGTGTACGTGCCATGTTATCCAGAGACGTTCCTCAGAAAACGTGCAAGAAAGCTGGTGAAGTTTATCAAGCGAAGACTTCGGTCGCCGGTTATAAGGAAGTTTGTTCCCCGCGGGCCTGTTGTTTCTGAGACCGAATTCAGCCACAACGTTCATGCGATGATTGAATTGCTGGTGCGGCAAAATGGTTGCTGCCGAATTTTCGTCTGGGGGACAGTTCCTGTTACAAATGATTCTAAACGAAACACTGGAATCGACCGATACAACACGATCCTCAGAAGCGTCGCACTTGAATCGGGTGCCCTGTATGTTGATCCGAATGAAATATTGCTTGGGGTTTCGCCAGCCGAGCGTTTGATTGATGGCGTCCACCAGAGTCCTGAGACCTCACGGCTTCTCGGGCAACGAATTGTGGGGCTCTATATGCTTGACCAGCAACGGGATTGCTGCCGAGAAGACGCAGCCTAGTGGACGATATTATCTTGCGGCCGAACTGAATTGGCTGGTGGATGTATTGTTCCAATTCGTCAAAATCTGTGAACCAGTGGCGGTGTGATCGGCAATCGGCCGGATCGGGGATGGTGGAAATCAGAAAGTGCATCGAGGGTTTCCGTCGTGGTCGGGGCAAGTTTGTTTGTTCGACCTATGCCTGAATTTGATTGTCGGTTAATCTGGCATGTGACTCGTGTCCCGCTATTTGTCGTAATTCGACAATCTTTCTATCATTTTTGAATCAGTTCGACTGGGAAGGATCCCATGTCTTCATCCATGACCATCGTGCAACTTCTACCCCAACTGAACGCTGGTGGAGTTGAACGCGGAACTCTTGAAATCAACCGAGCATTGGTTGCGGCGGGGCATCGTAGCATCGTAATTTCCGGAGGCGGACAACTTGTTTCGCAACTGGAAGCTGAAGGTGGCGAGCACGTTGCAATGCAGGTTTGGAAGAAGAGTCTGTGGACTTTGGCGGCCGTTCCCCGACTTCGTCGCTGGATGCGGGATGTGAAACCGGATTTAATGCATGCTCGTTCTCGCGTTCCTGCCTGGGCGACATGGCTGGCATGGAGGAACATGCCGGAATCCAGCCGTCCGCGATTTATGACGACGGCTCATGGTATGAATCGTCCGAATGCCTACAGTCGCATAATGACTTGTGGCGAGCGTGTGATTGCGGTTTCGAATACCTGTCGTGATTTCCTGTTGAAGAACTACCCCGAGACTGATTCCTCAAAAGTCTCAGTTGTACACCGTGGTGTCGACCCACAGGAATTCCCTTATCACTATCAGCCTTCGGCAGAGTGGTTACGGCAATGGTACGAACGTTATCCGCAGTTACGTGGTCAGTTTGTTGCTTGCGTGCCGGGGCGAGTCACAAGATTCAAGGGACACCTGGACTTCATTCATGCTATTCATTTGCTGAAACAGCAGAGAACAACTGTTCACGGTGTAATTGCTGGCGGGGAAGATCCCAGAAGAACAAATTACTCCGCTGAACTGCGCTCAAAGATTTCAGAGTTGGGCTTAGCCGCACAAATTACATTTACGGGGCACCGAGCCGACATCAAGGATGTTGTGGCGGCATGTGATGTTTCTGTTTCGACTTCAATCAAGCCCCCCGAGAGTTTTGGTCGAGCAGTCCTGGAGTCGGTTCGGCTCGGCAAAATTACACTTGGCTACAACCACGGTGGTGTGGGAGAAGTATTGGGTAAAGTTTTTCCGCAAGGGCTTATTCCACTGCAGGATATTGCTGCTTTGGCGGATGGATTGCAGAAGGCCAGGGACGGCGAAATTATACCGCCGCGAGAGACCTCAGAATTTCTGTTGGAAACAATGCAGTCGAAGACACTGGATATTTACAGGGGACTTTGCGGCGTTGAGTCCTTCGCGAAAGCTGCAGCCTGACCTGATCGTGGCGTTCTGTCGCGTCGTCCCATACATTCTTCGAATGTACGTGTATGGGACCGGACTTTGATGGTTTTGTTGCCGACCTACGAAAATGGTCTGCTCACGGCATCAGGCTGCATTGCTGATTGTTTTGTTGTGTGCGACTTGTTGCACAGATGTCTTTGTGACTCGTTCTTCCGTCTTCAGCAGACGCATCAGGTTAAGGTGGGCGACGGTAATAGACATCGCCAGCCCCATGCTTCCTCGCAGAATGTACCGTCTGCCAATCCAGATTTTTAGAAACGTCAGTGGGAATTCAGTCCAGAGACGTATGGCTGACATGCGGAGTTTTCCGGAAGCGACGCGCTCTTCTGCCACCTGCGATGTGTAGAAGTTGATTTTCTCAAGCGTTGCGTGCCATGAAATGAACGAACGATGGTGAATTCGTCCACGAAGTGAAGTCGCACTGCCGCCCTTCAATTCCACTCGATCCTGGTATCTATGGTTCGACATCCTTCCAAAGTCACGGTTGTACAATCTCAGGATGTTGTAACTGTAGGCGTGCCAACGTGGAATTGATTCACTAGGCAACAGGTCCGTCACGCGAATCTGAAACGCCGCCTGATTTGTCGGAGCGCTGTCAACTGCGGATTGGATTTCCTGAGCCAGTTCTTTGCTGACTTCCTCATCAGCATCAAGATTCAGCACCCACCTGTTGCGGCACTGTTCCTCAGCGAATCGCTTTTGTGGTCCGTAGCCATCCCAGTCTCGATGGAGAACTTTCGCCCCTAGTGTTTCTGCGATGGAAATCGTTGAATCAGTGCTGCCCGAGTCAACAACAATGACTTCATCCGCCCAGTGCATCACGGAACTCAGGGCGCGGCCGATGCGCGCTTCTTCGTTTTTTGCGATCAAATAGACTGATATGGGAATTTGTCGCATGACTGAATCGTTGAAATTGTCGAGGCTGTCCAGCTGCAAACGACGCGATCCGCAGCTTTCGAAATTGTAGATATGATTATTCCTGGCAATCAGGAAATTGTGCGATACTCGTCAAGGGACGTTGTTGCAGAATAGATACGTATCTGACTGCACGGGATCAATGGCGAACGTAGCTTTTTTAAGTCAGGCTCTGTGTCCTGTCAGAAACGTAACCTGACGTGGACTCTGTTGGCAACCCCGTTGTCTGCAAAAGCGTTTGTGGAAAACGACTTGTGTTGATTTAGCTTCCATTGAATCGGCGTAGACACGATTTGGAGATCTGTGTCTAATTACCTTCGAAAACATCGATTCATCGATGATCGGCGTGGGAACTGGCTAAATGTCAGTTAACTCAGCATGGCCCCGACGAAAGGAAGCGAGACGGGCAAAATGGATAACGCATCGCGCATTGGAAAGTATCTCTGGCCTTATCGGTTCACTTTTGGACTGTCGGTGCTGTTCGCCATTGGGATAGCGGTCTGCTGGTGTGTGAACTTGTCGGCTGTTGGTCCTGTTGTAAAGATTCTGTTCGAAAACGACAGCTTGCAGCAGTTTATTGACGTCAGGATTGCAGAGTCAAATCAGGCCATCGTTGAAGAGACGGAATTTTTGGCAGCGGTCGATCCTGGAGATTTGAGCAAACGAGCGAAGGTTCAGTTGCGAATTGCTGATGCCACGCGAAGCCTGCAGACCTACACCAATCTGAATGTGTATGTGATGCCATACGTACCCGTCGATAAGTTCAACACGATTGGCTTGATCCTGATATTTGTTTTATTGGGTACACTGGTGAAGTGTGTTTTCATGTACGCTCAGGAATTGCTTGTCGGTAGCGTAATGACGCTTACTGCAAACGATATTCGTCGCGATTGCTTTCGCGCTGCACTTAAGCTTGATCTCCAGACAGCTGCCGCTGTGGGTACGCCGGGGCTGCTGTCTCGAATGACCAATGACATTCAGCAACTTACGGTTGCGATCAGCGTGTTCGGTACCAAGCTTATTCGTGAGCCTCTGAAAGCGGCCGCCTGTATCGGCGCGGCGTTTTACATTAACTGGCGATTAACTTTAATGGCCGTCATGGTTGTCCCGCTCATCGGCGTGTTTCTTGCAAAATTTGGCCGCCGTCTGAAGAAAGCATCCAAAAGTGCGATGGAAAGTGTTGAAACGATTTACGATTCAATCAGCGAGACATTTGAATCGTTTAAAGTCGTTTCTGCGTTCGGTGGTCAACGTCGTCAACGGCGGCAGTTTTACAAAGCGAATCGGGATTTTTATACGCATACGATGAAATGCGTTCGTGCGAATTCTCTGATCCGTCCAACGTCGGAGCTCATGGGGATTCTGGTGGTGATGGTGGCCTTCGCTCCCGGTGTCTACCTTGTTTTACGCAATACCGACACGATCTTAGGTATCCAACTGGCACCTTCAGCCATGTCAATTACCGAACTGATGACGTTGTACGTGTTGTTGGCTGGTGTGCTGGATCCGGTTCGTAAACTGTCCACCGTGTTCGGGCAAATCAAGCAGGGCATGGCCGGAGCTGACCGGGTGTTTGCTTTGATCGATGAGCAAAGCATCGTGAAGGAACCTGAAGTATCAAGGAAGCTGATTCGCCATAACGATTCCATTTGCTTCAAGGATGTTTCCTTTAGATATATGTCTTTTCAAAAGGACGATGCTCGGCCCCCTGCACTGCAGAACGTCAATCTGACCGTGAATTTCGGCGAAGTGTTAGCCGTTGTTGGCAGCAATGGTTCTGGCAAGTCAACGCTGTTGAGCCTGTTACCCCGATTCACGGATCCTCAGTCAGGCATGATTCAGATTGATGATGTTAACATTCACGAATATCGCACCGCCGACCTACGCAGCCAGATTGGTTTGGTAAGTCAGGAAACAATGCTGTTCGACGATACGATTTACGAGAACATACGATTCGGGAATTTTTCAGCCGATCGCGCGACCGTGGAAGCTGCCGCCCGACAGGCTCATGCATGGAGTTTTATTTCGGAACTTCCCGATGGAATTGATACTGAAATTGGTCCGGGAGGTGGGCGTCTTTCCGGAGGTCAACGACAGCGAATTTCACTGGCCCGCGCTATTGTGCGTGACCCCTCCATTCTAATTCTGGATGAAGCGACATCAGCGGTTGACGCTCAAAGTGAAGATCTGATTCATCGAGTACTGAAGACGTTCTCAAAAGGACGTACAGTCTTCATTATTACTCATGTGTTAAGCGATACGTTCCTTGATCTGGTAGATCGCATCGTTGTGATGGACCAGGGGAAACTGGTGGCCGTTGGTACGCATGCTGAATTATTACAGACTTGCAGTACCTATCAACGTCTCACTCAGTCAGGCACAAGCACCGGTCGAGTGGCCGCGTAGTGGCGGCTCAACGAGACCTTCTTATGACTCATGCACTGAAGGATGAATTGTCCATCTGGTGCCTGTTGGATGGCAAAGCAGGCCATCAAAATCAGGTCCTGGGTTTAGCAGAAGCAGTCGGGCGAAGGAAACCTGTACGCATTCATCGTATTGAACTGCAGGGCTGGCATCGGGGTCTGCGGTCTATTTTCAGTAGAGCTCCGCTCGATCTTCCGGCGGCTTCCCCCAATTTCATAATCGGGGCTGGCCATGCAACGCATGTGCCTCTGTGTGTTTACAGAAGAAAATTTGGCGGCCGATCTGTTGTGTTGATGAAGCCGACGCTGCCGCTGCGCTGCTTTGATATTTGCCTCGTTCCTGATGTGCATCGCCTTTGGCGTGTTCCATCCAGCGTGATTCTGACTAAAGGCGTGCTGAACCGAGTTCTGCCGGGATCTGAAAAAGACCGCGAGCAAGGATTGTTTTTGGTGGGCGGCCCTTCCACTCACTATCGCTGGTCGGAGGAAAATATTTTCCGGCAGATCAGTGAAGTTGTTGCGAGCAACGAGAACATTCAGTGGACAGTCGTCACGTCTCGTCGCACGCCGGATGCGTTTTGCAGACTGTTGACGAGCAGCGAGTCCGTTGCCAAACTTATTCAGCCAGACGACGTTGGGGCAGACTGGCTTCCCGGAAAAATTGCCTCTGCGGGCACCGTGTGGGTGTCCGAGGACAGTGTTTCAATGACGTATGAAGCGTTGACCTCAGGAAGTCAGGTTGGAGTTCTTGAGCTGCAGCGTTTTCAAAGCAATCGTGTCACCGATTGTATTGATACGCTGGTAGATGCCGGATACGTGACGCGATGGTCGCACTGGCAACAAACAGGACAGCTTATTCAGCCGTCAGAACGCTTTTGTGAAGCGGAAAGATGTGCTGACGAGTTGTTGCACCGCACATGTTCTGGGTTCTTTGAAAATACCGGACAGCGTGCAGCGTAACACGATATCGGAGCAGAAAACTCGCATTCCGTTAATAGTCAGGGTTAGCTTAGAATTTGCATATGGGCGGAGGCGGCATGGAAAGCGTTGTCCCCGACACAAGCCACAACATTGTCTACAGGCACGTAGTACGAAAAGGAAGAGTCAGATGGAACTGACAGCATGCGACCTATGTAGCGGCATCGACTTCGAAATCGTTGCCAACAAAGACCGACACGGACAGACTCTGGAAACAGCGATCTGTTCATGTTGCGGTCTTGTTCGTCACGCACAGGTGCCAAGCGAAGAAGAGCTGCAACAGTTCTATTCCACAACTTACCGCGCCGACTATAACGGCGAAAGCACGCCCGGACCGCGACGTATTATGCGTGCGTGGAACAACGGAATGCGAATTTGCCGTCAGGTTGCCTCATTGCTGGAAAATGACAGCCGAGTTCTGGAAATCGGTGCCGGAATTGGATGCACTGTAAAAGTCTTTGAACGTGCAGGTTTTGCGGCTGAAGGGATTGACCCAGGCGGCGAATTTCTGAAGTTCTCACGAGATAAACTCCATGCGAACGTGCAGATCACTAATCTGTATGATGTGCCCCAACAACAGAATTATGATGCCGTTCTTCTGGTGCACGTGATCGAACATCTGCGTTCTCCCAGAGAGTCATTCGAGCACATTGCCGGCCTGATCAAGCCCGGCGGAATGTTCTATGTTGAGTGTCCAAATCTACAGGCACCGTTTGCTCGTCGCAGTAAGTTATTTCATTCTGCTCATATCCATAATTTTGTGCCAGCTACTTTACAGATGCTTGGTGAGTCCTGTGGTTTCCGGCTTCGCAAACGATTCGGAGATGATCAGGATCCAAACCTTCAAATGTTGTTTCAGCACCTTGGTGATCAGCAACTGAAAGTGGATCCTGAGAATTATCAAAGGACAATGCGAGACCTGAACCGATCCAATTCACTTCCCTACCACACCCGGTGGCGATACCTGAGTGATCGAGTTTCTAAACTTGCGAGCTATACGAGCGAACATCTGCAGGCGAAGAATTTTGTCAAAGAGCTTGTACGTGAATGTGGCGACAACAGCACTGTTTCCACATCAGAAACTCTTCGCCGCGTTGCATAGAATCATTCTGTGATGAACAAGTCCGCAGATTCCAGTCCGCGCCAAACACAGACTGGTCCAACCGTTCTTTGGTGGAGTCATTCCGGCCGAGATTATTCTCGTGACCGGATCGTTCGAAACGCATTCGAGTCTCTTGGCTGGACGATTCGGGATTACATTCCGACGTTTAGCCCACTTGGTGACCTTGAGGCTCGATTACGAAAAATTGCTAAACCGGATTTAGTTTGGGTTCCCTGTTTTCGACAACGCGATGCGGCAGCCGCGCAACGATGGGCCTTACGTCATGGAGTACCAATAGTACTCGATCCGCTGATTAGTGCTTGGGATAAACAGGTTTTTGAACATCAGAAATTTTCCGAGGACTCTCGTCAGTCCCGACGTTTACAGCGTTGGGAGTCAACACTGCTACAGAATAGTACGGCTGTGATCGCTGATACACGGTGCCACGCTGAGTTCTTTCGCGATTCGCTTGGCGTTGCCTCTGAAAAAATCGCCGTGATTCCTGTCAGCGCGGAAGAAGAATTATTTTCGATTCAGCCATGGCCATCGCCGGAGTCTGATAAAGTTTTTCATGTGTTGTTTTATGGAAGCTTTATTGGTCTCCAGGGACCGCAGTATATTGCGGAGGCTGCACGACAGGTACCGGAAGCAAAATGGACTTTTATTGGAGGCGGACCGCTTCTTGACGAATGCAAGTCTATTGCCGAGGGCCTCGATCAGGTCGAGTTTATTCCGCGTGTTCCTTATAGCGAACTCGCAAAGTGGATTGGCAAAGCAGACGTGTTGTGCGGTGTGTTTGGTACGTCAGCAAAGGCGGGACGAGTAATTCCCAACAAAGTCTTCCAGTCGTTGGCCTGCGGTCGCCCTGTGATTACTCGAACTGCTGACGCTTACCCAGAGGCGCTGACAAAGCTACCGGCCAGTGAATCTGGTCTAGAGTGGGTTTCACCCGGCAGCGCGTCAGAAATTGCTCATGCCGTTCGATTAATAAGAGACTGTCCGAAACGCTGTGTCTCTGGTGGCAACGCCGCACGAAGTACGTTTGAGCGACTGTTCAGTAACGATATGGTCGCACACGCGTTGTGTTCTGTTTTGGAGACGACGTTGAGCGGCAACTTGACGAGACGACGACACGCCGCCTGACAGAGCCGCGGTCTGCCGTCTAACCTGCTATTGACGTTGTTTCCCGACATAAGGTCAAATTCTGGAATGACTTAGCAAAAGGGAATTCTGTCGTCATGTTCTTTTTCTCAAAACAGAAGCGTCAGGAGCGGCGACGGCTGCAGTATCGGCAGCGAATTGCTCAACTTTGTAACGTCGCCACCACACCAGCGATATCCACCGACGGAGTCGTGGTCACAGTGATGATGACGCAAAAGCCTGATCCTCAGCGCGGCGCACCGATCTCTGAAGGCTATCTGGAATATATTAGTCCGTGGTGGACCACGGTAAACAAAGTTGGGCTGAAAGGGGTTATTCTACACGACGGATTGCCGGATGATTTTATTGCGGATACGACCACGGATTGTGTTTCGTTTCAGAGGTGCCAACTTGGGCGTCTGCCAATTCTGCACCAGCGGCATTTGGCTGTTCGCGACTTTTTGAGAGAGTCAGATTGTGAACATGTTCTGATTACAGATGTATCGGATGTTGCACTAAAAAGAGATCCCTTCGAAGTAATCGTCCCACGTGCCTCTGATCATCGACTGTTTATCGGTTCGGAAGAAAAGACAATCGGACGCAATAGGTGCTTGCGAACAGAGCTCGCTCGGCAATACGGAGAAGCTCAGTTTCTCGATCGCCGAGTAGTGAATCCTGGGATTCTTGGTGGGCGGCGAACTGAAGTGTTGAAGTTTCTTGACCTGTTGAATGCGGAAATCGAACGACTCTCAGACTGCTTGCTTGCATCGGATATGTCGATCATTAACCACGTGTTTCACAGCCACTATGATTTTTCTGAAGTCTTCACAGGCTTTCCATTGCATTCTGGGTTTCGCAGATGGGAGTACGACACGTCCGCCGCCGTTATGCATAAATAACCTGGTGATATTTGACCACTCAGCACCGCGTTGCCGATTTTGAAAGATACATGGAGTTTCCGAAATGAAAAAATGGCTGATGTATCAGCTTCGAAAGCTAGCACGTCCGAAGATCGTGCAGTGCGACGGCGTGAAATTGTTTATCGGCGATCTTTCGCGAACTTCGTATGCTCGTTCGTTGTATCGCGGTTCTCACGAGTGTGAGGAGCGTGACCTGATTAGAAAGCATCTTACGCCGGATGACCGGGTACTGGAATTTGGCAGTGGCATAGGGCTCGTTTCGGTGATTTGTTGTCAAATTGTCGGTGCAGAAAACGTCGTTACCTACGAAGCAAATCCGGCAATGGAGTTGATGCTGAGGAAAACGTTTGCGCTCAATAATGTTGCGCCGGACCTGCGCATGAAGATGATTGCCGTTGAACGCGGTAACGGAAGCTTTTTTGTGACAGACCGCTTTGTTGTAAGTAGCCAGATCAATCACCAGAAAGATGCGCGCGAACTGCGCATTCCGTCAGATTCGTTTCAGGATGTTCTGGCGGAAGTGAAACCAACTTTTCTGATCATGGATATTGAGGGGGCGGAAGTTGACCTCGCGGATGAGTCAATCGAATTAAGCTGTGTGAACAAGCTGTGCGTGGAAGTACATCCTACGATTGTTGGCGACGAACGAACTTCTCAATTCATACAGTCGCTGCTGGCTCGGGGATTCCAACTGGAACTTTCTTCTTCAAAAGGCGACGTCCTGTTTTTTCGACGGGCGGTCGCAAAGGTATCAGAGACCAACGCGAGTCGGGCATGATAGATCAGAATCACGGAATATCGAAACACAGTATCTGATTAATAAAGGATAAACGCGTGTCACGAATACAAAACCCAATCTGCAAAATGATTCGGTTATTTCACAACGACGAACGTGCAAACCGTGAAATGCTGGATTCTCCAGATTACGCTCGCGGGCTGTCATTCGGTGAGCAATGGGCTGGAATGCCGCAGGCCGTTGGCGAAGGAAGTCCGGTTCCTGAAGCTTCAAATCCACTTTGGAAATACTTCTGCGATCACAAAGTCGGACCAGGAATGTGGAAATGGACTCACTACTTCGACATCTACCACCGCCATCTGGCGCGCTTTCGAGGTCAGCAGGCAAATCTTGTGGAAGTCGGAATCTACAGCGGTGGCAGCTTGGGAATGTGGAAGGACTACTTTGGTGAAAATGTTCACATTCATGGCGTAGACATCGAAGATGCCTGCAAGTGCTATGAGGACGATCAGATAACTGTACATATTGGCGACCAGGAAGATCGAGTGTTCTGGAGTAACTTTCGCAGCAAGGTTACCGACGTTCAGATGCTGATTGATGATGGAGGTCATACACCCGATCAACAAATGGTGACTTTGGAAGAAATGCTGCCAGTGATGCCTCCGGGAAGTGTTTATGTCTGCGAGGACATCCATGGCATCTCGAACCGATTTACTGCATTTGCGTCTGGGTTAGTCACATTGTTGAATGCACAGAATACCGTGCGTGGCCCGATTCCTGTTGCGACGGCGACGCCTATTCAGCAATCGTTGTGTTCCATTCATTTCTATCCATACGTGGTTGTAATCGAAAAGAACTCCACCGCTCCGTCTCGATTGGAGGCTCCGAAGACCGGAACGGAATGGCAACCGTTTCTTGGGGTTACTGTTACTGACTGCTTGAAACCCGTTCAGGTCGATGTCAGCTGAGTTGTGAGCGTTTCCTGAAAACTTAAGTTGTGGGTATGTCTTATGGGGCTTGATGCAAACGGAGCCAGGTTTTTGCTTCATACTCGATCGATGGGAGTCAGTTTCGATTCGACACTAATGATTGGTCGTCAGGATCTGTATTTGTCAGTCGAAGCAAGGTTGCAGCTGGTCGGCGAATACTGATCCTGTTGCGTGGGAAATGCAGTTGAGGCTCTTCGGAAATCCAAATCGGCATCCGCTGAAGACCTCATACAGTGTCTGGGCGCAAACAGCGATGAGTCGATGGACCGTTCGTCTTTTGAATAAGCGGCAATTTGCACGACCTGAACGAACCGATCCCCAGGAGCCTTTTCGGCAAGTACGGCGTTGTTCTCGACGGCGACATGCTTGAGCATATCTTTGACGTTGGTCAG
Source organism: Fuerstiella sp. (assembly GCA_041689795.1). GTDB lineage: Bacteria > Planctomycetota > Planctomycetia > Planctomycetales > Planctomycetaceae > Fuerstiella. The sequence goes on along the minus strand of JBDNFN010000207.1, from coordinate 28,888 downwards.
GCGTTCAAAATTGCATGCAGATGGTCCGTGTTGCTGGTCGCTAACCTGGAATTAGTCGGGCCAATAATTTTATGGGGCATGTTTTTTATCGGTTCTGGCCAGAGCTGTTTTTTGAACTGTTCTGCGAAGCAAATGGCATTTGAAATGCAACAGGTAATTCTGTTCGAGCGCGGTAAACACGCCCCGTGATATGAAGTCATTGCTCCAAAGAATTTTAAGAGCCGTGTTTCGGTGAAGAATTCAGAGCGGACTTACGGTCGGGTGATTGCGAAGAGAATTTTCGATGTCGAAATCTTCACGACATCACCTCAATCAAGCGATTACGAGGCGGCTTGGCAGGCGGAGGCTGGAAATCGCCCGCCGGGGCACTTCGCAATGTCAGCGAAGCCGGGGTTGCAACCAGCCTGGTCCAACACGTGAATCGTCTTTGCAGCGTTGTACTCCGCCGCACGTATTTTGAGCCTCTTTACTTTAAGAGAATTCGATAGCGGTTTGGAGTTGCTGTGGGTCGTGTGCGCAGTAAATCAACTGCAGCCACTGTGCATTCAATTGCCTGCATGACATGACTACCGAGTTCGACTTTTGAAGCCTTTATGGTCTCATGTGATTTGGCATGCCGTTCGCTTCGTGTTTATGCGGCGAACATGAAACGCTTCATGCGGAGCCCACTCAGGCTTCAGCTACCAGTCATCGTTAGTCTTACCTGCGTCGGGCATAGACTGCTGGGACCAATTGGCTTTCTGGTCATTCTTCTTCTGCTGCTGGTGTTTGTGACCGTGCGACAGTCGCTGCCTGTGATTTTTGACGCTGTTATTTTGACTTCGGTTGCAATTGTGTTCCGAAGACTTTTGAAATCGTAGCCAGTGCGCCTTTGTTCAGGCGTCGATTTTTCCGCCGATCAGCGGCTGCATTCCAGTCGTCTCAATCGAGGCCTTTATGACTTTCCGATTCAACTGGAGAATCGCTATCACACTGATTTCAGCAATCACGACGCTGGCGAGTGGGTTATCGTTTGGCGATACACTGTCGATGCCACCCATTATCGCCGTGATTGCGGTTTATTGTTTCGTTATGATGTTGTCCCAATTGTTTGGGACGTAGTCGAGGCCCCTGGCGTATCTGCGATTCCTTGTGAGGCCGCAGGCGATCACAATCGTCAACACGACACCTCGGGAGATGTGCAATCCCGCTCCTTTTGTGACTTGCCTGGTTAATCGGTTACGAATGTATTGCTCGTTTATCCACCGCCATGGCCGCTTCTTTGATGGCTTCAGCCAGCGTTGGATGAGCATGGCAGGTACGTGCAAGGTCTTCACTGCTGGCGCCAAATTCCATGGCAACCGCTGCTTCAGCAATCAGCTCACCAGCACTTGCACCAATGATGTGAACGCCTAGTATTCGATCCGTTTCCGCGTCGGCGATAATCTTGACGAAGCCTTCCATGTGCCCCGCAGCGCGAGCCCGGCCATTGGCAGCGAACGTGAATATTCCGACCTTATAATTGTGGCCACGTTCTTTCAGCGCATCTTCGGTCTCACCGACGGATGCAATTTCAGGGGCCGTGTAGATTACACCGGGAATGGCTCCGTAGTTGACGTGTCCGTGTCCGGTGGCGATTTTCTCGACGCAGGCAATGCCTTCCTCTTCTGCTTTATGGGCCAGCATAGCGCCGCCGATAACATCGCCGATGGCATAAACCCCGGCCGCAGTTGTCTGATACGACGAGTTGATCTGTATGAATCCGCGTTTGTCACAATTGACACCAGCAATATCCAGACCCAGTCCGCCCGTGCACGGACGACGTCCGACAGCGATCAGTACTCGATCACAATCGATTGGCTCATTGCCTTCCACTTCCACACGGCAGGCTGTTCCGTCCGATGTCACCTTTTGGACTTTTGTGTTCAGGCGGAATTCCATACCCTGATTCTGCAGGATTTTTTGTGCCTCTTTCGCAAGCTGTGAGTCCGTTCCCGGCAGGATGCGCGGCAGAAATTCGAGCACCGTAACCTTTGATCCGAGTCGTCGCCATACGGTGCCCAATTCGAGTCCGATAACGCCTGCTCCAATAACGACCAGGTGGCCCGGAACATCGGGCCATGAAAGAGCTTCTGTACTTGTTCCGATGCGATCCCCGTCGGGTTCCATGCCTGGAAACGAAGAAGAAACGCTGCCGGTTGCAATCAGGATATGCTTCCCCGTGATTTGCTGTTTGCCGGAGTCGCCTGTGACTTCAACCTTGCCCTGCCCCAGCAGGCAACCGTGTCCCAGGAGTCGTTCAATTTTATGTTTGCGCAACAGCCCCTGGATGCCGCCATCCAGTTGTGCAACCACACCGTCTTTGTGAGACATCATCTTTGGAATATCAAAGGTGACATCGTTGGCGATCAAGCCTCGTTCCGCAAAGTGCTTTTGAGACTGTTCGTACAGTTCGGTTGTTTCCAGCAGTGCCTTGCTGGGAATACAACCTACGCGCAGACAGGTTCCACCGAGCTTCTGTTCGCGTTCGATGACGGCAGCTTTCATGCCGAGCTGCGAAGCTCGAATTGCGGCAACATATCCGGCAGGGCCGGCACCGATAACGATCAGATCGAATGAATCAGACATAGCGTAGAATCAACATCGTAACAGACTCGTTGCCTGTTCACGCCCTCAGATAAGCTTGAGTATTCGAAGGTCGTGACGCTTCCTGACGGCCGACGGCTGACCAATCGGAAGTCGCCGTTCTTTGAGAAAGCGTCATTGTTTGCAAGATGGGATAAGCGACGCGCTGATCCCGCCTTCGGGTCACACTTCCAGAATCAACCTCGCTGGGTCTTCGACAACGTCTTTGACTCGCTTCAGAAACGAAACCGCGTCTTTGCCGTCGACAACTCGGTGGTCGTAAGTCAGTGCCACGTACATCATCGGACGAATGACCACTTCCCCGTTGACAGCTACGGGCCGTTCAACGATTCCATGCATCCCGAGAACTCCGCTTTGCGGTGGGTTCACGATTGGTGTGGACAGCAACGATCCATAAACACCACCGTTGGTGATTGTGAACGTTCCGCCTTCCAGTTCCTCAAGGCTGATCTGGTTTTTCTTTGCTCTGACAGCGAAGTTAATGATCGCATGTTCGATTTCAGCAAAGCTCATGTTCTCTGCATTTCTGAGAACAGGGACGACAAGCCCTTTGCCACCACCCACAGCAATTCCGATGTCGCAATAGTTGTGGTACAGCAGTTTGTTACCATCCATCTGAGCATTGATCGCGGGGAATTCCTCTAGTGCGTCAACCACGGCGCGGACGAAGATCGACATGAATCCCAGCTTAATGCCGTACTTCCGTTCGAACACGTCTTTGTACTTCTGCCGCAGTTCCTTGACGGCAAACATATCGATTTCGTTGAATGTTGTCAGCAGGGCCGCTGTCTGCTGAGCACTAAGGAGTCTTCTGGCGATTGTCTGCCGAATGGGGCTTAGTGGGACCGATTTCGTTTCGCGATTGCCACCCGGTGAAGCTGTTCCATCGTTTTTCAGGTGCCGAGCAACATCTTCCTTCAGGATTCGCCCGCCAGGGCCACTGCCAGCGACCGATCCGGCAGCCAGCTTGTTTTGGTCCATCATGCGTTCAGCTGCCGGCATGACATGAGCACTGCCTGAGGCCGCTGGTGCAGATGTTTGTGGTGCAGGAGCAGATGGTGCAGTTGCAGGGGGTGACACTGACGCGGGAGCATCAGCGGCCGTCATGAAGCCGATCACCTCGCCAATAGCTGCAGTTTCGCCTGCGCCTTTCAGCACTTTGGTAATCGTGCCCGAAATCGGTGCCGGCACGTCAAATGTCGCTTTGTCGGTCTCCAGACCAACGACATTGCCGTCCATTGCGACATAGGCGCCTTCATTGATGTACCACTCGCCAATGAACACTTCGCTGATGGATTCACCTACAGCTGGTACTTTAATTTCGACTTCGCTGCTCATTCGATTTCAAATGCCTGTTTTAGAATGGCCTGTTGTTCGATCTTGTGACTTGTTCCTGATCCAGTCGCGGGACTGGCTGATTCCGGGCGTGATATTCCCTTAAATTCGTGGCCAAACATTACGTCGCCAAAACGAACTCGAAGAAAATACCATGCCCCCATGTTGCGAGGTTCTTCCTGTACCCAGAAAATTGGGACATCCTGGCCGTATGCTTCCAGCGTTTCCTGCAGTAACGCCTGCGGCAACGGATAAAGCTGTTCAAGCCGAATAATTGCCACGTCACTTCTGTCTGATTCGCGGCGTAAGCTATCCAGCTCGTAATAGATTTTTCCACTGCAGATCAGCACGCGTGTGATTTGTTTTGCTGGCTCCGGCTGTTTGTCCGGAAGGACATCGTGGAATTTCCCCTTCGTCAATTCTGACAGCGGAGACACTGCATCTTTGTGTCGCAGCAAGCTCTTGGGCGTCATAACGACCAATGGTTTCTTCCACATTCTCAGCGTTTGTCGTCGCAGCAGATGGAAGTATTGAGCTGGAGTTGAAGGGACGACAATCTGCATGTTGTCTTCAGCGGCAAGTGTTAGAAATCTTTCCAGTCGTGCGCTGGAGTGTTCCGGTCCCTGTCCTTCGAATCCGTGTGGAAGCAGCATGGTGAGCCCGCTGAGCCGCTTCCATTTGTCTTCGGCGCTGGAAATGAACTGGTCGATAATTACCTGAGCCGTGTTAACAAAGTCGCCAAACTGAGCTTCCCAGATGGTGAGCCCGGCAGGTCGATCCAGGCTGTAACCGTACTCGAAGCCAAGCACGCCAATTTCTGATAGCGGGCTATTGTGAATTTCAACCTGTTCAGCACGTTTGGCAAGTTGAATCAGACCCATCCACACACGACCATCATTGGAATCGTACAGTGCCGCATGGCGATGACTGAATGTGCCGCGTCGAACATCCTGACCACTGAATCGCAGTTGGCGACCCTCGGCAATCAATGCACCGAGTGCGGCCAGTTCAGCGGTTCCCCAGTCAAAATGAACTTCGCCGGTCGCCATTTGTTGTCGCTGTTGCAGAACGCGAACAAGTCTTGGATGCGGGGTAAAGCCCTTTGGGGGAGTGCTGATGGTTTTTACAATTCGCGCAATTTCAGCGGCGTCAACTGCAGTGTCGACAACGTCGGCATCAGAAACGGGGCCACCGAAGTAGTTTCGCCATGTACCGCCACCACTATCAGAAAGCGGCTTGAAGTTGTCCCCGCGAGCTTCTGCCAGCTCGTCTTCCAGCATCTGGGCGCGGTGTTCAACGATCTCATCAGCTTCTTCCCGCGTTAGCTCGTTCAGTGAAAGCATGCTATCCAGATAGCTTTCGAAAGCCGTTTTTCGCTGTCGAATCATCTGGTACATCGTTGGCTGAGTAAACGCCGGTTCGTCACCCTCGTTGTGGCCGCGTCGACGGAAGCAATACATGTCGATGACGACGTCACGCTGGAAATACTGGCGAAAATCCATCGCGAGTTGGACAACCTGAGCGACCGCTTCCGGGTCTTCGCCGTTAACGTGGAAAATCGGTATCTGCAACATGCGAGCCACATCAGTGGCATATGTGCATGACCGTGCTTCTGTAGCAGAAGTTGTGAAACCAATTTGATTGTTCACGATGATATGCAGCGTACCACCGGTACGGTAACCGCAGAGTTCGCTGAGGTTCAGTGTTTCCTGAGCAACACCTTCCCCGGCAAACGCAGCATCCCCATGGATCAGAATCGCCATGCTGTTGCGGCGTTCGAAATCCTCTTTGTGGTCCTGCTTCGCTCGCAAACGACCCAATGCAACCGGATTCACAAATTCCAAGTGACTTGGGTTGAAACAAAGCGTGAGGTGAACTTCCTGACCGCAGGCTGTTTTCCAGTCTGAGCTATATCCCAGGTGATACTTCACATCTCCGCGGCCTGTCTGCAGTTCCGGGTCGCGGTCGTCAAATTCACGGAAGATTTTGCTGGGCCGTTTGCCCATGATATTTGCCAGAACATTTAGCCGGCCGCGGTGAGCCATGCCCATTACGATCTGGTCGACTCCCTGAGCACCGGCGCGTTCGATTGCCATATCCAGCAACGGAATCAGGCTTTCGGCACCTTCAAGCGAGAAGCTTTTTGCACCGACATATTTTTTCTGTACGAACTCCTCAAACATCACGGCATCACTAAGCCGCGTCAAAATTCGAACCTGTTCATCGCGCGACAGCTTGATTCGGTTTCCGCATCGCTCCATTCTGTCGCGCAGCCAAGCCCGAACCTGCAGGCTGTCGATATGCATAAACTGAACGCCGATTGAACGGCAATACGTCATCTGCAGCCATTTGAGCGTTTCGCCCAGTGTTCTGAATTCTGCCCCGCCCGACCATTCCGTCGCGAACTTGATACTCATGTGTTCTTCGGTAAAACCGTAGAACGCCGGGTCCAGTTCCGGAGGCTCTGGTCGTTTCGCCTGCAACGGGTCGATCTGAGCAATGATGTGGCCGCGAACCCGGAAATTTCGGATCATTTGATCCAGACGTTCCTGTAACACGATCCGTTCTGCAGAAGAGACACCATCGGCTGAAACGGGGGCATCAGTCACGGTCGCTTTACGGTGAAAGATGCTGTCGTGTTCGAACGGCGTCTGCAAAACGGCAGAAGTGATTTCTTCGTGCCCCGCCTGAATTTCGTCGAAATACTCACGCCATTCAGGTGAAACGGAATTTCTGTCGTGAATATAGTCGGCGTACTGCTCTTCAATAAACGCCAAACTCTGAGTGCTCAGCTGTGACAGCGGGCGCCGCGGTCGGGCCTCATCGGCTGGCGGACTGTCCAGAAAAGAAGGAGCCGCCGCCGGCTGTTGAAAAGACGATGACATGTGAAACGTTAACACCAACAGGTTCGATGAACAAAAGACCCCTCAGAAGGTATCGGCGGGCGAGATCCGGATTTCCCTGTCAATCCTCCAATACCCAACCGCCCCAGTGGCGGCGTCTGCATGATAGACGGACTATACTGGATGGGAAGCTCAGCGGGTGTTCGCCTGAGGGGATTTGGCACGATTGTGCGGTTGATCGGTCCGTTGAGACCGTGAGTCGACGGATTGGAGAGGCTCAGCGTTGCAGGGTTACCGTCCGTCACTGCATAAGACGTCATTTTCTGCGGAGATTTTTTGTCGTCTGTAACGATTTCTGGTTTTTGCAAAATCCTTCATGGTCGCCATTCGATGAATATGCCAGCAAATATCGGGATTCTTACTGTTTCTGATCGGGCCAGCCGCGGTGACTACGAAGACAAAGGCGGTCCGGCGATTCGCGAATACCTGAATCAGGTTCTGAAAAGTCAGTGGACCGCTATGTCGATTGTGATCAGCGACGAGCAGCCGGAAATCGAGGCGGCTATCAGAAATTTGGCCGATGATGAAGATTGCTGCCTGATTATTACAACGGGCGGAACAGGCCCCGCCCAGCGCGATGTGACTCCTGAAGCCACAGCCGCAGTTTGCCAAAAGATGATGCCCGGATTTGGCGAGTTAATGCGAAAGGTGTCGCTGGAAAAAGTCCCCACCGCAATTTTGTCTCGTCAGACGGCTGGAATTCGTGGCCGCTGCTTGATCGTGAATCTGCCAGGCCAGCCCAAAGCGATCGGTGAATGCCTGGACGCCGTCTTTCCGGCAATCCCGTACTGTGTTGATTTGATTGGTGGTCCGTTTCTTGAAACAAACGAAGACCGGATTGTGGCTTTCCGACCGAAAAAGAAGTGATTGCGTCTGCAATCAGTTGTGGCATCCGTTAGTGGGTGCAGTTCGGACACTGGTCACGTGTTGTTCCGGCTTGGCATTGCCGAAACCTTTCTCCTTTGTCTGATCAACCGCAGTGTTCGCGAGGATCCTCGCGAGATTCCTGTTTGGGCGAACGGGATCATAATTGCAGGCAACCTGTTTCAATCCGAACGATCGAAATTCTCGGGATTTTTGCCCTTCGAATTCAAATGGTTTGTTTTGTCTTCTTGGTAGATTTTATTCAGGAGCGAACGGAATGCGCGTCGTCGTTTAAACGCACAGCCATTCGCCTAAGTTGCAATTTGGCAGGTGTTTGCGTCGGATGAATTTTGGGCCATCTTAAACAGTCAACCAGGCGTTGGCTGCTGATTGTTAATCGCGATAGAGTTGTGTTGTTTTGCAACGACCAGGCGAAAGAGATTTAGTATGGTAACCCATTTAATCCGGTTGGCCTGACAATCGAAGAGGTTGAAGGCCCGGAGTCTGCGGCCGAACGATGCCGGTCATTCGAAGGGGCATCGATACTGACCAGCCGATAGTTCTGCACCCAGTTAGCGGTGGAAAGCAAACGGAAGCATTTATTTGGCCGATGCAGGAGATCGCAGGCTAGCTTCCTCGTGTCATGTCGAGGACTCCACAGTGCACGACTCCCACGCGACAGTGCACGACAACGTTTGATAATGGTTCGGGATATGCCGGGCTGGTGGATCTTGGCCCTCTGGATGTCCTGACGAAACGTGAAATTGAAGTGCTGGCGCTTGTCGACCATGGAGTCCCGTTGAAGTCCGTGGCGAAGCAGCTGGGGGTCGCTCAGCGGACCGTTGAAGGCTATTGCTTGGAAGCCGCACATCAATTCCATCGCTGAAGCGGCGCAAATTGTTCAGGTTGCTGTACTGAACGCCGACGCCTGCAGAGCTGCCGCGCTGGCGTAAAGACGAGTCGTAGGCTCCGAATTTCGGGCGCTGCTCCGTCAATTCCGATACCGGAAAAAGCACGCGAACTGTCGGCAACCCGCCTTATGCTGATTGACAGGCGCGCTTATAGTGGCAAGGCAGTGAACGATTTGGGCTCGGTTGCCGGACCGACGCGATTCAGGCCGTTGCGGCTGACTGCGATCCAATTGGCTTCTGCTTGTGAGGTATCAAATGGCGAGCGTGGACACTTTGCGAATCAGCGGAGACGGACCGTATTGATCCATTGGGTGATCCTGATGAGATGGTGCACAGCTGCGTTGTCTCGGACTGTCTTTGAGCAGATCGGTGTTTCATCGTTAAATAGCCTGACTTCTCTCTCACCTCGCGAAGCGGATGTTTTGCGTTTGGTCGTTTCAGTCGCGACGAACAAAGCCATTGCAATCCGGCTGGATATCAGCATCAAGACGGTGGAAAAACATCGTGGCAAGCTTATGAAGAAACGGCAGGTGGCGAACGTACCGGATCTGATGCGTGTGTGGCTTCAGGCACATCCTGACGAGCTAAACGTTGAATTGTTCTAAAGTCGATTCGGCACAGGTTGCGTTGTGACAGACCGGTGTGAAAAAGCGCTGACGAGTCTGGTACACTGATGCCGGTCGCTGTGCCTCTGTTTTTTTTTGGCATTGTCGATGTTTTTCTTCGCCGTCATCCTAACGCAACAGGACACGTCCTATGAATGCTCTGGAACAGATTAAACAGCACACGATTGTCGTCGCAGATACTGGTGATATCGATGCGATCGCCGAATATCGACCACAGGATGCAACCACAAATCCATCGTTGCTGTACAAGGCTGCACAGATGCCGCAGTACGCTGATCTCATTGACGATGCGATTCGTTACGGGCAAACTCAATCCGGTGTCGAACATGCAATGATCGATAGCGTGATTGACAAACTGTCTGTTAACTTTGGCTGTAGGATTCTGGATGTTGTTCCAGGCAGGGTGTCAACGGAAGTAGATGCCCGGTTGTCTTTTGACGAAGAGGCAACCGTGCAGAAAGCCCATCAGCTTATTAAGTTATACGATGATGTCGGCATGAACAGCGATCGGATTCTGATCAAAATTGCCAGCACCTGGGAAGGTATCAAGGCCGCTGAACGACTTGAACAGGAAGGTATTCATTGCAACCTGACTCTGTTGTTCGGTTTTGGCCAGGCGGTCGCCTGTGCTGACGCGAAGGTGACTCTGATCTCTCCGTTTGTTGGTCGTATCTATGACTGGTACAAGGCACATCGTGGTGTCGAATCTATTCCGGTCGCCGACGATCCTGGCGTCGCTTCGGTGACGGAAATTTTTAATTACTACAAGCAGCATGGCTATAAAACAGAAGTCATGGGAGCAAGCTTTCGTACGAAAGAACAGGTGATGGCCTTGTGCGGGTGCGACCTGCTGACAATTTCCCCTAACCTTCTGGTGCAGCTCGCCGAAACCGACTCGACAGTAGCTGTCGCACTCAACTCTTCCGATGCGGCGCGCAAGAATATTCCGAAAGTGGACATGCACGAAGCGAATTTTCGCTGGGCATTGAATGAAGACGCAATGGCTACCGAAAAGCTGGCGCAAGGGATTCGCAGTTTCGCGGCCGATCTAGAAAAGCTCAGAAGTTACCTGGCACACCGCATGGGCACCGCATAGGTTCAGGCCAATAACGCTCTGCACATGGCGATTTTGAATCGGCGCAAAAAGAGAGCCGAGGCAGTTTGGCTGCACTCGGCTCTCTTTATGTCCTAGATGGTTGTCTGCTTAATCTTCCGACACGTATGGCAGGAGGCCAATGAAACGTGCTCGCATAATTGCGAGTCGTACAGCGCGCTGGTACAGAGCGCTGGTGCCGGTTCGTCGTCGAGGCAGAATACGGCCTTCTCGGTCGATCAGGTTCTTCAGAGTTCTCATGTCCTTATAGTCCACATAAACCGGTCGAGGCACGACGCCCCCGGCGGTAAATGGGCACGTCATCTTCTTTTTCTTGAGCCGTGCGCGACGTTTTCTGAGTTTCTTAAGGTCTGATTTCGAAATTGTTGCCATGAAGGTCAGTTCGCCTTTTCTATAATAAGCGATTCTTGGGAACGGGCTTTGTCCCCGTAAAGTATTCCACCATAATGGTTTAAGGAATACTGCCCGATCGGATCAGCCTGAAAATCAGGCTGGCGGGGAAAAACACAAGTGCGACATTGTAATCGGACATTTCCATCGGGCAACACAAACCTCAGCCTGAGTTTAGATCCGGGAACATTGGTTTTCCCTGCGTCAACGCTTATCGAACGAAATAGGGATGTTTGGAGATTCCTGCAAATCGACACTTCACGCCCTTTGACCCGGGCTTCTACTGGAGAATAGACTCAGGCTGAGTTGTTTGGGGCGTCTTTCGGGATTTCGCGTGCGTGCAGCGTGTGAGCTTTGTGAATTGGCTTCCCGACGCTTTCCTTCCTGCTGACGTCCCACCTTTGTAATTGAGAGCCTCCATGCCTCGCCCTGCCCTGTCAGTGCTGTTAATGCTGTTGACGGCATACCTCTATATTAGTCCTGCGGCGGCGCAGTCAATCACCGTCGACCGGTTTGAAACAAGCAACTTTGAGCCTGGTCAGAATGCGGTTCTGTCGGCTTACGGAAATGGCTTGAAGAACGTTTTGTACGTTTGGACTCCGCTGGGCAAGCTGGCTTACAAAGCAGCCGACCCGGTTCTGGAGACAGTCGCGTTGTTCGAAGGGGCGATTCCGGACACGGCACCCCCTGGCGTTTACGAAGCACGTGTTGTCACGTCTGAGGGGATTTCCGCGGGCCGATTCCTGCTGCTGGATGACCTACCATCGTTTGCAATGACGGATGCCAGCGAAAGTCGTGCCCCGACAACAGTCCTACCGCTTGGCAGTTGCGTCAACGGGCAGGTCAATGCACTCAGACCGAAGTACTTCGGTCTGAGTCTTGAAAAGGGTCAGGAAGTCAGTATCGAAGTTTACGCCCGCCGCCTGGATTCACCGCTTGATCCCGTGCTGCAGTTGTCCGACCCTTTGGGCAGGGAACTGGCCTTTGCTGATGACACCGCCGGTTTGGCTGGCGATGCTCAACTGCGCGTAACCGCGCCGGTGACGGGGACCTACCTTCTTGAATTGCGAGACGTGAAGTACGGCGGAGGCGATGATTACTATTTTCATCTTCGTGTGGGCACGTTCGCACTGTTTCAGGGCGCGTACCCTCGGCGGACGGAATATGGGGAGAGCGTAAAGCTGGTTGGTGATGCAGGCGAACAGTCTGTTGTGCTGTCATTGCCGGAAACTGCCAGCGTCCCAACGAATTTGTCTGTTCGCTTAGCTGTTTCGTCCGGCTCAGGAAGCAGCCTGGCGACCATCGCGACAGCACGCACTCCGCCAGCATTGGAAGTTGAACCGAATGATACAATGGAAACGGCGACAGCGGTGGACTCGGCAGTGGCAGGTTTGTCGGGGCGTTTCGAGTCTTCCGGAGATGTCGATTGGTTCCGAATTTCAGCGGAAGCCGGGCAGCATCTTTGTGTGACGGCTCATGCTCGGGACGTCGGCTCACCTGCGGACGTCCAGCTGCGACTTCACGACGCTGCCGGAAAAATGCTGCAGCAGTCCGATGACAACGGCACCAGCGACGCTCAGCTTGCTTTGGCCATACCATCCGCTGGTGATGTTTTCGTTGCGGTTCGTGAGCTAAGCGGTCAGTCGGGCGTGGTCTGGTCGTACGACCTGGAACTTCAGCGAACCGGGCGTCTTGAGGTTTCAGCGTCGGTGGACTCCGTGGCGGTTCCGAAAGGCGGGACCATCGCCATTCCATTGAAGGTCAAACGAATCGGATCCGGTGCAGCATTTGAAGTGAACGCTTTGGGTCTGCCACCGGGGATCGAATCATCGGCGGTGATCGTCGCAGGAAATCAGAGCACTGCTTTCCTATGTCTGCGTTCAACCGGCGATGTGGCGGACCACTTCCTGCATCGATTGCTGTTGCGTTGCAGTGCGTCGACGGATCTTCCAGCCACTTCTGTTATGATTGTTGCGCCGGCGGCCAGCAGCAACGCGAACTATCAACTGCACAGTCTGCAAACGGGCGTGTTTATCTACCCGACTTCGCCCGCTGCCTTTTCACTGACGGCGGCATCTGATGAGCTTACGGTTGTGAAGGGGGCAGAAACAAAAGTCACAATCGCCGCGACGCGAACGGCCGACTGGAGCCAGCCAATCGATCTGGCATCAGCCATTCCGATGGGGGAATTGCCGCCGGGGGTAACAATCAGTGCGGTTCAGATGCCGGCTGACTCGGCAGAAATTACGATCAATGCCGCTGCGAACGCAAAACCCGGTCGTTATTCGGTGAGCCTTCAAGGTACACTTACTAAAGATAAAACGACAATTGTTCAGCCAGTTCCCACCATCACGCTGATCGTTTCTGAAGCTACGGAAACGAAATCGTGAAACTATGCTGCTCTGTTTCCTCCCACCTTTTCAAGCCACTGGATAGGGTCGACCTATGCGACGGATCCTTTGCATTCAAACCACTCTTCAGTCTTCGCTGTTGGGATTCGCAATGTTGGTGCCGGCCTGTCTGGCTGAGTCCGCTGCCGTGGAAGGTGGTCTGGAATCGCTGGAGGTCACTCCAGCAGTGCTCACGTTGGCTGGCAGCAATTCATCGCACCAGATTATTGTGACCGCCAATGCGCGGTCTTCTACAGTTTTTGACGCCAGCGACAGGGCGAGCCTGGCGTCGAACAATCCCCGTGTGGCCGTCGTTCGGGCCGGCATCGTCTATTCCGTGGGTGACGGCGAGACCCAGGTCACGGCCACGCTCGGTGACAAGGTGGCTGTTGTAAAAGTCATCGTTGCCAATTCCGCAACGTCGGTTCCGGCCGCATTTCATACGGAAGTTCTGGCAGCGCTGACAAAGGCAGGCTGCAACATGGGAGCGTGCCACGGTTCGCCATCCGGCAAGGGCGGGTTTCGGCTGTCGTTGCGAGGTTATGATCCTGAACTGGATCTGCTGACCCTGCGTGGTGAGTTTTTCAACCGTCGTTCCAACGTACTGGATCCCGCCGAGAGTCTGCTGTTGCGAAAACCGCTGATGGAGGTCGCTCATGGTGGAGGAAAGCGACTGCAGCACGGTGCGCCGACCTACAATGTTCTGCGCAGCTGGATTGCAGAAGGAATGCAGATTGAACCGGAGGGGGCGCCAACTTTGCTAAGCATCGAAGTGCTTCCGAAGAAACGCATCCTGCGAAACGAGGCACAGCGGCAGCAGCTATTGGTACTGGGACATTTCAGCGATGGCAGCATCCGTGATGTGACGCCCCTGACGGCCTTTGATTCTTCGGACGAAGCGATTGCCAGTGTGTCCGCGTCGGCCGTCGTGCGGAAAGAAGGCCGGGGAGAAGTCACCGTTCTGGCACGCTATCTGGATCGTATGGCGACCGCACAAATCTCTTTTCTGACAGATCGATCAGGTTTCGACTGGCAGCCGCCGGTAGCAGTTACGGGCGCTGATAAATTTGTGTTTTCCAAACTCTACGAACTTCAGATTCAGCCATCAGGCATCTGCAGCGACTCAGACTTTCTGCGTCGAGCGACACTGGATCTGACGGGGCGACTTCCGACTCTGGAAGAAACCACTGCGTTTGCCGCGAATACCTCAGAATCGCGGCGAGCCGAACTGGTCGATCGACTTTTGGAAACCGATGATTATGGCCGATTCTGGTCGTTGAAGTGGGCGGATCTGCTGCGATGTAACAGTCGTCGACTTACCAGTACCGGTGTCCATAAGTTTCGTCGGTGGCTGTTCGACGCCATCAGCAGCGACAAGCCGCTGAACGAGTTCGCTCATGAATTACTAACCGCTCAGGGCAGTACGCAACTGAATCCGGCAGCAAACTACTGGCGTGCCAGTCGCGATGAAATCGACGCGACAGAAACGACGGCACAGCTGTTTTTGGGCATTCGGATTCAATGTGCGAAGTGCCACAATCACCCATTCGAAAAGTGGACACAGAACGATTACTACGGAATTGCCGCGGCGTTCAATCGTGTTGGTCGCAAGCCCGGTACGCTGCCTGACGACGAGCTTATTTTTGTTAAGCATGCCGGCGAAGTGAAGCAGCCGCGCACCGGCGAAACGATGAAGGTGCGATTGCTGCTTCAGGGCAGCGTTGATGTTTCAGGCGATACAGATCGACGTGAAGTCTTTGCCGACTGGCTTGTCGGTGAATCGAACCCGTTTTTTGCAAAGTCTGTTTCAAATAGAATCTGGGGCCACATCATGGGCCGCGGGATTGTTGAACCGGTTGATGATTTTCGGGATTCCAATCCGCCCTCTAATCCGGAGTTACTGGATTTTCTGGCTCAGGAATTGTCGGGCCATAACTATTCGGCGAAGCATCTGATTCGAACAATCATGAACAGTCGCGTTTATCAGTTCAGTTCAGAACGAAACGCTTTTAATGCTGATGACGAGCTCTATTTTTCGCATGCGACGACCCGAATGCTGACTGCCGAGCAGCTTTTAGATGCGATCTGCACGGTCACGGGGGTGTCAGAGTCGTTTGGTGGCATGCCCGCTGGCACGCGCGCGGTCGATCTGGTGGATCCGCCGGAAGGTCACATGTTTCTGCAGGTCTTCGGCCAGCCTCAGCGCGAACTAGCCTGTGAGTGTGAGCGTTCTTCGGACAGCAACCTGAATCAGGCGCTGCAGTTGATTAATGGACCGTTGGTGCATGATAAGATTCGCGCGGCAGAAGGACATCTGCATCAATGGATCGCCGCAGGTGAAACCGATCAGCAAATCATTAGTCTGCTGTATCTGACGGCGGTGAGTCGTACGCCCGACGAAACTGAAATTCAGACTTCGCTACGGCACGTTCATGCCACCGAAAACCGTATCAGTGGTCTAGAGGATGTGGCCTGGGCCATCATCAACAGCAAGGAATTTCTGTTTCAGCACTAAGTCACTATGGCAACAGAACGCTATTTGGGAAGTTTATATTTCCGGTGTCCCGTCTGATTTCCGGAGCCAGAGTGGCCCTGAAAGGTCAAGCGAACGGCGATTGCTGATCGTCAGAGGTCGACAGGGCCGTTTTCGCGTTCTGTTTTCCACAACCTGACATTGCCTCTGGCCCCGTTTAATTTGGTGCACATCAAGCGTTTGGCTGGGGGAAAATCGATTATCGGGCCACGATATTTGGGATACCGGCGGTTCAGCATGTTGGCTAGACGGAACAAATCGCAGAAAACACGGGCAAAGTGAGGTTCAAGTCTCAGATCCTGGAGTGTTTGGCGACGAATGAACGCTGAAGGCCAAAAGTCCGCCATCGGAGTCGGTAGTTTCAGAGATTCACAGTTAGTCGGTTAACCGGTCTTCAACTCGGGTGTTTTTGTGGATACACTCGCAGGAATCGCATTTTCCCTGTGGAACCAGACTTCGGCTCAGCGTCGGAGGTGTCCCAGTGAACTTTTTTTCAAGCCGGTTGGCGTCGCTGTTAATTACGGCGGCACCACCTGAGTTATTACTTACACGCCGAACAGGAAGGCCACGTTAGTGTTTCGCTGTCAAATGTGCGGAAAAGTTTCCGCTGCGGGAACGAAGTCAACAAAGGTCACCGTCGCCTCACGGCCACGCGAGTATCGAGGCAATGTCGAGGACTTTCCGTCACGACGTTTCGGACGTTTTCGCGAGCCGGCAAAACCACGGGATCGAGGCGGAAAAGGTCATGAAATCGTCAAAGAACTGATGGTTTGTTCAACATGCGGTGAAGTTCATCAGAAAAAACACGCTGCTGAAGAAGCGGTTTTGAGAGCTGCAGCGAAGGCAGCTGCTGCGGAACAGGCTCGTCTGGAAGAAGCTGAAATGGCTTACGCGGACGAAGATTAGTCAAAAGTCTCACAGGAGCCCAAAGTTCTGCAATTGTTCTTCCGCAAGAAGCTCTGCCTTTGAGGTCGGGTTTCGTTAAAGCTCGCCTTTTGCTAAATGGGTAAACTGCACAATTGCTTAATCAATCAACAGCTAATGCTGTCTAGACAAGAAGACAACGCGATGGAAACGCAAAATCAGGTTGCACTGGAAATCAGGCAGGAAGCCTTCCGACAGCTTGTGGAACTACAGGATAGTGGAACTCCTGTGGCAAAATCACGATATCAAATTGGCACACGGTATTCTTTGTCGACAGACCAAATGCAGGTCATCGAACGAGAAGGGCTGAACAAGAGCTGGCCACCGCTTTCCTAGGGCAATGCCACCGTGAATTGTTGGTGGTCTGTTTCATTCAGTCCAGCATGTGACAGCCATGACGAGTTTGAGGTACAGCAGCAGTTTGAGGTACAGCAGCAGTGGTTGATCAACCACTGCTGAGATTCGAAATCAGAAGCCCGGTTTTCTTCAGGAAACCGGGCTTCCGGAATGTTCAGGCGTTATTCAGTACCACCATATTGCGTTCTGTAGGCCTGAATTTGCCGATAGAGTTCCTCGGTTAGCACGACGGTGCCATTCAGGCTGCGTCCGCGCAGGTAATCTGAAATCTCGCAGATTGTGACGATGGCAAATGTCTGCATGCCAAACTCCACACGCAGTTCTGTCAGGGCGTTCATTGTTCCGAGCCCGCGTTCCATGCGGTCGACAGAAACCACCAGTCCGGCCAGTTCGACGTTCGCAGCAGCCCGCAACTGGGGAGCTGTTTCTCGAATCGATGTCCCGGCCGTGGTGACGTCTTCCACAATCAGAACCCGTTCGCCCGCCGAGGGGCTGTGACCGACAAGGGTACCCCCTTCGCCGTGGTCTTTGGCTTCTTTACGATTGAAACAGAACGGCACGTCGGTTCCGCGTCGGCTGAGTTCAATGCTGATCGCGACCGCCAGGGGAATTCCCTTGTAAGCCGGGCCGAACAAAAAATCGAAGGCTAGGTTCCGGGCCTGAATAGCGTCCGCATAAAAACCGGCCAGCTTGTTCATCTGGCTGCCGGTGCGGTACCGCCCGGTATTGATAAAGAAGGGGGTTTTGCGACCGCTCTTGGTGGTGAAATTGCCGAAGGTCAACACATTCGCGTCGACCATGAATTCAATGAAATTCTGTTTGTAGGTTTCCAAAATGTGCCTCCGGAATTACTGGTGAGAAAGTCGTTGAAGATTATGTCAGATTATCTGAGGCTGGGGCGGTGGCCGTTCTTCGTGATGCGGCGTCAACGAAAAAACGGTTGTGCCTTTTGCGGTTGATCAGTCTGTCGACTGAGTGTTGCAAAATCGCGGCCAGCGCGGCGCGGTTTCGTGACACAAAAACTCGCGTTGTGCCATAATTTCGCAGCCGGTTCGGCTCAACTGGCCTTTGCTGCCACGTTGTACGACGAACCGACGTGAACTGCAATTCGCCCAGTCGATCGTTCCAGATGATCGCTAAAGACAACCTAATCGCTGCGTCGATGAGTCTCATCGGCGAGCGGTTTGAGTGGCAGGTCAGAATCGGCAAATTCTGCCGTCGCACGATTCGCAGGACGGACTGCCCGTGCATTCTGATCCGTAAGCGTCGCCGCACGATCGCTTTCCCGAAAACACAAACCCAAGGCGAGAACCAGCGGATGTCGAAAGACGGACATTCAGATAAATTGCGACTGGGGTTTATTGCCACAGTCGAAGTCGAAGGACGCGGATGCGTGGGTGGCCTGCTGGTCACCAACTGCAGCGGTCGTCCTTTGGAATTTCAATGCACGACACCCGTGCGGCCCGATCGAACGCAGGAAATTCTTTATGGAAAAATGCTGCGTCCCTGGCTGTTGGGTGAGCTGATTGGCAAGACACTGCTGGATCGGGTTTCTATCAAGCCCGACATTATTGTGACCGGCGATCCGGATCTGCTGGAACTGCGAAATCATACCAGCACGCCGGTGGCCTGCACTTCTGAGGCGTTGTCGGAAATCGCTGCGGCTATGGCTTCGTCCGGCAGTTCGGGTGACCTCGGCGGGCGTCGTCTGCGATTTCATCACAGCCATCCGGATGACAGCAGTTTTGTACGCCAGCAGTTACACCAGATCCCCGGACAGGCAGATCTGGAGGAACCTCTGGAACGTGTGCAGCAGGCGCTGAATGAAACCGTCAGAACGGTGATGGCTCGATGAACGATGGTCGCCCCACAAACGGAGCTTATGCAATGGACGGTCACAGCGTTGCCGGCACGGCCGAAAGCACAGACGTAACTCAGCCATTAGTGGAATGCCACGCTGTCGATTTGAATCGCACGGCGGGTGTCGCCAGTGCGGGCTTCAATCCGGCGCTGAAACGTGTGCCGCAAATGGACGTCATTTCCGTTCCGTTGCAGCGTCGTCCGGATTTTGTGCCTTCCTGGAAACCACGCAGAATTCCGGTCAAATGTATTGGCTTAACGTTGCCCGAAGGTCTCGCCTTTCAACCGCCGGAACAGAAGCAGGAAACACAGTCCGACGGAATCACGCTTAAGAAACCGGATCCTCCGAAGAAGCCTTCGCGACTGGACGAAAACGGCAAACCCAAACACACCCGGGTGAAGCCGCCGCCGAATGCTCTATCGTTGCAGGACCGTCTGTTTTATCTGCTGCAGCCACCTCTGGAATCGTGGCTGGCCGGGCAGGAACTGATCATGCCGTTTGAGCCCTTTCCGTATCAGTACGAAGGCATTGCCTGGATGTTTGCCCGTCACTCGGCCCTGCTGGCGGACGAAATGGGGCTCGGCAAAACGATGCAGACCATCACCGGAATTCGGCTGCTGCTACGAAGCGGACAGGTCAACCGGATCCTGCTGATCTGCCCCAAGCCGCTGATTCCGAACTGGCAGCGCGAATTTCGAACCTGGGCAGAAGAATTGCCGATTGTGACCATTGAAGGCAACGGAGCTCGCCGTCGCATGTTGTGGACCATGCCCGGTGTGCCGATTCTGATCACCAACTATGAATCCATGACACGCGACCTGGCCGAATTCTCGGAAGAAGACGCTCCGAAGTTTGATCTGCTGGTTCTGGACGAAGCGCAGCGCATTAAAAATCGCGACTCACGCACGGCGCAGGTTGCTCGCGGCATCAATCGCCGCCGCAGCTGGGCACTCACCGGAACTCCGATCGAAAATCGTCCGGAAGAGTTGGCGTCGCTGTTTGAGTTTCTGGAAGTGATTCCGGCACATGCGTCGCCTGACCTGCGCCAACTGTCCGCTCTGGCAAGCGAACACATTTTGCGCCGCACCAAAGACGTGGTGATGAAGGACATGCCTCCGCGAATCGATCGTGATGCGGAACTTGAACTGACAGACGCTCAGCAGTACACCTATCGTACGGCTGAAAAAGAGGGCATCATTCAGTTGAACGAACTGGGCGATTCGATTTCCGTGCAGCACGTCTTTGAGTTGGTGATGCGGCTGAAGCAGATCACCAATCATGATCCACTGACCAATGAAAGCGTCAAGCTGGAACGTCTGGTGGCGGACATGGAAGAAGTTGCGGCCAGTGGCGCCAAAGCGATCCTGTTCAGCCAATGGACGAAAACCATTGACTGGCTGGAAGAACGTCTGCAGCAGTTCAATCCTTTGGTTTATCACGGTGGTGTGCCCACGAAGAAGCGTGAGCCTATACTGGCAAAGTTCAAAGAAGATCCCGATGCGCACATCATTCTGATGAGCTACGGGACAGGCGCCGTGGGGCTTAACCTGCAGTTTGCACATTATGTCTTCCTGTACGATCGCTGGTGGAATCCGGCGATCGAGGATCAGGCGATTAACCGAGCACACCGCATTGGCGTGACGGCCCCTGTGATCGTGACTCGATTTATCTGCAAAGACACAATTGAAGAACGCATCGACAGGGTGTTGAGAGAAAAACGTGAGCTGGCAGAAGCGATTCTGGGTGACGGCGACAACGACAACGTGTCGCTGGGAATGAACGCCACGGAAATATTCGGTCTTTTCGATCTGAAAAAACGCACGACAAAAGGCGCGTCGCAGTCCATTGGCCCGGCCCGGCCCGAAGCGGCCTGATCCGTTGGCCCTGCTGCACAAACCTTTAAGAGGCTGACCATGCCATGGTCACGGCATTGTCCGGAATCGCCTGCCACTTATCTGATTTTGATGGGCTATCTCAGGTGGTTTACCGCTATCGCCGTCGAACGTTATTTTGTGAAATCCCGTCAAGCGGCCATCCTGTCCCGTCGTTGCGAGCTCTGACGGATGGCACGCGGTCCGGGTCTGGCATTTTGTGTCAGCAACTCCCGCCTATTTCGGTCGGTAAATTTGCGTCGCCACTTTCGACTCGTCAGTCTGGCAACTAGAATCACACCTTCTCAATTAACTCACTGGCTTTCGAGCCGTCGTTCATACAGCAAAGTCAAATGTTCCAACCCGTTTCTGACAGCAATTTTGTTCCTGGTGAACATTCCGTCCTGCACTTTTGGAATCAGCACGACACGTTTCGCAAACTTCGCGAAAAGAACCGTGGAAAGAAGCGCTGGAGCTTTCTGGATGGCCCGATCACGGCCAATAACCCGATGGGCGTGCATCATGCTTGGGGCCGCACTTACAAAGATACCTACCAGCGTTTCTTTGCCATGACCGGCCACGATCAGCGTTACCAGAACGGTTTCGACTGTCAGGGGCTGTGGGTCGAAGTGGAAGTCGAAAAGCAGCTGGGCCTGGGCACAAAGTCGGCCGTGTACGAATACGGTATCGACAATTTCGTGAACGAGTGCAAACGACGCGTGTTGAAGTTTGCCGCTCGACAGACGGAACAGTCTCAGCGACTCGGGTACTGGATGGACTGGGACAATCCTGATCAGCTGCGCGCGATGGCCGAACACCTCGGCACCGACACGCAGATGACCATCACGGCCCCCAGCGGAAAAACGGAAACCGCGAAGGCACATCAGCTGGTCGAAAAACTTGGTAACCCGGAATGGGGCGGCAGCTATTTCACGTTCAGCACCGAAAACAACGAAACCATCTGGGACTTCCTGAAGAAGTGCTTTGAACGAGGCAAGATTTATCAGGGCCATGATGTGATGCCGTGGTCCGGTCGCGGTGGCAGCGCGTATTCGCAGATGGAGATCGCCGAGGGTCGCAAGCTGACGACGCACAAATCCGTGTTTGTACGATTCCCCTTGAAGGACCGCGAACACGAATTTCTGCTGATCTGGACAACGACTCCGTGGACCCTGACCAGCAACGTTGGCGCGGCGGTGAATATCGATCTGGACTACGTGAAGCTCAAGGCGAACAAAGATGATGCCGTCTACTATTTCGCCAAAGATAACCTGAACTTCCAACGCCTGGCGTCGGAATTTAAAGACGGCTTCGGTCGCCCCGAATGGAAGTGGCCGGAAGGCGTCGGCAAACTGAAAACGATTGCTCAGATTTTTAAAGAGCAAGGCGGTTTCGAAGAACTGGGCACCATCAAAGGCGCCGACATGGTTGGCTGGGCGTATGAAGGCCCGTTCGACGATCTGCCAGCTCAGCAGCTGGATGGTGGCTACCCGGTTGACGAAAACAACCTGGGAGTTTGCGGCTGCAAGTGGCACAAAGTGATTGATGGCGGCCGAGATTCTCGCGGCAGCGCGCATGTCGTGGCTGGTGAAGGAACGGGCATTGTGCATATGGCTCCGGGCTGCGGCGACATCGACCACAAAATCGGAGTTTCGGTGGGCATGCCCGTGATCGCCCCGCTGCAGGACGATGGCACTTACGGCGACGCTTTCGGTGAGTTCTCCGGCAGGGAAGCCATTGCTCCGGAAACAGCTGAACTGGTGTTTGAACGGTTGAAGGGAAAAGGGCTGTTAGTCGCCACCGAAACGTATCCGCACATTTATCCGCACTGCTGGCGAACGGGTGACGAACTTGTTTTCCGACTGGTGGACGAATGGTTCATCAACATGGACTGGCGCGACGAAATCAAAGATGTTACGCGTCAGATTCGCTGGCTGCCGGACAGCATTGACGGACAGAATCGCGAAGTGGAATGGTTGTCCAACATGAGTGACTGGATGATTTCCAAGAAGCGATTCTGGGGACTCGCGCTGCCGATCTGGGTCGAGGAAGAAACGGGTGACTTCGAAGTCATGGGCTCGCTGGCGGAACTGAAGGAACGCGCCGTCGAAGGCTGGGAGGGCTTCGAAGGGAATACGCCTCATCGACCGTGGATCGATGGCGTGAAGATTCGCAACCCCAAGACCGGCAATCTGATGACGCGCATCGAAGACGTCGGCAATCCGTGGCTGGATGCGGGCATCGTGCCGTTTAGCACCATGAACTTCAATCAGCGTTACAGCACAGAAGCGCTGAACTGGGCCGACTGGTATCCGGCGGATCTGGTCACGGAATGTTTTCCGGGACAGTTCCGCAACTGGTTCTACAGTATGCTGTCACTGTCGACGATGATGATGTTTGATCCGGACGGCAAACGCACGGCCGACGAAAAGAAACCGTTCCGCACGCTGCTGGGCCATCGTCTGGTGCAGAACGAAGAAGGCCGTCCGATGCACAAATCGGACGGCACCGCCATCTGGTTTGAAGAAGCGGCCGAACAGCTTGGCGTGGACACCATGCGCTGGATGTACCTTGCTCAGAATCCGGCGACCGATCTGCGGTTTGGAACTCGGCATCCCGACAAACCCATCACGCTGAATACTCCGGAAGGCCCGATCAGTGAAACGAAAGAAGGCGTGCCCACGTCGACGGTCACCAGCGGTCCGGCCGACGAAACCCGCCGCCGAATTCTAATCCCACTGTGGAACTGCTATAAGTTTTTCGTAGACTATGCGATCGCCGATAGGTTTTCGCCGAGCGACGAATTGCGAATGCGGGTTTCCGGTACTCAGCACGGACAGGCGTCCGCAGAGACTGCCGGCGGTTTCACGGCCATCAATGACCGTCCCGAAATTGATCGCTGGGTACTGTCGAATCTGCAGACACTGATCACCACGGCTCACACAGAATTCGCGGACTACAACGCTCCGGGATTTTGTGATGCGGCGGCCGGGTTCATTGACGATCTCAGCAACTGGTACATTCGCCGCAATCGCCGCCGCTTCTGGCGCAGCAAAGATGCGAGCGATACGGACAAGACAGCGGCGTACGAAACGCTGTACGAAGTGCTGGTGAAACTCTGTCAGCTGTTGGCACCCTGTATTCCGTTTTTGACAGAACGGATGTATCAGAACCTGGTGCTGGCCTGCGACCTTTCCGCGTCACCGTCCGCGTCACCGTCACCGTCACCGTCACCGTCACCGCCACCGGCCAGCTGCCCTGCTTTGCCGGAAAGCGTGCATCTGTGCGATTACCCCACAGCCGACGCCACGCTGCTGGATGAAGCGCTGAACAAACGCATGGCGTCCGCTCAGCTGGTGGTGAAGCTGGGACACAAGCTGCGGGAAGAAAACACGCTGCGAGTCCGTCAGCCATTGGCAGAACTTCAGTTTGCGTCCGCCGACCCGGAAACGGCGTCCGCGATTGCTCAGCTGGCGGATGTGATTCGTGAAGAACTTAACATCGAACGCGTTACCCAGCAGGCGAATCTGGATGACCTTGTGGGCTACAGCTACAAGCCGAATCTAAAAACACTGGGACCGAAGTACGGCAAACTGCTGGGGCTGCTGCGAACGAAACTGCCCGCAGTGGGAGACGCCGTGCTGGGGCCGCTGCGTCGTGGCGCCAACGTGACGGTAGATATCGATGGCAACAGTATCGACTTAACGCCGGACGACGTATTGATCAGCACGGAACAGTCCGCCGAATGGGTGTGCAGCGACGAAGGCGGCATTCAGATTGCGATCAGCACGTTGCTGACAGACGACCTACTGCGCAAAGGCATGTCTCGAGACTTTGTTCGCCAGGTGCAGCAGCTTCGCAAAGATGCCAATCTGCACATTCAGGATCGGATTTGTGTAGAGTATCACTCGGAGAACAATCTGGTGCAGGCCATGGTGGCCGAATGGGGCGACTACATCTGCGGAGAAACGCTGGCGGACGGAATTGAGTTTGCCACTGCGCCGGCCGGCCAGGCAAAGTCGGTTTCGGTCGGCGATGTGTCGGCCACCGTCTGGATTGTCAGCGTGGTTTGAACGCCGCGGGTTTCCTGCGGCGTACGAACGGTGGTTCTTCCTGAACAGAATTGGCACGTGGTGCGGCTGGTTCGTGCGACCTAGATTAGCTCTGTTCGTCGCCGTCCTGCTGTTGGCCGGGATATACTTCTTCGACAACGGACGGTTTACGCTGGCATGAGCCACTGCCGTCAGTGCGTTGGCCGCACTGGCTGTTTTGTGACTCTGGGATAAACGCAATATCCAGCGCGAAGTCACGGTGACCAACGCAGAAATTATCGTCGTTAGTGCGTCGGGGAAGGGCTGGTCTGCGACCTTTAAATTTGACGCGGTCGATGCGGTTCAGCTGATGCGTCCCGAGGAGTGGAGCTATTCAAGCGGTGAGATGCTGGTTGATTATGGCGATGACATATTTTTGGTCGTTGTGCCGTACAGGGTTTCGCTGGACACGCTGGCGAATGTGCCGTACAGACTTGATCTCGCTGTCAGTCTTTCCGGCTGAAATCCGCCCGATGGCGATACGCGGGTCAATATAAAAGATGATATGCAGCGGGATGCTGAGCGAGTGATTGGATTTATGGAATCCGAATCCCAGGAAGGCGAAGAGAAGAAGCTTCTGTCGCCCGTGCAGATCGGCATTCAGCTGGTCATCGGGTTGGGGCCACTGCTGCTGGTCGGTGCGATTGTGGCGGGCATCTATTTGTTCAGACAGTGGGACGAGCTGGACGTACTGCACAGGTCACTGATCGGGTGCGGTGGGTTTGCGGGATTGGTGGCAGGTTTTATCTACCTGATTAAGATTGGTCTGTTCATCCGTTACGCCGACGCGATTAGTGTTTCGAAGGTGCCGATGCAGCGACGGACGGAGGCTTTGTTAAGTGGGCGGGAAGATGATCTGGTAGCTGTGGAATTGTTTGGTCGGGAGAAATGGATGAAGCCGGGGATGTCTGACGACTTTGGATTCCTGCAAATTGATTGCCCTCAAAGAATACTGCGATTCGAAGGCCACTGGACCGCTGGACGCTGCCATTTGCGGCGTTGAAGAGTTGTTGGACCGAAGAAGCGATCACTGGCAGCGGTAGCCACGAAAATGCGTAACGCCGCTACTTTGTTGTGCTGCCAGCGAACGCTGAACAAGACGCTGACAAACACGGTGCATGGGAGTACGGACTGCTGTATCTACGAACGGAAATCGGCCACGACACGCCGGACCGCAGCTACGATCGATCGCAGCTGTTGTTTGCTCAACTGTCAGACGCGATCGCCGCCTGATGTCGGACCCAAAGCGGAAACCCTGCGTTGGCCGGTGAGATTGGCTGCCTTAGCCCGGAATTTCCGGGGGGAAATGATTTTTCTGAATGAATAATTCCAGTGTGCCGATGTCTATGGTAAGCTTTTGGACATATTCCCACCGATATTTGCCCACCCCTTTTCCTGCCGCCGAACAGATTACGTTTGGCGAAACGGAGTTCCCGCCATGCTTTCAATCACCGGACGTCCGCTGTCGAGACGCGCCAGCCAGCTTTGTGATGGTGTTTCACGACGCGACATATTGCGTGCGGGAGCCCTGTCTGTGGGCGGACTGACTCTGCCGCAGCTGTTGCGGGCGGAAGAAGCGGCGGGGCTGCGGAATTCGAAGAAGGCCGTCATCATGATCTACATGTGCGGTGCTCCTGGGCATCAGGACATGTATGACCTGAAGATGGATGCTCCGTCCGAAATTCGAGGATCCTTCCGGCCGATTCCGACGAATGTGCCTGGCATCGAAATCTGCGAACACATGCCGCGACTGGCGGGCATCATGGATAAGTGCGTGCCTGTGCGCAGTATGTATGGTTCGCCCAACGGAGCTCACGATTCGTTTATCTGCTACACGGGCCGCAAGGTACCCAACCAGCCCGTGGGCGGCTGGCCGTCTGTGGGATCGGTCACTTCCAAAGTACTGGGCGCTCGCAACGAAGCCGTGCCTCCGTTTGTGGGGCTGTCTCCGGATGCGGGCCATCCTCCCTATGGCTCCCCGGGGCACCCTGGTTTTCTGGGGGTCGCGCATTCCGCGTTTCGACCGTCCGGCCCCGCTCGCGACGACATGAAACTGCAGGGCATCGACACATCACGACTGGATAATCGCAAAGCCCTGCTTACCAGCATCGATGGCATTCGACGCGATATCGATGCCAGCGGCACGCTGGCAGGTATGGACATGCTGACTCAGCAGGCGTTTGATATTCTGACGTCGAGTGCTCTGGCGGATGCTCTGGATATTTCGCAGGAACCCGCGTCAGTGATTGAACGTTACGGCAAAGGCGATTCCAAGAACTTCGGGGACGGGGCTCCTCGCAACCTGGAACACTTCCTGATGGCGCGGCGACTGGTCGAAGCTGGCTGCCGTGTGGTCACGCTGAACTTCGGTCGCTGGGATTTTCACAGTGACAACTTCAACGGCATGAAGAATACCCATCTGCCGCAGTTCGATCAGGGACTGTCGGCTTTGATCGAGGATCTCCACAATCGCGGGATGGCGGACGATGTGGCCGTGGTGGCCTGGGGCGAGTTTGGTCGCACGCCGCGCATCAACAAAGACGCCGGGAGGGATCACTGGCCGCAGGTTGGCGGCGCTCTGCTGGCCGGAGGCGGTTTCCGCACGGGGCATGTGATTGGAGCCACCGACCGACTGGGCGGTGAAATCGCCGAACGTCCGGTGCACTTCAGCGAAGTGACCGCCACGCTGTATCGGCACCTCGGGATTGATCCGGAGACTGTGAAACTGCACGATCTAACCGGGCGGCCCCAGTACCTGCTTGAGAAGACCACGCCGATGCCGGAGCTGGTTTAGTCACAGCCGCCGGCCCTGGTCTGATCTGTCGTTCGCTTACGCGCCGCTCGGTTTAAGTCAGTCGCCAGGCTGCCATGCGCAGCTGCGCGAAAGGGCTGTCGCTGAGCTTTTCATACCACACTGTGACCAGCCGCCCCGGAGAAACTTCAACGGTGGACGGATATCCCAGATCGCCGGAAGCGGCGTCGCCATAGATGACCAGCGGTTCTGACCACGTCTGTCCGTTGTCTTCGCTGATGCGCGCCTGATTGCCGAGCGGCGCACGTCGGTGGCCATATGTCATCAGCAGGCGATCGTCGGCCAGTCGCAGCAGGTGCGAAGGCAGCCCCCAGACTCCAATGGCGTATGGTTCGGCCCATGTTTTGCCGCCGTCGCTGGAATGTGTCTGCAGAGTTTCTCCTGTGTTGGCCGCGTTGTGGTTGCGGATCTGAACAATCAGCCGACCGTCCGCCGCTTCAACGGCGTGAAGTTCATGATAATTCCGGTGATCGTCGCCGACGCGGGTTGGTAGTGCGGTTAAAGGGCTCCACGTTTTGCCATCGTTCGCAGAAGTGCTGAAGCCGACTTTGCGATCCTGTTCCCATAACGCCACGCCGGCATAAAACAGGCGGCCGTCGCTGAGATT
Organism: Fuerstiella sp.; assembly: GCA_041689795.1. GTDB lineage: Bacteria > Planctomycetota > Planctomycetia > Planctomycetales > Planctomycetaceae > Fuerstiella. The sequence continues at coordinate 674 of JBDNFN010000207.1, read as the reverse complement.
TACGGGGCCGTGAGGACTGTTCAGTGGCACGCGATAGGCGGGCGACCAGTTCAGCCCGCTGTCTTCGGATCGCAGTATCCAGCAGCCGAGATGCCGGCTGTGGTCACCATTGGCGATACGGGCATGAGCCGCCTGCCAGTGTGCGAGTTTGTCCGCCGGCATGGTTGGCCTGCCCTGCTGTGCTGCCGCCACTGCCTTTTGCAGGCCCGGTTCGTACGCCAGAGAGGTAAAGGTTGTCGCCAGCAGTGTGCCCCGTGAAGTTTCCAGAAGCCCCGCGTCCCGATCATCAATGGGGCCATCCAGTAGTGTGCGCGCGAAGGTCCATGACTGGCCATCATCAAACGAGCGAATCAGTTCGACGCGGCCGAACGGGCACACATGAGTTTCCCGACCGCCCGAGCAGACCACCAGTAATTCGCCGTTTTTTCGACGAATCAAGGTCGGCCAGCCGTGATAACGATCTGTTTGCAGGCTGATCGTTCTGACTTCGTCCACAGCAAAGGCCGCTGACTGGCGAGCCGCATAGCCGGCTGAAGACACTGATGTCACAAAACCGGCCGCGGCAACTGACAGCATGTTTCGGCGGGAAATGTCTGTTGTGAAAAAGGCGGGTGTCTGGTGAGGATGTCGTGGCATGGCGGATCTTCGGCGGGGAGGAAAACAGGCGGGAGTCG